>CAZMCT010000022.1:0-38175 GCA_964564785.1 uncultured Planctomycetales bacterium
CCGCTCAGCTCGCTGATCAGCCGGTTCCACCCCACCGCCACCGACCCCAGCGAATCGCTCAACACCAGCGTCGAAAGCTCCGCCTCCAGCCCCGCAGCGTAGCTCTCCAGGTTCCGTTACACAGCCGCCACCGCCCGCACACGCCGCCGCAGTCCCTGGTAAACCCCACCGAACACCAGCAGCGTCAACCCCGCCGCCGCACCCCAGGTCCACGCCAGCGTGCTCCGATAGCCCTCGTCCTCCGCCGCCCTCATCCCCACGCGCACCTTCCCCGCTCCGCTTCCGTCCGCGCCTCGCACTTCCGCCTCCGCCCGAACCTCCGTCTCTACCCCGTCCGCACGCAGCCCGGCCAACGCCGGTGGCAGCGACCGCGGCCACGTCCACCGCGGCCGACCGTCCGGCCCCAGCCACTCCACCGACTTCACCCCCGACTCCCGCCCCAGGGCCTCCAGCGCCGCCTCGAGCCGCGGCCCCGCATCGTCCGCCGTCGAACCCAGCACGACCGCGAGTGCGCGGGCGGTCCGCTGCGCCTCGGACTGTCGGAGCGCCGGCCGTGTGCGGGCCCAGGCGTAGTCAGCCAGGAAGTACGCGCTCGCAAACCCCGCTAGAATCACGGCCACCAGGCACAGCCCCAGCCCCTCGGGCAGCACGCCGCGCCACAGCCGGCCACCGACCAGACCGCCCGGAGCCGCCCGCGCCGATGTTTCGACCACGCGCGGCGCAGGACCGGGCGCGCGGGCGAATGGATCCTTGATCGCGGGGTCTTTGGACATTGCGCGCGCTACCGCTCCGTTCGAGGCGGACTCCCTCGAACTTCCCCCGGTGCATCGGTGGCCGGCCGCGGCGACTTGAAGAACAGATAAGGGAGTAGAGTTGCCCCCGGCCCCGCCGCCGCGCCCGGACGATAACTCGCCGCCGAATCGGACTCTGCCGCGCTCTCACCGACCCGTGACGACTCGGGACGCGCCTTGATACACTGCCGCCCGACGTCGCCCGACGCGGTCGACGCATGGAGCGTGCCTGATGCCCGATATCTGTTTTCTCGGCGCCGGCAGCGGCTTCACCCGCCCGCTGGCCGTCGACCTCTTGCAGATCGAGGGGCTCGGCGGCGAGCTGCGGCTCGTGGACATCGACCCCGCGCGGCTCGAACTCTCGCTCCGCGTGGTGGAACTGGTGGCGCAGCGCATCGGCGGCGGGCGCTGGACAGTGAGCGCGACGACCGACCGCCGTGCGGCCCTGCGCGGCGCCGACTACGTGATCAACTGCATCGAGGTCTCGGGCACGGCCACCGTGCGCCTCGACAATGACATCCCCCTCAAGTACGGCGTTTCGCAGTGCATCGGCGATACCATCGGCCCCGGCGGCATCATGAAGGCCCTGCGGACCGGGCCCGTCTGGCTGGATGTGTTGCACGACTGCGAGGACCTGTGCCCCGACGCCTGGGTCCTCAACTACACCAACCCGATGAGCATCCTGTGCCTCGTGGCCGCCCGTGCCGCGCCGCTGCGCGTCGTCGGCTTGTGCCACTCGGTACAGGGCACCAGCGCCCTGCTCGCGGACTACGCCGGCGTCCCCTACGACGAGCTCGAATGGCAGTGCGCCGGCATCAACCACCTGGCCTGGTTCACGACCCTGCGCCACCGTGGACAAGACCTCTACCCCCTGCTGCGACGCCGCGTCCAGGAGTCCGCCGCGCTGTGGGAGCGCGACCCGGTGCGCTTCGACATGCTGCTGCATTTCGGTGCGTTCGTCACCGAGTCCAGCGGCCACCTCTCCGAGTACCTGCCGTACTATCGCAAACGCCGCGACCTGCTCGAACGCTACTGCCGGGCGGGCTACCTCGGCCAGGAGAGCTTCTACGCGGACTGTTGGCCGACGTGGCGCCAGGAATGCGACGACTGGCGGCGCCGCGTCCTCGCCGGCACGGAACCACTGCGCACCGAGCGCAGTCGGGAGTACGCCTCGTACATCATCGAGGCCCGCGAAACAAACGTCCCGTTCGTCATACACGGCAACGTGCCCAACGGCCCGGCCGCGGGCCGCGACACCGGTGTGCTCATCTCGAATCTGCCGGCCGACGGCATCGTCGAGGTCGCGTGCACCGTCGATCGCGCCGGTATCCACCCTACACCCTTCGGCCCGCTGCCCCCGCAACTCGCCGCGCTCTGTCGATCCAACATGGCCGTCTATGAGCTCGCCGCAATCGCCGTGCTCGAGCGCAGCCGCGAGGCCGCCCTGCACGCGTTTCTCCTCGACCCGCTCACCGCGGCCGTCTGCTGTCCGGCCGAGATCCGCCGCATGGCCGAAGAGCTCCTGGAAGCCGAGCAGCAGTACATCCCCGATCTACGCTGACGCCCGTCCGGCGGCTCCCCGAGACGTGCCGGACCGCAGCCTGCTCATGGGCGGCGCCGACGCTGCGGCCGGCCGGGCTCGTATCGCCGCACCCCACGTCCGCGAAACACCGGAAAGACCGCGAAGTTCCTCCGCCCCTCACCGACTCGCCTCCAAAATCACTTCCAGATTGCCCAGCTTCCCGATGATTTGCACACTTCAAATGGGGCTCCTGCGAACCACGACGGCTGGAGGATCGAACCGTGTTTTTCCGGACTGCTGGCTCCAACATGCGCCGCGCCGCCCTCGCGGACTCCGTCCTGGCGTTCGTCGCTGCTATGGCTGTACTGGCCGTCGCGGGCTGCGCGCTCGTGACACTGGCCGGCAATTGACCACACCAGCGGCTTGAGCGGCACCCAATCGCCGGCGCGGCCGAGTCCCGCACGCCTTCCGCCGCGCTGTGCAGGGTTCTCGTCGGCCCGGGCGGTGCGAGCTGCGCTCACCATGAGAGGTGCCGGTCGCCCCTCAGCGTGAGACATGCCGACCGCAGCGCCACCGCACGGCCGGTGGGTTCCCCACGGCCTGCCGCAATCAACGCCTGAGCTCCGTCGCGGCGCCCCCCCGGCGAAATCGAGCAATGGGCGCGTGCGCTCAGCCTGTGCCGGCCGTCTTGTTCAGCCCTTCCCCCGCCACGTACGGCGCCGGGTCCCGTAGCCCCAGCTCCGCGAACGCCGCCAACCGCAGCCGGCAACTGTCGCAGTGCCCGCACGCCCGGCCGCCCGCGTCCGGGTCGTAACAGCTCCGTGTCAACCCGTAGTCCACGCCCAGCTCCAGCCCGCGCTGCACGATCTGCTTCTTCGTCAGTGCGATCAGCGGCGCGCGAATGCGCACCGGCCGCCCTTCGACGCCGCTCTTCGTCGCCACCGCCGCCAGACGCTCGAACGCCGCGACGTACTCCGGCCGGCAGTCGGGATAGCCGGAGTAATCGAGCGCGTTGACACCGATGAAGACCTCCTCCGCCGCATGCACCTCGGCGATCGCCAGCGCGTACGCCAGGAAGATCGTGTTTCGCGCCGGCACGTACGTGGACGGAATCTCGTCCGCACCCAGCTCCCGGTCTTTCGGCACCGGCCGTTGTGTGGTCAGTACACTCTGCCCGAACGTGCGGGGGTCGATGTCGATGAAGATGTGCTCCAGCACCCCGGCCGCCGCGGCCACGCGCCGCGCCGCGTCCAGCTCGATCCCGTGCCGCTGGCCATAGCGAAAGGTAAGCGCCAGCACATCCCGCCCGGCTGCCCGCGCGATCGCCAGGACCGTCGCGCTGTCGAGCCCTCCCGAAAGCAGGACGATCGCGGGCGCACCCATGAGTTGCAGTGTAGTCCGGCGTCGATCGGCGGGAAAACCCCGCCGGAAAGCCGAATCTGCGCCCGGCGGGACGTAGCGCTCGCCGGCTCGCCGGCCGCTGATCTGCGGCACGACCCCTGCTCGCGGGCGAAATGGCCGTGTGGCGGAAACTCCACAAATGCTTGCAGGCAGGCGAATTGCTGGAAAACGTTAACCGCCATCCCGGAAGGGACGCTCTTCCGCAGATTTCGTGCGTCGAAACCTCCCGGTCCAGTTCGGCCCCGACGGGTTGTTGTACGTCATCACCGGAGGAACCTCGGGTATTGACGGCGATATTCGCTGCTACAACCCGATTACCAAGCAGTTTCAGGGAACTTTCATCCCGAATGGGTCGGGCGGACTCGACTCGCCGCGCGGGATGGTGTGGCGACCGACGCCGCGCCCCGGGGACTGCGACGGCGATTTCCATGTGGACGCGGATGATGACTCCGAACTGCTCTCCTGCCTGGATGGTCCGGGTTGGCTGGTCGATTGGCCGTGCGACTGCTTCGACTTGGCTGATCGTGACGGCTGCGTGGACCTGCGCGACTTCGCGACGTTTCTGACCCTGTTCTTGGGTGACAATGACTAGGCGGCAAGCACCGCCATTCTGTATGTGTGCGGCACGCGCTTTGCGTTCCGCGCATCCGACAGCAGCAACAGTCGGCCGGCCGCTGCCCGACGCGCTGGGACCTGACGCCGCAGAAGCCGCTGCGGCGGGCCTACGAGCGCGACCCGGCCGCGGTACAGCATCGGCCGGACGCGGAGTATCCGGCGATCGGGCAACAGGCCGAGCGTGAAAACGGCGCGATTCCCCCGGGCGATCAGATGCGCCTGCGCTCGGACCATCAGACCGGGACCGGGACGAGCTACGGCCGATGCAGGTAGACGCCGGTGCTCCTCGGCAGCGGGCCGGATGAGAGCAGCGTCACGAACGGGTTGATGTCGCCGAAGTCCACCGACCCGTCGCCGTTGATGTCGAAATTCTCCGGCGCGCATTGCGCCCCACCCGCCAGACCCGCGACGAACGGGTTGATGTCCGCAAAGCTCAGCTGGCCGTCGCAGTTGCAGTCACCCGGGAACGCGGCCGGGCCTTCGCATGCGTCCGGCTGGCCGTTCGAGTTGTTGTCGGCGCACGTCGTCCCCGGCCCTTTCCACGAACCGCCGGCCAGGTCACAGTCGCTCTGCACGAACACCAGGCAGCCGCCGCTCGCGAAGCAGCACGCGCCCCCCGGTTGCGGGCAATTCACGTTCACGCACTGCGTCCCGACGCCCTGGAACACGCCGCCGCCGTCCTCGCAGTCGATGGCCACTTCCTGCGAGCAGGTGCCGTCCGGCTGGCAGCACGCGCCCGTCGGGCACAGCGTCCCGTTGCACGCCACACCCGGCCCCAGCCAGCGCCCGCCGGCCGTGTTGCAGTTCGGCAGTGACAGCGAGATGCAATTGCCGTTCGTGAAGCAGCACGCGCCGATCGGCTGCGGGCACTGCGTCTGAGCGCACGTCGTGAACGCGCCCTGGAAAACCCCGTTCTGGGCGTCGCAGCTCGACTCGCTGACCTGCACGCACGTGCCGTCCAGCAGGCAGCACGCCCCGTCCGGGTTCGGACAGTCGATCACCGCCCGGATCGCCAGGTCGCCCGCCAGATACGTGCAGAAGTTCAACCAGCCGCCGGGAATCGCAAACAGCGAATTCTTCCCGGCCTGACAGCCGTTGACGTCGCGGACCACGCTGGCCGAGCCGTTCATTATATCGGTCCCCTCGTAGAACTGGAGCCCCACATAGAACTGCTGGCCGCTGGTGACCGGCACCGCCAGCGGAACCGTCTGAGCCTCGTCCAGATAGCGAAACTCGTTCCAGTAGCCGGGCGTCAAGGCCGGTCCTTCGAGGAACGCCAGCTCCGTGCCGGGCGCTGGGAAGTTCGGCCCGTTCCAGATGTAGATCGCATCTTCGACCGTCGGCTGCGCGCCAGGATCGCCTGAGAGCCACAGCACCTGCACGGCCACGATCGTGCCGGCGCAGGGCGAGGTGAGCCGGGCGGCGGCGATCTCGTGGGCGGCGAAATCGCCGACAATCACGGCTTGGCCGTTGTTGACGATCGAGTCGTTCTTGACCGTGACTTCGGTAGCCCCGGCCGGCCGGCCGAGAGCCAAGATCAACGCGGCCGTGGCCGCCACTCGTGCGGTGAGCATGGGGAGTCTCCCAAAACCAGCGCAAACTACTTGTCGCTTCATTGTTGCGGTCAGCGAGCGCGGAATCAACCGCATCTGCGGCAGTGCGCGATTATTCGGACCCGGCGGAGCGCGGCTCAGGGGCCTGCCGACCGAGCCCCGCCGCTCAGCAGCGCCACGAACGGATTGATATCACCGAAGTCGAACGACTGATCCCGGTTGATGTCGCGGTTGGCCCAGGGGCAGCTCGGGTAGAGCGTCTCGTAGGCGGCCGGGTTGCTGAGCGCCAGCACGAAGGCGTTGATGTCGCCGAAGCCGACCTCGTTGTCGCAGTTCAGGTCGCCGCGCTTGGCCTGAATGCCCCAGTTCATGGCACACTCGAGGACGTTCGGGCACAAGGCCAGATCGAGCGCATCGATGTTGTCGGACGGCCCGCCGAGCCCCCAGTCCGTCGCCAAGGCGAACACGGTAAGCGGCTGGCCGAAGACCTTGAGAAACACGTGCGCCGCCGGGGCCGGGAGCGAGCCGCCGGGCAGCAGCGGCAGCGACGGCGAGTCGGGCGTGAGCGAAAACAGCACGCGGTCGCCCGGCCCGAAACTCAGCGGGTTGCTGTTCAGGTCGAACACGATCAGGCTGTCCACGTCATCGAACTGCTGGAGCCCGAGCTCGTAGAACGGCGCGTACAAGATCGTCTCCGCGCCGCCGTTCGGATCGGGGTTGAAGAACACGTTCGCGCCGCTGGGAGACTGGAAACCCGGAAGCGTGAGGTTGCTGGGGGATTCGCGCGTGGTCGAGAAGTACAACGCCGGCTGCCGGTCGCGCTGGCCGGCGGGGCCGACGATCGCATCCACGTTGTCCTCGCCGGCCGGCCGGAGATCGTCCTGGGCGGACGTGGGCGGCTGGGCGGCGAAGTCCTCGCCCCCCTCGTCGTAGTTGTTGCGCACCAGCACGTTGTTCGGCAGTCGCACGCGCCCGCCCCGCGCCCCGCCGCCGGTGTACTGCACGAGCGCGACAAACTCGTCGCCCGCGGCGTGCCCGCGCGCCGCCTGATCCGTCGCATTGAACGGAATGCCCGTCAGTGCGAACATCGGATCGGGCTCGGCCAGGCCCTGGCTTGCGCGGTCGACCGAGAACAGCAGCGCGAACGGCTCGCGGTCGCTCAGGGTCACGATTCGCGAAAGCGCATCGAGGTCGTCGGCCGGCGAGGTCAGCCCCAGCGCCGGACCGGGGACCACCTCGACCGGGTGCGGCTGCGCGAGAGCCAGCACGGCGCTCGCCGAAACGAGGCCGGCCTGCACGCTCGGCGATTGCAGGTCAAACGAGTACAGCGGCGGCGGCAGGGGGTTGAGCGGCGGGTCGGCGCCGGCCGGCGCCCCTCTCAGCCAGACCACGAGCGCGACCATCACCGGAATGTAAATGCGGGAGTTCACGTTCATTCCCCTTCGCGGCCCGGCGCGACGGGGCCCCGGACCGCATGACTTACGGCCGAACTCTGCGACGACTCCTCAGCAGCCTGTTGAACAGGGAAGCTGGCTCCGCGCCACCCCGCCATCACAGTGGCGCCAACAGCCACTCCTGCGGTGCCTGTCCCCTTTTTCACCGGCCCATCAGATGATACCGGAATCCACGCCGGCCAGTTAGCATTTTCTTGCATTCGCACGAGCAGTAGTCGGGCGTGATAGGTGTAGCGCTCCTCGCCGTCGAAGCACCGATAAGCTTCTTCCAAGGCGGCTCGGGCGCCGTCCCGGTCGCCCGCGCCCAGCCGCAGGGCGGCTTCGTGGAACCAGGCCTCGCTGAGCAGCCGGCGGGGCATGGTCGTGGATTCCGCAAACGCTTTCAGGTCTGCCAGCCGGTTGCCCTCCCGGACGTGCTCATGCAGGAGTCGCATCCAGTCCGCGGTCTGCGGCGGTACGCAGCCGCGCTCGTACTCGAGCGCGTCGGCCGGACGCGACAGCAGTTCGCGCGCCTCCTCCGGCGCGCCCATGAGCCGCAGACCGGTCGCCGCCCAGATGAGGGCGACGACGCTTCTGGGTTCATTTTCCGCGCGTTGCCGCATCGCCGCCCGCGCCGACCCGAGTTCGCCGGCGTCGGCCAGCACGAGCGCCGGATAAAAGTGGGCGTAGCAGCGGTTCTGCGGAGCGCAGGCCACCAGCGCGCGAAGGTCGCCGAGCGCGGCGTCCAGCGCTCCCGTCCAGTAGTACAGCCGCCAGCGATAGTGGTAGTTGCTGCACCGGTTGGATTCGGTGCCGGCCAGCTCGAGCGCCCGCGTCCGGGCGGCGAGCGCGGCGTCGAAATCGCCGAGGCTCTCGAGGCATTCGGCCTCGGCGGTGTACGGCCGGTCGTCCTCGGGATAGGCCTGTTGTCCGGCGCGGGCCCAGTGCAGGGCCTGGTCGTAGTGCGACTCGGCCAGATCGGGCGGGGCCTCGCGGTTGCTACGCGCGATCTCGGCCGCGAGGCGATGGGCGATCGAAAGCAGGTAGTACGGATACGAGTCGTAGTAGCCGTTCTCGATGAGCTGTGTGAGTCCGCGGTTGGCCTCGTCGAACGTGTCGGGCATGCGGGTGGTGTACATGAGCTGGTTGCGGGCCCGAGCCATGTGGAGCACGGCCTGCGGGAAGAAGCCGCCCTGCTCGGCCCGCAGGCGGTTTGCCTGACGGTACGAGGTCACGGCCTCCGCGGGGTCGTCGAACTGGAGGGCCAGTCCGCGGAAAAGCCAGACGTCGGCGGAGCGCGGGGGGCCGGCCCGCTCGGCGGCCGCCAGCGCCTGCGCGGCGGCCGTGTCGTCGCGAGCGCGGCGGAGCGCCCAGGCGAGCAGGTAGCGGGCCCGCAGGTCGTCAGGATCGCGTTGCACGGCGGTCTCGAGATGGCGGATCGTCGGCGCGAGGTCGTCGGCGCCGATGCCGGCCAGCGCCCGCACGATGTCCAGCTCGGCGGGGTCCGCCCCCAGCGCCGCAGCGCGCTCGATCTCGTCGTTGACCAGCTCCGGTTTGCGATAGTCGAAATAGGTCAACTGCTCGTACGCGTGACGGAGAAGTCGCTCGGCCTCCGCCGCGCGGCCTGCGGACCAGCTTGCAGCCAGTCCGCCGCCCAGCACGATCACCAGTACGCCGGCGGCGATCGCGGTCGACCACGCTCTGTGCCGCCGGATCCACTTGACCGCGCGTTCGACGGGCGTGATGCGCCGCGACAGGATCGGGCGGCCGTCGGCGAAGCGCCGCAGGTCCTCGGCCAGCAGCGCGGCGGTCGGGTGCCGTCGGGCGGGGTCGCGGTCCATGGCCCGCAGGCAGATGGTCTCGAGGTCGGCCGGGATTTGCGGATCGATGCGCCGCAGCGGCCGCGGCTCGCAATCGAGAATGGCGCGGATGATCTGGTCGCGCGTGTCGCCATCGAACGGCTTGCAGCGCGTGAGCAGCTCGTAGAGCGTAACGCCCAGCGAGTACACGTCGGTGCGATGATCGACGGCGCCCCCGCGGATCTGCTCGGGCGAGAGGTAGGCGGGCGTGCCCATGATCTCGCCGGTAACGGTGAGGTGCGGTTCGTCGACCAGCCGCGCGAGGCCGAAGTCCGTGAGGTGCAGGCGGCCGCTGGAGTCGAGCAGCAGGTTGTGCGGTTTGATGTCGCGGTGGATGACGCCCTGCCGGTGGGCGCACTCCAACCCGTCAGCGACCTCGGCGATGAGCCGCGCCAGATGCCGGAAGTCCGCCCGCGTGCGGCGCACCGGCTCCGGGGGCCCGGCCGGCAGCCCGCGGCGGTCCGACAGGACGGCCGCCGGCTCGATCGTAGCCGGCGCGCCGCTGGAGCCGCCGCGCTGCGCAGCCGACGGCAGCCGCAGGCCGGACGAACTGCCGCGGGTCGCGGCCGACGACAGCAGTTCCGGCCGGCTGCGGATCACGGTGTCCAGGCCCACGCCGTCGATCAATTCCATCGCGTAGAAATAGCAGCCCTCGTGTTCGCCCTGGGCGTAGATCGCGACGACGTTCGTGTGATGGATCCGCGCTGCCGCCTGTGCTTCGGCCCGGAAGCGCTGCACCGCGCGCTGGCCGTGCCGCGCGTAGCCCGGCAGGAGCTTGAGCGCCACGTCGCGTGAAAGCGAGAGCTGCCGCGCGCGGTACACGATCCCCATCCCACCCCGGCCGAGCTCGGCGATGATCTCGAAGTCCCCCAACCGCCGGTTCGCCGGCAGCACGTCGGGCCGCGCGGCGGACTCCGCGGCTGGCCGCTCGAAGCTCAGGGTCGTCCCCAGCGCCTCGCGCAGGTCCGAGATCAGCAGCTCGTCCGCCGCGTCGAGCGCCTCAGGTGCGGCCTCCGGCGACTCGAGCGCGTCGGTCGCGTCCAGCGGCCGGCCGCAACGGGGGCACGCGGTCGCGTCCCCAGGTCGTTCGAGACTGGTCGTGCAGGCGCAGCTTGGACACAGCACCGTCAGCACGGTCGCACTCACTCCGTTCTTTGGCCCCTTGTTCTTAGACCGGACCGGGACCGGATTTGACTCAAATATCGCCGTCGGGGTCGGCCGCGGCCAGATGCTCGCGCAGGGCCCGCAGGACGCGACTGCGGGCCTGATAAACGCTGGCCTTGCTCAACCCCAGCTCGGCGGCGGTTTCCGCGACCGGACGGCCCGCCAGCACGTGCAGCTCGAATGCCTTGAGCGTGATGGGCTCGAACGACGCGGCCACGGCGTTCATCGCCCAGCGGAGGCGGTGGAGCTGCCACTCGCGTTCCCAGCGGGCGTCGGCGCTGGCCTCGCGCTCGCTGGTGACGAAATCGAAATTGCGGGGATCGAGGGCGGCGGGCTGGTGGGCTGCGCGGGCCGCCCGGCGGCCAAGGGCGTGCACCACGGCCGAGCGTAAGTAACTGCGGAAGCGTCCTTTGCGCGCGTCATACTCGAACTGTTCGATGGATTTGAACAAGTACATCTCGACTTCCTGCACGACGTCTTCGGCGTCGGCGTCGCTCGCTCCGCGGGCCCGGGCGTAGCGGTAGAGGAGCTGGCCGTACCGCTTGTGGAACTCCGGCCAGCTCAACTGGTCGGCGCGGTCGCGCAGCCGCAGCAGGAAGGTCAAATGTGTCGAGCCCGTGTCACCCATGGATGCATTGTCGCAAATTCACAGGCGGTAAACAACGTTCATCGGGGGATTTGCGGCCGCGCGTGGCCGACGCCCGGACCGGCATCGGCCACACCGGGCCGGAACGCGAGGCGTCCACGAGCACGCCGTTGGGGGAAAGAGGGCGGGCGCAGCGGGTCTCCCGCTCGGCGCGTTGCCTGCGGGTCGTATCCTCAGGCGTGCGCGGGATCAGGCGCGTCGGGGTTGAGGCCCAGGTCGGCGATGACTTGCGGCAGGCGCGACGCGTCGAACTGGCCCCGACGGGCCAGAGCCGTCAGGGCGGCGAGCGCGACGTGCTCGGCATCCACTTCGAAATGCCGCCGCAAACTCGCCCGGGTGTCGCTGCGGCCGAAGCCGTCGGTCCCCAGGACCGTCAAACCGGCCGGTGTCCAAGGACACAGCCGCTCGGCCACCGCGCTGATGAAATCCGACGTGGCCACAACGGGCCACGGCTCGTCGGACAGTTGCTCCTCGATGAACGCCCGGCGGGGCGGCTCGCCCGGGTGCAGCCGGTTCCAGCGCTGCACGGCCAGCGCGTCACGGTACAGCTCGTTCCAGCTCGTCACGCTCCAGACATCCGCGGCCACGTCGTATTTCTCGCGCAGCAGCGCCTGGGCCCGCAGGGCCTCATTGAGCAGTGTCCCACTGCCGAACAGGTGCATGCGCGGCCGCTGGCCGGGCCGCGCGGCCGAGCGGAACTTGTAGAGCCCGCGCAGCACGCCGGTCTCGACGCCCTTGGGCATGGGCGGCTGGGGATAGGTCTCGTTGTAGACGGTGAGGTAGTAGAAGACGCTTTCGCCCTGCTCGTACATGCGGCGGATGCCCTCGCGGATCACGAGGGCCAGCTCGTAGGCGAACGCGCAGTCATACGAGAGGCAGTTCGGGACGGTGCTGGCGTGCAGGTGGCTGTGGCCGTCCTGGTGCTGGAGCCCCTCGCCCATGAGCGTCGTGCGGCCGGCGGTGGCCCCGACGAGGAATCCGCGGCAGCGCTGGTCGCCGGCGAGCCAGATCTGGTCGCCGACGCGCTGGAAGCCGAACATGGAGTAGAAGAGGAAAAACGGGATGGTGGTCAGGCCGTGCGTGGCGTAGGCGCTGCCGGCGGCGATGAAGGAGGCCATCGAGCCGGCCTCGGTGATGCCCTCTTCCAGGATCTGGCCGTTCTTGCGTTCTTCGTAGCGCATCAGCAGGTGTGAGTCGACGGGCTCGTAGAGCTGGCCGGCGTGGGCGTAGATCCCATAGGAGCGGAAGAGGGCTTCCATGCCGAAGGTGCGGGCCTCGTCGGGCACGATCGGCACGATGAGCTTGCCGAGCCGCTTGTCGCCCATGAGGCGGTTGATCATCCGCACGACGGCCATGGTGGTGGCCACGTCGCGCTCACCGCTACCCTCGAGGAACTCGTTGAACAGCTCCAGCGGCGGCGGCGCCAGCGGCTGCGCCCGCACCCGGCGGCGCGGGACGAAGCCGCCCAGGGCGTTGCGGCGGGCCTGGAGATACTCCCACTCGGGGCTGTTCTTCTCGAAGCGGCAGAACGGGGCGTCCTTCAGCTCGCGGTCGCTGATCGGGATCTCGAAGCGGTCGCGGAAGGCCCGCAACTCGTCCTCGTTGAGCTTCTTGTGCTGGTGGGTGATGTTGCGGCCCTCGCCGGCCTCGCCCAGTCCGTAGCCCTTGATCGTGCGGGCCAGAATGACGGTCGGCTGGCCGGCGTGGTGCGTGGCGGCCGCATACGCCGCGTAGACTTTCTCCGGGTCGTGCCCGCCGAGCCGCAAGCTGCGGATCTGCTCGTCGGACAGGCGGTCCACGAGCTGGAGCAGCCGCGGGTCGCGGCCGAAGAAGTGGTCGCGGGCATAGGCCCCGGACTCGACGGTGTAGCGCTGCCACTGGCCGTCGACGATCTGGCCCATGTGCTCGATCAGCAGGCCCTCGGTGTCGGCGTCGAACAGCGGATCCCAGTCGCTGCCCCAGATGACCTTGATCACGTTCCAGCCGGCGCCGCGGAAGGCGGCCTCGAGCTCCTGGATGACGTTGCCGTTGCCGCGCACCGGGCCGTCCAGCCGCTGGAGATTGCAGTTGACGACCCAGGTGAGGTTGTCGAGCTGCTCGCGGGCGGCGAGCGTGATCGCCCCCAGCGCTTCGGGCTCGTCCATCTCGCCGTCGCCGAGGAACGCCCAGACGCGCGCGCCGGCGGTGCGCAACAGGCCGCGATCTTCAAGGTAGCGGTTGAACCGCGCCTGGTAGATCGAGTTGATCGGGCCGAGCCCCATCGAGACCGTCGGGAACTCCCAGAACTCGGGCATCAGCCACGGGTGCGGATACGACGAGACGCCGCCGCCGGGCGCCAGCTCGCGGCGGAAGTTGTGTAGCTGGGGCGCGTCGATGCGACCCTCGACATACGCGCGGGCGTAAATCCCCGGCGACGCGTGGCCCTGGAAGAAGATCTGGTCGCCGCTGCTGGTGTCCGTCTTGGCCCGGAAGAAGTGGTTGAAGCCCACCTCCAGCAGCGTGGCCGACGAAGCGTACGTCGAGAGGTGCCCGCCGATGCCCTCCGACTGGCGGTTGGCCCGCACGACCATCGCCATCGCGTTCCAGCGCACGAAGCTCTTGATCCGCCGCTCGATCTGCCGGTCGCCCGGGTACGGCGGCTGCTCGCGGCGCGGGATCGTGTTGATGTAGGGCGTGTTCGCCGTCAGCGGGATCGGCACCTGCCGCCGCTGCGCCCAGCGGTGGAGCTGCTCGATCAGGAACTCGACCCGCCGCCGGCCGCTGTGATGATGCACGGCCTCAAGCGAGGCCAGCCACTCGGCGGTTTCCAGCGGGTCGGTGTCAGGGCTCGCGGGCGGGGCGAAGTCCGGTGCGGGGGCGATTTCGGTTTCGGCCATGAAGTAAGGATAGTGCACGGGCGAGGGGCGTCAAACGGCGGCGTGCGCGGCGTCGGCAGGGCCGCCCCTGCGCGCCAGCCTTGACCGTAAGTTCAAGAGATTTTTTGCTTTCGTTATTTTGTTGAGGTATTATTTATATGGACCGAGGGCGGGATGAGCAGGCCCCTCCAGACTGGTCGTTGCGGCGGGCAATTGCATGCTGCAAAGGGGTTTACGGTCGTCGAGTTGCTCGCCGTTACCGCGATCCTGTCGCTCTTGCTCGCGATTCTCCTACCTGCACTTTCGCAAGCCAGGAAGCAGGCAAAGGCGGTCCGTTGCGCTGCGAACTTGCGGAGCGTGGGCGAGCTGATCCACTCGTTCGCAAACGCGCACGACGACTACGTGGCGTCCGTCATCGCCAAACGGGACTCGTCCTGGGACGAGCCGAACGACCTGGGCTGGGACATTGAGACCGGCCGGTGGGCGAACGTGCTCGGCGGGCCCAAGTCGATCTGGCAGTGTGGCCGTTCCGCGATCGCGTTCGTGGGGAACGCCCGGGCGTTGGGGCTGGACAACCGGATGTCGATTCCCGGCGGGTTACACCACCGGGTAGGTCTGCGGCACTGGTTCGAGCCCGGGCGCCTGGTCTTGGCTTACGACCTCCAGGTTAACCTGACGGAGAACCTGTACGCTCACGCGCTCGACCCGCTGGCCGCGGACCTGTCTGATGAAGGGACGGTTCCCTGGGCGCGGGACTCCGCACGGCCGCTGCAACCGTTCAACCGCGACCGGTTCGGCCCGCATGACGACAAGTACGGCGTGCTGTTCGCCGATGCGCACGCGCGCGTCGATCAGTTCGGCACCCGAGAAGAAGCGGTGTTCTGGTCCGGCCCGCGCTGGTGGGGCGAGAATCGTTCGTCGCCCGCGGCGCGCCGGACCGAGCAGACTTCGCGTTGAATGGCGGAAGGGGAGCGTCGTAGCTGCGAGATCCGAGCAAGTGGAGGAACTACCGATGAAACGATCACGGGCGGTGACTTGCGCGCTGGGGGTCTTCGCGTGCGGAGCGCTCTTCAACGCAGCGTACGCGGATTGGCAGATCTACAATTCCTATTGCTTTCCGTTGACCTGTCCGCTGGCGAGCCAGAAGTGTGCGTACGCCGGTTTCGAAAACCCCCCGTCCTGCACCTACTGCGGTGGCAGCGAGGTTGCGAAGGGGTTCTGCGCCTGGAATGACGACACTGAATGCACCGCAAAAGCTAACTTCCCGTGTGGAACTCAATACACGGGGGTGTGCATGTTCAACGTGTGCTCGGGTGGAAGTGGCCAGGGTGCCTGCTCCGTTGCTAAATGCGACGCCGCCACATACGATCCGAATCAGCCCAACCCCTGACCACGCGTCCGGTGTCGCCCGGCTCGGCGGCATTCTTGCTTGGCGAGGCACGCATGAATCGGCGCAGTTTCGGAGCGCTGCCGTCTGAATGGCTGACATTCTTGCTGCTGAGCGCGTGGCTCGCGCGGCCCCCTGCCCTGGCATTCGACATTGAGGCGGTGCGCACTGGACTTCGCGCACGTGAACAGGCGCTGGACCGCATCAAGGTCACCTATACGTGGGACCCGCGCCGCGTCCCGCTCAAACGGGATCCGTTCGACCCCAACAATTGGATCCACGAGCCGAACTGGGCCAAGCAGATGGGACCGTTGTACCAGTGCGAAATGTGGATTGTCCGCCCGCATTTTCGATGGTACCGCTCATCGGCGCTGTCGTTTGACCGGGAGCAGCTCTCCACCTGGATCGACGGCGTAACGCAGACACGCTGCTTCTCGCTGGAAGACCGGTCCTGGAGCGTTGTGATTGACGACGACCGGTGGCGGCTTTTCGGGCCGGCGCCGGTCCTGACCCCCTTTGAAATGCAGGTTTGCGACATTCAGGACAGCCTACTTCAGCTCCTGGATCGCGACGAACTGCGGGTCGAGAGCGAGACGGGCGACCGGGTGGTCTTGGCTGGCAGTCCGACCATCAACGGGCAAGCCACGCCGTGGACTGTCCGCGCCAGCCTCGACCCATCACGCGGCTGGCTGCCGCTGGAACTACATGCGGAAGTGCCGCACGGCGCGCGCAGTAAGAAGAAGATAGACTGGACGGTCCGCACCATCGATTCGATTCCCGTGCGCGGAGCCCACGCGATCCGCGAGATGATCTTCGCACTGAACAACCAGCTCGACGACAAGGGCTGGCAGATTTACCACTTTGTTGCCAGCTCGATCACCGCGGACGATTCACTGTCGAAAGACGACCTGCGCGTCGAAATCCCGACGGAGAACCTGAAGTTGCTCGATGAGAATTCCGGGCTGCAACGCTTCACGGACGATGAGGGACGTGTGATCCACCAAGAAGTCAAGACGCCGGAGCAGCGGGAGAGAGAACTCCAAGCCGTACGACAGTCGTTCGCTATGGGTCAGGAAGCGCGCCAGGTTCGTTCCACGCGCCAATACGCATTCTATGGAGTCGCCTCGGCAGCAGGATTCGTAACGGTGCTTGCAGCGGGAGTGTGGTGGTGGCGGCGACAGCACCTGGCGGCGGCCTAGCGCCAGCGACGCGTACGACACGCGCCCCCGCGCGAACGCTCCACGGCGACCGGCACATCCGCGTTGCGCGCGCCCACTCGCGCGTGCTGGCCATGGCCGCGCGCTGGCTCCTCGTCCTGGTCTTCGCCTGGTCGGCCGGCGGCAAGCTCTTCTGGCCGACCCTGCTGCGCAATACGCTGCTGGCGACGGGGATGATCCCCGACGAGTGGCTCGCGCCGCTCGTCTGGGGCCTGCCGGCGTGCGAGCTGGCGCTCGCCATCCTGTTAGCCGCACGCCTGCTGCTGATCCCCGCACTGCTCGGCTCGATCTTCCTCTCGTGCGTATTCGCCGGCGTCCACGTCTACTTGATCGTCTCGGGGACGATCGTGCCGTGCGGGTGCGCGGGCGTCGCGCTGGACCTCTCCGGCACATGGTTCCACGCAGTCGTCCTCGGCGTCTCCGGCGTCATGCTGTTCGGAAGCCTCTTTCTCCTCTTCGCGGGCGTACCGCGCCCCGCTCCGCGCCGTGACCAGCAGGAAGCGGAGGCCTCGCCCCTCACCGGGCCGTCACCCGAAAACGCGCCTCGCGGTGCTCAGCGCCGAGCGCCCTAGGTCGGCCCTCGAACCCCAGCGCTTGCGCTTCGGGCTCGGACTGCTGCAACCTGCTATTCGCCAAGTATTTATGCCGTGAGCCGCCGGGCGGTTGCACGGCCGGGCCCGGCGGCGTAAACTGTGCGGTTCGTGTGTCCCAGCGGTTGCACGATTCCGAAGCGAAGGAGCCAGCGTGTACGCGATCTTCGAGGACGGCGGCAAGCAGTACAAGGTCAGCACCGGCGACAAGCTCCTGATCGAGACCCGCGAGCTGCCCGAGGGCCAGACCGAGATCACGTTCGACCGCGTGCTGATGGTCGGCGAGGGCGAAGCCGCCAAGATCGGCACGCCCTGGGTGACCGGGGCGACCGTGCAGGCCAAGCTGCTCGAGGCGCTCAAGGGCCCCAAGGTCCGCGGCATCAAGCACGCCCGCCGCAAGGGCTACGTGAAGCACTGGGGACACCGCCAGTCGCTGCTCAAAGTGGAGATCGGCGCGATCAATGCCTGATCGCTCAGCGTGGATAACGTGGACGCGACGGCTGGTCATTCCGGTCGTCGCGTTTGTCTGCGCGGCCGCCGTGCTGGGGCAGGAGCGCCCGTCCGGCAAGTCGAAATCCAAGGGCCGTTCCCCCCGCGGCCGCCCGCCCGCCAGCAAACCCGTCACGCAGCCCGCGCCCGAGCCCGAATCGCAGCCGGCCACCGTGCCCGTCGATCCGAAGCTCGAGACCCTTGCCGCCGCCCGCCAGCGACTGGCCCGGACGCCGCCCGCCCGCCGGAGCCGCGACGACTCTGCCTTGCTGACCGCTCTCGAGTTCGCGCTGGCCGTGGCCCGCGCCGATGGACCGAGGGCCGCCGCCCAAGTGGACGTGACCGGCTACCAGATGCTGCCGCTGGCCGGCGATTTGCCCGAGCGGCCGGACCGACCGGTCGCCCGTGACCTGATCGAGCAGTACGTGTCGGGCCGGCCGCCGTCGGACATCGGGGGGCTGACGATGGACCGCGTGGAGGTGGTGCCGCGAAGCCGGGTGGGGGCGCTGTTTCCGGCACTGGCGAAATGGATGCTGGCCGAGGCGGATGTGGCGGTCGTGTTTCATCCGCCGGTGTCGCGCGGGCCGGCAGACTGGCTGACGCGCAACGCCGCATTGGTGATCCGTATCCGGGGACAGGTCGCGGTGGTGATGGGCGGAAACCTGCTGGAAGCGCTGGAGACGCGCGAGCGCGGCTGACGCCGTTGGCCGGGGGCTGCTGCGCTGCCACGCCAAGCGCCGCGCCGCGGCCACCTGTCATTCCGAACGCCACGCAGCGGCCGTGAGGAATCTGGCCAGGGACGGAGCAACCTCGATCTTCGGTACGATCCGCCGAGGACAAGCCGGCCTCATCCGTGGCCGGATTCCTCGTCGCTGCGCTGCTCGGAATGACGCGAAAGGCCGCGCGCCGCGCCATGACGCCAGAGACCGCGCGCGGCGCGGCGACACCGAAGCCCACGCACCGCGCTGCGACACCGGAGCGCGCGCACCGTGCTAGGCCGTCAGCTCCGCGGCATGTTCGCGGAACCAGGCCACCGTGCGCCGCAGGCCCTCTTCGAAGCCGGTCTTTGCCTCCCAGCCGAGCAGTTGCCGCGCCCGGCTCACGTCGAGGCAGCGCCGCGGCTGGCCGTTGGGCTTGGTCGTGTCCCAGACCAGCCGGCCGGTGTAGCCCACTTCGCGGGCGACCAGCTCCGCCAGGGCCCGGATGGTGATCTCGCGGCCGTTGCCCAGGTTGAGCGGCTCGCGGTCCGCGTATTGCTCGGCGGCCAGTACGATGGCCTCGGCGGCGTCGTCGACGTAGAAGAACTCGCGGGTGGGGGAGCCGTCGCCCCAGAGCACGACTTCGGGCGCGTGCTGCTGACGGGCGGTCCAGAACTTGCGGATCATGGCGGGGATGACGTGCGAGCTTTCGAGGTCGAAGTTGTCGCGCGGGCCGTAGAGGTTCACGGGCAGGAGGTAAATGGCATTGAGGCCGTACTGCTCGCGATAGCCCTGGCACATGACGAGCAGGGCTTTCTTGGCGACGCCATAGGGGGCGTTGCTCTCCTCGGGGTAGCCGTTCCACAGGTGCTCCTCGCGGAACGGGACCGGCGTGAATTTCGGGTATGCGCAGATCGTCCCGACCTGCACGAACTTGCGCACCCCGCTACGGCGGGCCTGCTCGATCAGGTTCAGGCCCATCGCCATGTTGTCGTAGAAGAGCAGGCCGGGATTCTCACGGTTCCAGCCGATGCCGCCGACTCTCGCCGCCAGGTGGATGACAACGTCGGCCGGGTGGTCGGCGAAAAGCCGCGCCACCGCAACCGGGTCGCGCAGATCGTAGATCGAACGCGGGTCCTTGCGGTCGGCGTGGGCCGGGCTGCGGGGGACGAAGATGCGGCCGGGGTCGGCGCCGGCCGCGACCAGGCGTGGAACCACGTGCGAGCCGAGGAAGCCGGCCCCGCCAGTCACGAGTACGCGCTGGCCGTCCCAGAAGCCCAAGTCGGTATTCGCTCCGTGAGATGCTGCGCTAGTCCTGCCGGTTCTCGTCGGCGTCTTCGCGGGCGGCGGCCGCGTCGCCGGCCCGTACGGCGGCCTCGCGCTCGGCTTGCTCGCGGGCCCGCAGCTCGGCGTGCGCCCGCACCTCGTTGGTGAAGCCCTTCGCCTCGCAGATCGCCGCCACAATTTCGTCGAAGAGCGCGACCTTCTCGTTGTCCAGCCGCAGCTTCCGCTCGCGGTCGCCCGCGCGGTAGTACAGGTCGATCCAGCCCTTGGGGTTGTAGTCGCGGAGCGAGACCATCTCGGCGTAGGCAATGCGCTGCCCGCCGTAGTCGATCCCCTCGTCGTCCACGACGACCCGGAGCGTGACGGCCTTGTACAGCCGCCAGAGGAAGTACAGCCCGATCAGCGCGGGCGGCACGGCCCAGTAAAACTGCCCCACCATCTCGGCCCGCGACTTGTACCACTTGGTCCAGGTCAGATCCGTCCGAGTGACCAGCCCGCCGCGGACCGTCGCTTTGATGAACCCGTAGCGGCCGACGAAGTACTCGTCCGCCCCGTCACGCAGTTCGGGCTGGCCGAGCACCTCGTACAGCTTCTCGCGCGCGGTCGGTTCGCCGGCCGGCAGGCGCTTCAGGTCGGCCTCCGTCGGCCGATCGTCCAAGCCCGCGTACGCGACCCGCCCGCGGAACGGCTCGCCGGCCAGCCGTTTTTCGGCTTCCGCCCGCGTCTTGGCCGGCCAGTGCACCGCCCCGTCGTACACGAACCACGCCGCGAACCCGAAGAACAGCACGGCTCGCACGAGCTGCCAGTTGCGGTCGGCCTTGGCGGGCCCGCTCTCGATCCTCATTGCCAATGCCTCCCGGCCGCAGACACGACAGAAGCGCGGCCGCCCGGCGGCGCCGTTCGTCCTGCGGCACCCATTCCGCTATTATGCCTTGGGGCGCGGCGGCTGTCGCGGCCCGCCGGCGGGAAAAAGGCGCGCCGCCCGAACCCGCCGGCCCCCGAGCGGCCTGGCTCGCTGCGACGGCGGTCCGGCCGCAAGCAATGGAGACACACGATGGCGTCCGCGGGTGTGCTGCATCGGCCGTGCATCCTGATCATCCGTGACGGCTGGGGCGAGAACCCCGATCCCCGGTGGGACCACGCCAACGCGGTCAAGCTGGCCCGGCCGCCGGTCGACGCCATGCTCCGCCGCGACTGGCCGTTCACGCTGGTCGAAACCAGCGGCTTCGACGTCGGCTTGCCCGAAGGCACCATGGGCAACAGCGAGGTCGGCCACCAGAACATCGGGGCCGGGCGGGTCGTCGACCAGGACTCGGTGCGGATCACCAAGGCCATCCGCGACGGCTCGTTCTTCCGGAATGCCGAGCTGGTCGCGGCCGTGGAGCGCTGCCTGGCCCGCGGCGGCCGCCTGCACGTGATGGGGCTGGCCAGCGACATCGGCGTACACAGTCTCCTCGAGCACCTATACGCGGTGGTGCGGCTCGCGGCCCAGCGCGGGCTGCGGGCCGTCTACGTTCACTGCTTCACCGACGGGCGCGACTCGCCGCCCACCAGCGGGATCGAGTTCGTCCGGCAGATCGAACGGGAGCTGCGCCACATCGGCGTCGGCCAGATCGCCAGCGTCTGCGGCCGCTATTGGGCGATGGACCGCGACAACCGTTGGGACCGCGTGCAGCGGGCCTACCGGATGCTGGTGCACGGCGATGCGGCTGCGGCGCCCAGCGCGGTCGAGGGTCTCCAACGCTATTACGACCACCCGGCCGCGCCGAACATGGCCGGGGACGAGTTCGTCATACCCACGGTGATCAGCGAAGACGGGCGGACGCCGCTGGCAGTGGTGCGCGACGGCGACTCGGTGGTGTTCTTCAACTTCCGCGGCGACCGGCCGCGGGAGCTGACGCGGGCGTTCACGTTCGACACGTTCCCGTACCGGGCCCGCGACAAGACCGGCCAGGAAGTGGAGCTGGGGTTCGACCGCGGGAAGAAGCTCGACTTGTACTACGCGACGATGACGGAGTACGAGCAGGGGCTGCCGGTGCGGGTCGCGTTCCCCAAGCTGCCGCCGATGAAGAACATCGGAGGCGAATACCTGTCGCAACTCGGGTTGCGTCAGTTCCGCTGCGCCGAGACCGAAAAGTACGCGCACGTGACGTTCTTCTTCAACGATTACCGCGAGCATCCGTTTCCGGGTGAGGAGCGGCAACTGGTCGCTTCGCCCAAGGTGTCCACGTACGATCTTCAGCCCGAGATGTCGGCGCGCGGCGTGTGCGACGTCACGCTTCAGCGGCTGGCGACCGGCATCGACGATTTCCTGCTCGTGAACTTCGCGAACCCGGACATGGTGGGGCACACCGGGTCGATCCCGGCCGCGGTGAAGGCCTGCCAGGTCGTGGACGAGTGCGTCGGTAGGCTGTTCGAGGCGGTCCTGCGTCGCGGCGGCTGCGGGATCATCACCGCCGACCACGGCAATTTCGAGCAGATGATCGATCCGGCGACCGGCGGCCCGCACACCGCGCACACCGTCGGCGCGGTGCCGCTGTACGTGATCGGCGAGGGCTTCAAGCAGGCCAAGCTGCGGGGCGGCGGCCGGCTGGCCGACATCATGCCCACGCTGCTGACGATGATGGGCCTGAGTGTGCCCGACGAAATGACGGGCCAGTCGCTGATCCGGTAAGCCGCACGAAGAATGTCCGACGTGTTCCCCGTCCGCGGCAGTCTCGCCACCGGTGCGCGACCGGCGGTGTCCTCTCACCCGGCGCACGCCCCGACCGGCCGGCCGGGCGTCCGAACGTGTTGTTCAAGTCGCCGGCGCCGTTGACGGCGAGTCGGAGACCGGCCCGCCGCTCCCGACGGATGCGCCGGCTTTCGTGGGCGCCGCCGTTGCGAGCTGAAGAGGGACTCCCAATACGTCGGCGATGCGGTCGCCGCGGGCTGTGGCGGCGAGAGATACGCCGCAGGTCAGCACGATATGCATGCGGACAAGCTCGGGCACGGAGTGGGCCTGCAACTTGCGCATCAGCCGGCTGCGATAGGCCTCGACGGCCTTGCGTGTGAGCTTCATGCGCTCGGCGGTGAGGCGGTTGGAGAGGCCGGCAACCACGTAGTGCATGACTTCGCGCTCGCGCTCGGTGAGCCGGGCGGCTCGCGCCTGGAGTTCGGAGTACCACGCGAACAGGCGGCGGTTGAGACGGTCGCGAGCCAGGGCCTCCTCGACCCGGTGCAGCAGGCGCTGCGGGCGAACGGGCTTCTCGAGGAAGTCGATGGCTCCCCGGCGCATGGTATTGGCAACCGTGGTGGGATCGACGCGGTTGCCGATGAAGATCATGGGCGGAGCGAGGTCGTAGAGCGCGAGCCGCTCCTGGAGGTCGAACCCGGTAATCTCGGGCAGAGCGGGATCCAGGACGATGCAACCTGGCTGCTGCGGATCGAAGCAATCGAGGAACTCTCGCGCCGACGGGCACGTCGCGACCCGCGCCTCCTTTCCCGACAGGACGGTGCGCAAAGCCGAGCGGACCTTTTCATCGGTATCAATGACAAATACTACCGCTTCGCGGCGCATCGGGGCGCTCACTGCGTGCACAACCCCGCTGCGTGCACGCCTGCTTTGGGGGGACTAACGACAATGCCGGGGCGCGGACTCGCGCTTTTTTCTTTTTTTTGCGAAATTTCCGGGAACGATTGCGGGGCGCGTGTTCGACCCCCGAGTCCGACGCGCCTGTTGACCGCACGGCCGATCTTTGCGAAAGTGACGGCGTCGAACAGCCGGGCGACACATGCGCCGGGGGCCGGTCGGTACGGGCCCGCCCACGACGTAAACTTCTGTGCTCATTAGTGTTGCCGAAGTGGCGGAATGGCAGACGCGCGGGATTCAAAATCCCGTGGCCGATGAGGCCGTGAGGGTTCGAGTCCCTCCTTCGGTAGTTTGTGCCCCACCGGGACCGCGCGAGCTGGCGGCGAGGCCGGGCAGGATGACTTCTCGTGGCGAAGGCGAGTGCTCGCAAACCCGGCGTGCGACGCGCTTCCGCGGCTCCCGTCGCTCGTGGCACAGCCGCCCCCGGCTGTGGTCCCCCCGGCGTGCGACGCGCTTCCGCGGCTCCCGTCGCTCCCCCCTCGGCTCCGCCCGCGCGTCGCGGCCTGTGGCTGCTCGGCCCGGCGCTGCTGTTCGTCGCGGCGTGTGCGTTCGGCGTGCTCGAAGTACACTCCTCGACGGACACCTGGATCGGACTGGCCGCTGGACGGCAAATCCTTACTAGCGAAAAGTTTCCAGTCAAAGACACCTTCAGTTACACGACCGGCGGGCGGGTCTGGCTCAATCAGAACTGGCTGAGCCACGTATTCTTCTGGGCGCTCTACAACTACCTCGGCCGCACCGCGCTGGTGATCGGCAACTGGCTTGTCGCCGCCTCGATCTTCGTCAGCGTGCTGCTGGCGACCCGGCTGCGATGCGGTTCGTGGCTGGCGGCCACGTTTGCCGCATCACTGGTTGCGATCGCGTGCCGTGACTGGCTCAGCATCCGGCCGGCGACGATTCAGTTCGTACTGCTCGCGGCTGCCTGGCTCGGGTTTTCGGCGCTGCTCAGACAGGATTCTCGACATCGTTGGTGGCCGCTGGGGCTGCTGCTGGCGGTTTTCGCGGTTTGGACGCACGCACATGGGAGCTTCATCTTCGGGTTCGGGCTGCTGGGCATGTTTCTGGGGTGCGTGATCCTGGCGCGGATCTTCCGCCAGCCGGCGGTGCTGACGTGGCGGCAAACCGCGCTGCTGGCGGCGATCGGGGTTGTGACGGCCGCGCTGGGCGTATTGCTAAGTCCTTACGGGATTGAGAATTACACGCATCCATTCACGATTGCCAAGAGCGAGTTGTTCCGACAAGTGGGCGAGTGGCACCCCCCCTTCGTCAATTTCAGCAAGTTCCCGCCGGTCGGCCGCTTCTGGGCCGCGCTGACCGTCGCGATCGTGGCGCCGCTCGCCACCCTGGCGTTCCGGAGGCTGGGCCGGCAGCCGACGGAAGCCACCGCGCCCTCCAAGTTGCGTGTCCGGCTGAACACGATCGTGTTCGATCTGCTCTCGATCGGTGTCGGGTTGTTCATGGCGTTCTCGGCCCGGCGGTTTGCCCCGATTTTTTACATCTTGGCCACGCCGGCCCTGACCACGTTCACCCTCTGGCTGGCACGACCGATCGCCGCGCGGGTTCGCAATCAGTTGCGCGACGCGCTGGTCGTCGGGGCGTGGCCGGCCGCACTGGTCACGCTCGCGTACACCGGCTGGTGGGCGCATGCCGACCTGATCGCCGGCTACGAGAAGCAGTCGCAGGTCGATCTGCTCGATCGGGTCACCCAGAACAACGCCCGGCCCACGGCGGCGTTCGAGTTCCTGCGCCGCAACCACCTCACGCCCAACATCCTGACGGAGTGGAAGGTCGCGGGGGCCATCATGTTCGAGCTGCCCGGCTGTCGCGTGTTCATCGACGGACGTGCGCAACAGGTGTACACGGAACAGGAGTACATGGCATACATGTGGCTGCTGGGCCTGCGGGCCAACCAGGAAAGTTTTCTGCCGCAGTTCCTGACGAACTCGGGGACCGAACTGGTCCTGCTGCCGCGCTGGCCGGCGGTGCGCGAGCTGTCCGCGGCCATGAACCGCGTGCCGGGCTGGATCCACTTTTTCGACACACCTTCGGAGGCGATGTGGATCGCGAGCGGTTCACGGCTGCTGGCCGAGCTCGGGCAGCGCGAGCGTGCCGGCACGCTGGAATGGCCGGACATTCCGAGCACGCCGCTGATGCGCGGCCTGCTGCTGGCCAACACCTGGCCGCCCGACATGAACCGCGCCCGCGAATTCTGGAAGGAGGGCATCGCGCTCGACCCGGAAGTCGCGCTGGAGGCCCACGGACTCATCGTGAAAACGCTCGTTCAGGAAGGCCGCGCGGACGAGGCCCGCGCATACGTGCGCGACGAACGCGAAAAGCTCAGACGCCAGCCGCCGCCTGTGGCTCCCGAACTCCAGCGCAAGCTGAACGAAGCGCTCGACAAGTGCGAACAGTTGGCCGGCGGGGGGACGCCGCCCTGATGGCCCGCGCGCGACCCGCCGCCGACCCCCGCCCCGCGACCGCCCCGCCCGAGACCGACCGCGCGCCGGCCCGCTGCCCGCTTTGGGCCGCCGCGGGCCTGGCGCTCTTCTTCCTCGCGGCCGTCACGTTCGGCGTGCTCGAAGTGCACTACTCGACCGATACCTGGATCGCGCTGGCCGCCGGCCGGCAGATCGTCACCAGCCCGCAGTTTCCGCAGCGCGACACGTTCAGCTACACGTTTGCGGGCCAGCCCTGGATCAATCAGAACTGGCTCAGCCACGTCGTGCTGTGGCTCGCGTACGACCGCCTGGGCCCCGACGCGACCGTGATACTCCACTGGCTGACGGGCGCGGCGCTCTTCACGCTGGTGCTGCTCGCGGTGCGGCTGCGCAGCGGGTCATGGGTGGCCGGGGCCGTTGTCGGCGGACTGGTCGCCCTCGCGACGCGCGACTGGCTCCGCATTCGGCCGGCGACCTTCCAGCTTCTGCTGCTGGGGCTGCTGTGGCTGGCGTCGTCGGCGCTGCTGAGCGGGGGGCGTCCGGAAGCCGGGGCGGCAGGCCCGCGGCCGAGCGGCGGGATGAGCCGCTGGTGGCCGATGGTTGTGCTCGCGCTGGTACTGGGAGTCTGGGTTCACGCCCACGGCAGCTTCTTGCTGGGTTATGGGCTGTTGCTGGTGTTTCTGGTGACGTGGGGGCTGGCGCGGTTCTTCGGCGACCGGACAACGCTCGACGGGCGGCAGGCGCTGGCGCTTGTGGGCATCGGTGTGCTGACCGCGGCAAGCGGCGTCGTGCTCAGCCCCTTTGGCCTTGAGAACCTCACGCATCCGTTCAAGGTGGTCGAAAGCGACATCTTCAGGGAGATCGGTGAGTGGCTGCCACCGACGAAGCCGGGCGGTCAGCCGCCGGTGACGCGCTTCTGGGTGCTCGTCGCGGTGGCAGTCGTGGCGCCGGTCGTAGCGGCGTTGCTCCGGGCGACCGGCCGGCGGCTGCCGGCCGACGGGGTACCGGACGCCCGTCGCGGGCCGACCGTGGAGCCGCGTCTGCCGGGCGGACTGCATGCCGGCCTGTTCGACGTTCTGTCGGTCGGCCTCGGCTTCGCGTCGGCCATGTTCGCGCGGCGCTTCGCGCCCCAGTTCTACATCCTGGCGGGTCCCGCGCTGGCGGCGTTGACGCTGCGGCTCGGCCGCGGCGCCGCGCCGGGCATCCGCGCGGGGCTGCCGCGCATCCTTGGATTGGCCGGCTATCCCGCGGCGGCGCTGGCGGCGTATCTCGCGTTCTCCTGGGGACGTCAGGAGCTGGTCCGGGAATATCACGGTCGGCCGGGCGACACGCTGCTTGACCGCGTGACGCGCAACGACGAGTCGCCGCGGGCCGCCCTCGAGTTCCTGCACCGCAACGGACTGACGGCGAACGTGCTGGCCGACTGGAAAGTCGGTGGGCCGATCATGTTCATGGCCCCCTCGGCAAAGGTTTTCATCGATGGCCGCTCGCAGCAGCTCTACACCGAAGACCACGTGCGCCGCTACCTGCGTCTGACCCGGCCGGCGGAGCAGGATGCGGCGCGGGCTCTGGCCGAGATCGAGAAGAGCGGCACGACGGCGGTGCTGCTGAACCGCTGGACGTCGCGGCTGGCGCAGGTGCTCGAGCCGAACCGCGACTGGGACGAGTGGGTCCTCGCGGCGCGCGAGGCGCTGAGCGTGCCGGTCGGCTCACCGCTGGCGGCGGAAATCGAGCGCCGTGAGCGGGCGGGCGAGCTGTGGTGGCCGGACGAAGTCGAGGCCCATGTCGCCCGCGGGCAGCGCTGGGTGCAGTGGGGCGACCGGGCCCGCGCGGCCGAGTGCTGGCAGCGGGCGGTTGCGCTGAACCCGCAGGTCGGGGCCGACTACTATCGCCTGATCATCCAAAACCTCGTGCTCACGGAGCACCCCGACCGTGCGGCCGAGTTCTACAAGGCCGAGCGCCGGCGGCTCAAGCAGCCGCTGCCGGGCGTGACGGACGCGGAGCGAGCCGAGCTGCTGGCCGTGCTGCACAAGGCGGCCGACGCCCTGCCGGGCGGGTTCATTGATCCGTTCGCGCCGGATTGAGCGGGGCGCTGCGGTGCCCCGCGCCGGTCTCGGGCCGCAGCACGGGCGCGGCAACCCGATTCCGGCCCGGCGGCACTACAATCGGGTCATGCGCACCTGCACTCGTGAGGAGCAGTGAATGCCGGTTGCCGTCCAGACCGCCGCCGGGCGTTTCGGGCCCTTCGGCGGACAGTACGTCCCCGAGGTGCTCATGGGCGCCCTGCGGCAGCTCGAGTCGGAGTACGCGCGGGCCCGGGCCGACACGGCCTTCTGGTCCGAGCTCGACGGCTACTTGCGCGACTATGCGGGCCGGCCGAGCCCGCTCTACCACGCCCGGCGCCTGACCGAGCACTGCGGCGGCGCGCAGATTTACCTGAAGCGCGAGGACCTGAACCACACCGGGGCGCACAAGATCAACAACACGCTCGGCCAGGCGCTGCTGACGCGCCGCATGGGCAAGCCGCGGGTGATCGCGGAAACCGGGGCGGGCCAGCACGGCGTCGCGACGGCCACCGCGTGCGCCATGTTCGGCCTGACGTGCCGGGTCTACATGGGCGCCGAGGACGTGCGGCGGCAGGCGCTGAACGTGTATCGCATGCGGCTCCTCGGGGCCGAGTGCGTGCCGGTCGAGAGCGGCCAGCGAACGCTCAAGGACGCGATCAACGAGGCCATGCGCGACTGGATGGCCAGCGTCGAGACGACCCACTACGTGATCGGCAGCGTCATGGGCCCGCATCCGTTCCCCACGATTGTCCGCGACCTTCAGGCCGTCATCGGTCGCGAGACGAAAGAGCAACTGCGCCAGCGGACGGGCCGGCTGCCCGACGTGGTGCTCGCGTGCGTGGGAGGCGGCAGCAATGCGGCCGGCATCTTCTTCCCGTTCGTCGAGGACGCGGATGTGCGGCTGATCGGCGTCGAGGCGGCCGGCGAGGGTCTGAACAGCGGCCGGCACGCGGCGACGCTGGCGCGTGGTCGGCCGGGGGTGCTGCACGGGATGCACACGGTGGTGCTCCAGGATGACGACGGGCAGACGCTCCCGGTGCATTCGGTGTCGGCTGGGCTCGACTACCCGGGCGTGGGGCCGGAGCACGCGGCGTGGCACGCGAGCGGGCGGGTCGAGTATGTCTCGGCCACGGACGCGGAAGCACTCGACGCGTTCGAGCTGCTGTCCCGCCTCGAAGGAATCATCCCGGCGCTGGAGACGGCGCACGCGGTGGCGCACGCGGTGAAACTGGCGCCCACTCTTCCGCGCGAGGCGTTGCTCGTGATCAACATCAGCGGGCGGGGCGACAAGGACTGTGTCGAGGTGGCGCGGCTGCGGGGAACGTCCCTGGGGGGCTGAGCCGGCATGCAGTTCCGTCGCCGCGCGGCTTACGTGGCCGCAGCGGCGGATTTCGCGGCGCGTTTCTTTTTTCCGAACAGTCCGAACAGGCCGCGCTTCCGGTCGGTGTCCGCGGCCTGGTCCAGATGCCGTTCGGCCAAGCGCCCCGCCAGCTCGTGAATGGCTTGGCGCGCGGGGCTCTGCGGCGCGTGGGCCAGGATCGGGTGGCCCAGGTCGCGCGAGGCCGTGATGTGCTTGTAGTCGTTGGGGATCCTGGCCAGCGCCGGGCGGCCGAAGTGCTTCTCGACCTCGGCCAGGGTGATGCGCTCGTGGCTGGCCTGACAGCGGTTGAGCACCAGATCGATCCGCCGCTCGTCCATCCCGCTTTCGAGCAACACGCGGCAGATTCGCGTGGCGTTCCGCAGAAACGGCACGCCCACCTGCGAGACGATCAGCACGCGGTCCGAGGACTTGAGCGTCGCCAGGACCGCGGGCGAGAAGATGCGCGGCGTGTCCACGACCGTGAACGGGAAGAGCTGCGCCAGGTGGCGGAGGAGCTGCTCGACCGCTTCAGCGCTCACGTCGTCTCCGTCCCCGAGGTTCTCGGGCCGCCCCAGGATCGATACATTGCAGGGCAACTCCTCGAGCGCCATTTCCAGCAACGTGCGGTCGATCGCCATGCCCGCGCGGCAGACGTCCGCGACCGAGTACTTCGGCGTGACGTCGAACGCGCACGCCACGTCGCCGAATTGCAGGTCCATGTCCACCACCGCGGTCCGCCGCCCGGTGAGCTGCGCCAGCTCGATCGCCAGGTTGCACGCCAGCGTCGTCGCGCCTGCTCCGCCCGCCGAGCCGATCACGCTGATCTGTTGATAGCCGGCCGCCATGGGACAACGGATCTGCCGTACGCGGTCCACGGCCTCACGCAGGTCTTCCGGGTCGATCGGCGCCCGCACGAACTGCGCGCAACCCGCCCGCATCGCCGCGATGATCGTGTCCGGCGTGTTGTCTCCGCTCACCCCCAGTATCGCGCACTCCGGCGCCAGCTCGATGATTCGCCGGATCGAAAGGAACCGCGGCTGCTCGGGCGCGTCCAGGTTGACCGCGACCAGATCGATGCTTCCGTGCCGCAGGTGTTCCTGTAGCTCCGTCCAGTCCGAGCACAGATCGACAACGCAGAGCTCGTCCAGCCGATAGAACGGCATCCGGAACGTCCCCTCATTGTCGCCCGTCACGTCCAGCAGGCAGGTGCGTAGTGCCATTGCCATGGGTGGCCTCTCGTTCAGGGTGAACCGCGGCCCGCGCCGGGTCCAATCCTGTATTCCTATCGGGCGAGTCGCCGCGGTACGTCCCGCCGCCCGCCGCGGCGGGCGGCGGTCCGATAAACCGAACCGCGCGGCTCAGGTCCGCGCCTCGACCGCCGTCCAGCGCTGGAGAGTCTCGTACAGCAGCCCGCGGTCGATGGGCTTGCTCACGTAATCGTCGAAGCCCGCGCGCAGGCACTTCTCGCGATCCTGGGCCATTGCGTGGGCCGTCAGCGCGATGATCGGCCGGCGATAGCCGTGCCCGCGCAACCGAGCCGTCGCTTCGTACCCGTCGAGAATCGGCATCTGTATGTCCATGAGGATGACGTCGAACGGGCGGCCGGCCGTCACGGCGTCGAGCGCCAAGTTCACCGCGGCCCGGCCGTTGACCGCGGTCTCGACGGTCGCCCCCACTTTCTTGAGCAGGGCGGCGACCAGGCGCTGGTTGTCGGGTCCGTCATCCGCGACCAGCACGCGGATGGGCAGGTGCACCGCATCCATTCTGGCCGGGTCACGGGCGGTGGTGGTTTGCAGGGCTGCGGGATCGACGCGCTCCGCGGCGACTGTCACGCGGAAGGTGCTGCCGACGCCCACCGTGCTCTCGAACTCGATGTCGCCACCGAGCAGTTGGGCGAGCTGGCGGCTGATCATCAGTCCCAGGCCGGTGCCGCCGAAGTGGCGTGCCGTTGTGCGGTCGGCCTGCGAGAACGGCAGGAACAGGGTGGCGAGCTGGGCGGGACTGATCCCGATCCCCGTGTCGCTCACCTCGAACTGCAACCGCGGTGCGGGGGTGGGCAGGAACCGCGCCACCAGGCGGACGTGGCCGTACTCGGTGAATTTGATCGCGTTGCCGACCAGGTTCACGAGGATCTGCTTGAGCCGCAGCGGGTCGCTGCGCACGGCGGGCGGCAGCGATTCATGGCGTTCGACCTCGAAGCGCAGGCCGCGGGCGCTGGCCCGCCCCTGCATCAACGACTGGACGTCGGCCACGACCTGCGCGGGCGAGCAGGGTACGAGCTCGACGGTCAGCTTGCCGGCTTCGATCTTCGAGAGGTCGAGGATGTCGTTGATGATGTCCAGCAGGTGCTGGGCGTTGCGGCGGATCGTCAGACTGGCGTTGCGTCGCTCATCGGGGGACAGGCCCGGGTCGAGGAGCTGATCCGCGAAGCCGAGGATGGCCGTCATCGGCGTGCGGATCTCGTGGCTCATGGTCGCCAGGAATTCGCTTTTGCTGCGACTGGCGAGCTCGGCGGCCCGCCGGGCTTCGACCAGGGCCGTCACGTCGACGAACGACACCACCCCGCCGATGACGTGCCCCGCGCTGTCCGTGAGCGTGTCGGCATTCGTGAGCGTGTCGATGTGCCGGCCGTCGCGCGTCCGGATGACGCACTGCTTGCCGTAGGTCGGGCCCGCGCCCTGCGTGTTGAACAACCCGGACGTCGCCGCACACGAGTCCACCTCCAGCATCGCGCACGGCCTGCCGAGCACCTCCTCCGGCGCGTAGCCCGTCGCGGCGGTGAACGCCCGGTTCACGCTCGTGATGCGCCGCTCGGCGTCCACCGTGAAGATGGCCGTCGCGGCCGTCTCGATCACGGTTCGCTGGAAATCGGCCGCCGCTTGGAGCCGCTGTTCCGCCGTACGCTCCAGCGTCACGTCGCGCTGCACTCCCACGTAGCCTTCACATGCGCCCGATTCGCCGACGATCGGCGAGATCGTCAGGGCCGCGTGGTACAGCGTGCCGTCCTTGCGGCGGTTCACCACGTCGCCGCGCCAGATCTCGCCGCGCGTGATCGTGGCCCACATGTCGCGGTACAGCTCGGGGGGGTGTGTTCCGCTCTTGAGCACCGCCGGTGTCCGGCCGATGGCTTCGGCCGCCGAGAAACCGGTGATGTGCGTGAACGCCGGGTTCACGCTCTGAATCCGTCCATCACGATCCGTTATGACCACGGCGTCCGCGGTCGCGTCCACCGCCCGCGCTAGCCGGGCGAGCGCTTCCTCGCTCTCACGGCGGGCGGTGATGTCTACACCCATACAGAAAACCTCGCTCACCCCTCCATCGCGAAACACCGGAAACATCGACGAAAGCACCCAGCGCGGTTCGCCCGTCTGTGTCCGGACCCGCCACTCCATGGTCGGCGTCGCACGCTGCGTGCGGAGCAGCTCCGCGAGCGAGGCGTTGAAACGCGCGACCTCCTCCGCGTCCAAAAGCAGGTCCTTGACGTTCAGCGCCAGGGCCTTCGACCGGGGGTAGCCGTACAGCGCTTCCGCCGCGCTGTTCCAGGTCCGAATGCGGCCCTCGCGGTCAAACCCCTGGATCGCGACCAGCGGCGCCTGCTCGATTACCGCCTCAAAGCGGTCGCGTTCCTCACGCACGGCCTGCTCCGCCCGCTTGCGCGACGTGATGTCGGAGATGAAACCCTCCAGGGCCAACAGGCGACCGTCGGCGTCGAACACCCCCCGGCCACGCTCCCACACCCACTTCTCGGAGCCGTCGGCCGTCCGGATGCGGTACACGAGTTGAAACGGCGCGCCCCGCGCCACCGCCTCCTGCACCCGGTCCCACACCGGCCGGCGATCCTCCGGCCGGATCAGCTCAACAAAGCTCGGTTGGCCCGCGGTGAGTGCCTCCACGCGGTACCCGGTCAGCTCGAGGGCGCCCTCGCTCATGAATTCCATCGGCCAGTGGGGCTCATTCCGACACCGGTAGACCATTCCGGGCAGGTTGCTCAGCAGCGTCGCCATGGTGCGTTGCTTCTCGGAGAGCTGTCGCTCCGATTCGCAGTGGGCCCGTTCGGTGATTAGCATGCGGTGGCGGAGCCGGAAGGTCCAAGCGCCCGCGAGGCCGCTGAAGATCGCCGCGAGCAGGCCACCCCAGCCAAGCGCTTGCCGCACGCCCCCAATCCGGGCGACGTATTCCTCCGCCGTGATGTCGAGACCCAGCACGCCCGCGACTTGCCCCTGGGCGTCGAAGAACGGCGCGTACGCGCTGTACAGCGCGCCCCAGCGATCGCGATAGATCCGCTTCGTGGCCTGGGCCTGCCCGCTGCGCAACGCAGCCAGCATTTCCGGGTCGGCCTCGGAGTATTCGTCGAGTAGCGCGGAGTGATCCTCGACGCCGTCGCCGTCGGTGTCGCCCCGGGGGGTCGCGTCGAGCACGAAGTGCACCCGCCCGTCGCGCAACACGACCGTGTAGAGGTAGCGTATTTCGGGAAGAGCCGCCAAGACCCGCCGCAGCGGCGAGACCGCCTGCTCGTACGCCGGCGTGAACTCCTGTTCCGGGTGCTGGAGCGCGCTGTGCAGTTCCACGTCGACGAGCGCCGCGATGGCCACCGCCTTCTGAACGAGGCTGCTGCGCACTTGTTCCGCGGAGCTGTCGGCCGCCCGGTCATACACCAGCAACATGCTGAGCGCGGCGGTGACGAAGAGAATCGACCCGACGCAGATTCCATCCCGCAGCGGAAGGATGCCGGGCATACCGAGCCGGAGGCCCAAATTGGGGAAAGTCCTGCGCATGCTCCCTCGACCCGTACGGGCACCCCGCCCGGTCGCGCCCGCGGAACGCGGGACGCTCGTGCGCGCCGGTCTGTAAAGAGATCGGTTGCGGGGCCGCCTCCCACGAGTGTGCGGCGAAAACGTCTCCGTCCCGCCCGACCCCCACGTCCTAGAAGACTACCCGTGCAACGCCGCGACCCCCCCCAGCCGGCTGAGAAGGGGGCCGGTTCCGCGCGAACCCACCCGCATGACAGCGACAACAGCCGCTCCCGCGGTGCGTGTCGCCTTTTTTAACGGACTGCTCGGCGCTGGTGCGCGGGCCGCCGGCCCCCGGCCTTTCGGACGTGGTTTCAGGCGGACGCGGCCGGCACCGGCGTCGCGGCCGGCGGGGGCAGCCGGCGGAGCTGCTGGCGAAGCACGGCCAGCAGCGTAACCGGCTCGAGGCAGCGTTTCGGCAGGCGCCAGTGAATGGTGTGCGGGTCGGGCACGCGGGGCGATCCGGGACCGCCGGTCAGCAGCGGTTCGATGGTGCGCAGGTCGTCGACGGCGAAGATCACATCCGAGCCCTCGAGCACCAGCGACCGCACGCCCCACGGGGCGGCCAAGACCCGCAGCTCGGCCAGTTGCAACACGATCTCGACGGTTTCCGGCAGCGGGCCGAACGCGTCGCGCAGATCGTCGCGCAGCACGTCGATTTCCTGCAACGTCCGGCAGCCGGTCACGCGCTTGTACACCTCCATCCGTTGCCGGTCCGAACGGATGTAGGTCCGCGGAATCGTGGCGGAGATGCCCAGGTCGAGATTCACCAGCCGCCAGGGCACCGCCGGTTCGTTCTTGAGTCGCCGCACGGCCTGCTCGAGAAGCTGGCAGTACAGTTCGTAGCCGACCGCCTCGATGTGCCCGGACTGCTCCGCTCCCAGGATGTTGCCCGCCCCGCGGATTTCGAGGTCGCGCATCGCGATCTGGAAGCCGGCCCCCAGGTCGCTGTAGTGCTCGATCGCCTTCAGCCGCCGGCCCGCCGTCTCGGTGATGGGGTGCCGGGGCGACAGCAGGAGGTAGGCGTACGCCCGGTGACGTGAACGGCCGACGCGCCCGCGAAGCTGGTGCAGATCGGCCAGGCCGAAACGCTCGGCCCGGTCGATGAAGATCGTGTTGGCGGTGGGGACATCGAGCCCGCTCTCGATGATGTTCGTAGAGACCAGCACATCGGCCTGGCGGCGGAGGAACCGCAGCATGACGTCCTCGAGCTCCGCGCCGGGCATCTGGCCGTGGCCGACGACGAAGCGGGCCTCGGGCACGAGCGTCCGCAGCCGGTTGGCGACGGTGTGGATGTCGCGGACGAAGTTGTGGACGAAGTACACCTGTCCGTCGCGTTGGAGCTCGCGCAGGATGGCCTCGCGGATCAGCCGCTCATCCCAGAAGCGCACCTGCGTGACAATCGCCCGGCGGTCGACGGGGGCCGTAGCCAGCGACGAGATGTCACGGATGCCCAAAAGTGACATGTGCAGTGTTCGCGGGATGGGCGTCGCGGTGAGCGTGAGCACGTCGACCGTGGCCCGCAAGCGCTTGAGCCGCTCCTTGGCATCGACGCCGAAGCGCTGCTCCTCGTCGATGATCACCAGCCCGAGGTCGGCGAAGCGCACGTCGGCCGAGAGCAGGCGGTGCGTGCCGATCAGCAAGTCCACCTGGCCGCTGCGGACCCGGGCGACGATCCGGCTCTGGTCGCGCTTGCTGCGGAAGCGCGACAGTACCTCGACCACGAAAGGATAGTCGGCCAGCCGCTCGCGGAACGTCTCGAAGTGCTGCTCGGCCAGAACGGTCGTCGGCACCAGCACCGCGACCTGTTTGCCGTATTCCATGACCTTGAACGCGGCCCGCAGCGCGAGTTCGGTCTTGCCGTAGCCCACGTCGCCGCACAGCAGCCGGTCCATCGGCCGCGACCGCTGCTGATCCTGCTTGATCTCCGCCAGGGCCCGGAGCTGGTCGGGCGTCTCCTCGTACAGGAACGACTCCTCGAACTCGCGCTGCCACTCGGTGTCCGGGGGATACGCCAAGCCGGCCTCAGCCGCCCGGCGGGCCTGTACGCTCAGCAGCTCGGCCGCCAGGTCGGTCACCGCCTCGGCGACCCGTTCCTTCGTCCGCTTCCAGACCGTTCCGCCCAGGCGACTGAGACGCGGGCGACCGTGAAAGCTACCGATGTACTTCTGCACCAGGTGGATCTGGCTGATCGGCACGTGGACGACCGCGTGCTCGGCGAATTCGACGGCCAGGTACTCGTCGCTGCGGCCGGCCCGCGTCAGCGTCTTCAGCCCGAGGAAGCGGCCGATGCCGTGCAGCACGTGCACGACGGGGTCGCCGGGGTTCAGGTCGAAGAAGGTGTCGATCGGCCGGGCGGGCTGGACGCGGCGGAGCGTGCGCCGCTGGCGGTAGCGGTGAAACAGCTCCGGGTGCGGCACGAAGGCGTGGCGCCGCCAGATGAAGCCCTGGTGCAGGACGCCGAGGGCGGTGCGGAAGGGAGGGTTCGAGGAATCGAGGGAGCGAGGGACCGAGGGGGGTGGCGCAGCAGCGTCCTCCTCTTCCCTTGATCCCGCGCGCCCTTGTGCCCTTGATCCCTGGCCCTGCACCAGCTCCATCAGCCGCTGCTCTTCCGCGCGGTTGTCGCACAGCACGGTGACCTCGTGCTCGCGGCACAGCGTGCCCAGGGTGCGGAGCGCTTCACCCGGCTGCGGGTCGAACTGCGGCAGGCTTGTCGCTTCGAAGCGCACCGTGTCGGGCAGCAGGCCGGTGAACCGGTGCAGGTGGAGCTGGGCGAAGTCGTTCGCACGCCGCAGCAGACCCTCGGGCGTGATGATCCCGGGGCGCTCGCCGAGCCGCTGGAGGAAGCTGCGGCCCAGCTCCTGAATCTCGCTCGGCTCGCGCAGCGCGATGAGCGTGTCGGGGGCCAGATACGCGAGGAAGCTGGTCGTGGCCGCGTCGACTTCGGCTGTGAAGCTCAAGGCGGGGATCTGCACGCGCTCCAGCGTGTGCGAGGAGCGCTGGGTGCCCGCGTCGAACAGCCGGATGGACGTGACCTCGTCGCCGAAGAACTCGATCCGCACGGGGTCCGACTGGCCGTGCGAGTACACGTCCACGATGCCGCCGCGCCGCGCGTAATCGCCGGGCACCTCGACCGCGTCCTGGCGATGAAAGCCGTGGGCGTCGAGCCAGCGGGCGAGCGCGTCCGGATCGAGCGCCTGCCCCCCGGCCACCGTGAACGAACGGGCCGCGATCGCCGCGGCGGTGGGGACCGGCTGCATCAGGGCCAGGATCGGGGCCACGATCTGAAGAGGAAGGCGGGCTGGTGGGCAAGTGGGCTCGGCTTCGGGTGCGGCGCTTGTTTTCACTCCGCCACTCTGCCGATTTCCCCTGCACGTGAGCAGGTTGACGCACAGCCGCAAGCGCTCGGCCGCGAGCTCGTCGTCGCCGCCGGCTTCGCCGGGGAGCGTCTCCAGCGCGGGGAGCAGCTCCGGAGCGGTGCCGAGCGCCGTTTCGATGTCGTCGCGGGCGTCGTCGGCCTCGTCGGCGTGGGCGGTTACGAGTAGCAACGGGCGGCCGAGGCGCTCGGCCGTGAGCGCGGCCAGAATCGGCGCGGCGGACCCCCACAGCCCCTCGGCCGCGACGGCCCCCCGCGCCGTCAGCCGCCGGACGAGGTCGTCGAACGCGGGATCGGTGCGGATGGTCTCAAACACATCCACGCCGGCATTGTAGCCGCGCGGGGGTGGCGCAGCCGCCCCCGACCGCACTGCTCGCGGGCGTGTTGCTCCGCCAACCCCGCCGCTATCACGCGGCGGCCGGGCGGCCCTCCAGCATCGCGATCCGCTTGTTGAGCTCGTCGGCCTTGACCAGGAAGAGAATGACCATGACCAGGGCCGCGGGGTAGGTCAGGAGGGTGACGCACGGGATGAGCGAGATGAGGCAGAGGATGCAGTACGCCCGGGCAAGTTGCTCGCCGCAGTCGTCCACGTCCGCGATGCCGCGCGAGAAGAAGTAGTGCTGGAACGACTCGGCGACGGCCGGGAACACCTTGAAGTTCCAGTACAGCGAGAACAGCGGCACCAGCAGCAGCCATACCATCGACGGCTCCTGAAAACGGTGCGCGGCCGGGATGCGCTTCAGTGTCGCAGCCGTTCGCCAGCAGATGATCACCTGCACCAACGGCAGAACGATGAAAAGCAGGATGCCTGCGGCTGCGTCGTCGATGTCCGCCAGGGGCAGCGCCGAAAGAATCGAGGTGAAGATCGGGTTCATGCGCGGACGCTCCGTTACGCACGACGCGGGCGGCCAATGGAACGGCACCGCCCCCGCCGTGGTTGGCACAGGTCGGTATTCGGCCGGGCGGCACGAATATTCCTGCCGCGGGCCCGGCGGCCGCCGGTCAGGAAG
>CAZMCT010000023.1:0-37925 GCA_964564785.1 uncultured Planctomycetales bacterium
ACGATTCTACCACAAACCCGCCGCGTCGGCGGCTTTCGGACATTCTCGCCAACGGGCAATGCGGAACCCTGCGCGATGCGTGGAACCGCACGGAAGCCGCGGCGGACTTCGCACCGCTGCCGGCCGGAACCTACGAATGCCACGTTCATAGCGTCGAACTGTTCAACGCCCGGACCGGAACGCCGGGCGTGAAGATTCGCTTCGACGTGTGCGAAGGCGAGCACGCCGGACGGGCGCTGTTTCACGATTGCTGGCTCACGCCGGCGGCGCTGCCGCAGACAAAGCGCGACTGCCTCAAGCTCGGGCTCGACTCGCTCGACAAGCTCGAATCCGCGGCGGTTCCGCCGGGGCGCATCCGGTGCAAGGTGCGCGTGGCGCTGCGCCGCGACGATGACGGTACCGAGCGCAATCGTGTTACTCGTTTTGACGTGCTGCGCGTGGACGAACCCGAGCGCGACCCGTTCGCACCAACCGACGGTGCCGACGCGGGCGATGCGAGCTTCGATTTCGGGGCGAACGCCAAGCCGGAAGGGGGTGCATCGTGAACCGCGAAGCACTCGCCGACGCCGTGCGGTTCGCCGCGAAGGAACTCGGGAAGGAAGGCGCCGTCGGACCGGGCGCAATCGAGCTTGTGGCCGTCTCGCTACGCGACGGACTCGCCGACGTGGCCGCCGCGATTCGCGACCTGGCCGAAGCGAACCGGGCCAACCTGGGCGACGTGGCCGACATGCTGCGGTGCCTGATCGAGGCGCAAGGGGCAGACCATGAACGCCGCTGACTTCCGGTTCGGCTTCCGCGTGCTGGGCGACTGTCGCCAGCCGCGCCGGCTGGTGGACTGGGAGCGCGCCTTTGCCGGTTACGCCGCGATCGACCCGAAGGCGGAGTGCCACCGCGAAGCGTACCTGAGCGCGTTTGTCTTCGACCGCGGCTTCGCCGAGCACCTGCGCGCGACCGGTTCGACCGCAGGCTTCGCGGGGGCGTGCTGGGCACCGTGGGTCTGGTTCGACGTTGACTGTGAAGGCGACCTGCCGGTGGCGCTGCACGATGCCCGCCGCTTGTGCGCGGTGCTCACGGACTCGCTCGGCATCGCCGAAGATGACGTGCTCGCTTTCCTGAGCGGTGGCAAGGGGTTTCACCTGGGCATTCCGTCGGCCTCGTGGCAACCGGCGCCCGGGCTCGACTTCCACCGCATCGCCCGACGCTTCGCCGAAGCCGCGGCCGAGCTTGCCGGGGTGACGATTGACGCGGGCGTGTACGACAAGGCGCGGTGCTTCCGGGCGCCGAACTCTCGGCATCCGAAAACCGGCTTGCACAAGCGGCGGCTGTCGGTCGATGAGCTGATGCACCTGGGCACCGATGCAATTCTCAAGCTCGCCGGGCAGCCCGCGGACTTCGAGGTTCCGGCGCCGACGTATTGAAGCGAGCCGGCGGCGGCGCTGTGGGCCGAAGCGGCTGCCCAAGTGCAACGCGAAACCGACGCCCGCGCCGGGCGCCTGGCGAGCGGCGACGCGCCGAACAAGCTCAACCGGGCGACACTCGACTTCATCCGCGAAGGCGCATCCGTGGGCGACCGGCACCGCTTGCTTTACTCGGCCGCTGCGAACCTGGCCGAACTGGGCGCGCCGTTGGCGCTCTGCGCATCGCTGCTCACTGAGGCGGCGCTTGACTGGGGGCTGACGCCGACGGACACCCGCCGGGCAATCCAAAACGGCTGGGCGTCCGCACAGCCGGGCATCCGCGGCGTGTGCGGTACGTTCGGCGGCGAAGTAATCGCCGTGCAGCCGGCGCCGGCCGACACTTGGGCGAATGCCGGGAAGGGCGGTGCGCGGTGAACGTGGCGGCGAAATATCAGACCGCGGCTGACGTGTTCGATGCGTGGCGCGACGCGCTGTTCAGCGGGGCTGCGCCGCCGCTTTACGCGGTTGGCACCGGCGCGCTTGCTACCGTCGAAATCGGGCCGGGCCGCGTGGTGCTGGTCGGCGGCTTGCCGGGCGGCGGCAAAACCGCGCTGGCGATGCAATGGGTAACCGACGCGCTGCGGGCGGTGCCGACGCTGCGGGCCGTGGTCGCGAACGTCGAAATGTCCGCTGCGGTGCTACTGGACCGCCAGCTTGCCCGGCTATCGGGCGTACCGCTCGACGCAATCGCCAAGCGGAAGCTCGGCGCCGAGCACGCCGACCGCATCGACCGCGGGCTTGCGACGCTCGAATCCGTGGCCGAGCGGCTGGCGTTCGTCGCGCCGCCGTTCGACCTGGGCAACATCGCCGCAACGGCCGATGACTTCGGCGGTGCCTTGCTGACGCTGGACTACCTGCAACGCATCCGGCCGCCGGGCGAGCACGCCGACAAGCGCGGCTCGGTCGATGCCCTGATGGACTACCTGCGCCAATTCGCGGATGCCGGCTGTGCGGTGCTGGCGGTGTCCGCGGTGGCGCGGACGAAAGACAAGCGCGGGCGTTCATCCTACGTGGGCGACGGGCTGAGCTTGGCGAGCTTCCGCGAAAGCTCGGAACTCGAATACGGGGCCGACACGGCTTACGTGCTGGTGCCGGACCGCGACGATCCCGAAGCCGTGACGCTACGCTGCCTGAAGCACCGGCACGGCGAGCCGGTGGACGTGAACTTGCGTTTCGAGCGGTGTATTCAATCGTTCCGCCCGACCGAGCCGGGGCCGGCAACGCCGGCGGACCGCGGCAAGCTCACGGCATCGCTGCGGGCCTTGTGGGGCTCGACGCCCGCGGCGGCGGACGATGACGGGGGCGATGAATGACCGACCCGCGCATCATCCCGCCGGGCGAAGTGCTCCCGCCGATGGACCTGGGCGAGCGTCACGCACGCCGCAACGGGCGCGCTCCGACGGATGCCGAGCCGAAGCCGAAGCCGAAGCGGAAACCCGGCCGGGGCGGCGGCGCTGTGCGGCGGCGGTTCGCGCTGCTGAATGCGTTTGTCGATTGCGAGCTTGCCCGGCTGGGGCCGGTTGATGTGGCGATATGGCTCGTGCTCTATCGGCACGGCCGGCGGGACGGCACCGCGACGGCTGCGGCGTCCGACCTTGCGCGACGGACGGGATACCGCGACGCCGCGGTACGGCGAGCGCTTCGGCGGCTTCGGGACCGTGGGCTTATCGACCGGGTGAAGCGCGGTACGCTGGCCGGCGGACCGAGCGCTTACCGCTTACTGATGCCGTCCGGGGGTGCATCATGACCGGCACCGGGGTGCCGCTGATAAACCGGCACTGCCGTGCCGCTCACTGCGGCACCGGGGTGCCGGTATCACAGTGTACCCTATACGGGTACACACACACACGCGGTTACCCTGTGTGGGGTACCGCGTGTGAGGGAAAGACGGAATCCGGGCTTGACGGACCACCCGGCCCGGCGGTAAGATAGCTTACATGGGAAGGCGGACACACACAATGAGCGAGCTTCTACGGGCGGCGCTGGCCGAAGGGGGCGAATCACTGAACGCGATACAGCGGGCGACGGGCATCAAAAGGCAATCGCTGGCAACGTTTCTTCGCGGTGAATCGACGTTGCGGCTCGATGCGGCCGACCGACTCGCCGCGCACTTCGGGATCGAGTGCCGGCGCGTACGTCGGCGGAAAAGGTGAATCATGGGCACGGTTTACCGCGAAACCTTCACAAAGCCGCTGCCGTCGGGGGCTGAGTTGTTCACGCGCAAGGGCGAGCGCTTCGCCCGCTGGCCCGACCGCCGGGGCCGCAAGCGCACCGCGAAGGTGACGACGCCGACCGACGGCGAGTACGCCGGCACCGACCGCGTACTTGTCGAAGCGCGAACGTTCACGGCCAAGTACCGCAACGCGGCCGGGCAAGTGTGCAAGGCGGCGACCGGCTGCCGCGACCGCGACGCCGCGCTGATCGTGCTGGCAGAGCTGGAAAAGCGGGCCGAGCGGGTGCGGTGCGGCTCGCTTACCGCGGCGGAAGATGCGGTGCTCGACCACCGGACTACCGCGCTGGCGACGCACGTTGACGCCTACCTTGAGCACCTGGGCACGAAACGCGGCAAGGGCGGGAAGCCGCGGACGAATGCGGCGCATGTCCGCAACGCCCGGTTCCGCCTCAAGCGCATCATCGCTGATTGCGGCTTCGCGTTGCTGCGCGACCTGAGCCGGCCGGCGCTTGAGAAATGGGCGAACGCTCGGGAAGCCGAAGGGATGCCGGCCAACACATTGAACGGCTACCTTTTGGCGGCGTGCGCCTTCGGCAATTGGTGCGTCGATACGAACCGCCTGACGGTCAATCCCTTCGCCCGCCCGCCGAAGCGTGACGGCAAAGCCGATCAACGCCGGCCGCGTCGGGCACTGACGGAAGATGAGCTGCGCCGGCTGCTTATTGCGGCCCGCCTGCGACCGTTAGCCGAGTACGGCCGGCCGACGGTGAAGCTGGCCGACGCCGGCAAGCGTGAAAACAAGCGCAGCCGGCGGACCTGGGCGCGGGCGCCGCTGACGTTCGACGCGCTCGAAGCCGCCGCGGCGCGGGCCCGCGAAGTGTTGGCCGGCCGGCCGGGCTTCGTCGCCAAGCTCGAACGCCGCGGCCGGGAGCGGGCGTTGATCTATAAGGCGCTGGTCCTGACGGGGCTACGGAAGGGCGAGCTTGCGTCGCTGACGGTTGGCCAGCTTGTGCTTGACGGGCCGCAACCGTACGTCGCGCTCGCCGCGGCGGACGCGAAATCCGGGCACGCGGCGGAAATCCCGCTGCGGGCCGACCTGGTTGACGACCTGCGGGCGTGGCTGGCGGAACGGCTTGACGCGGCGCGGGCCGCAGCACGGGCGAAGGGGTTGCCGCTGCCGGCGCGGTTGCCGGACGATGCGCCGCTGTTCAACGTGCCGGCTGACCTTGTGCGGGCGTTCGACCGCGACCTTCGCGTTGCCGGCATACCGAAGCGCGACGACCGCGGGCGGGTGCTCGACATTCACGCCTTGCGGCACACGTTCGGAACGCACTTGAGCAAGGGCGGCGTGGCGCCGCGGATCGCACAAGCGGCGATGCGGCACAGCACGCTTGAACTCACGATGAACGTGTACACGGACCCGCGGCTACTCGACGTGGCCGGGGCGCTCGACGCGCTGCCGGCGCTCCCGCCGATTGACCGGCCGGACATTCAGCGGGCGAAGGCGACCGGCACGGACGGCACGCGAACGCTCCCAGGGGACGACGTCGCCAAAAGCGACCTGGCGAAGGCGACCGGCACGGACGGCGGCGCAACTGACGGCCGTGGGTTGCCGGGACCGGTTTTGTCCGAAGAAAACGCAATCCCGCGTTCCGAACGCTTGTACCAGAAATCGACCGCCGAAACAGGAAACGGGAATTCAGCCTACGCGAAATACGGCACTTACGCGCCGCGAACGCTTGTACCAACGCTTGTACCAGCTTCCGGCTTTTCATGCATGAACGAGGCACAAGCTGGCACAAGCGGCGATGATCGGCTTTCGGGCGGGACTGCTGTAAGTGCCGGGATGGAAAGGACTTGCGGTGACATGTCGCGTCATGGCCCAAAGCCACCGCGGGGACTCGAACCCCGAACCTGCGGTTTACAAAACCGCTGCTCTGCCAATTGAGCTACGGTGGCAAGTATCTGTCCAACAATAAGTTAAAACAATTACTGGAACTGTTCGTCACCGATTACGGAAGCCGTCGCCACAGTCCTTGTGGCGCGTGAGTATACCACGCAACCTCTGTCGCCGCACCCGGAACGCGGTCATAGCGGTGGTTTTACGGACCGCAGGTTGGATCATCGCGGCCGGCGGTCGCACTTCAGCAGTGCCGACGCGCCCCAGGTTCCCGACGGCGTTGTCGCGTGAACAACGGCCGACGCGGCGTGCGCTTCCGAGCGCCCCCTCAGACTCCCTTCGCAGCAATCGGATGGGTACCGCCCCCACCTCGCGAGAATACGCCGCCGTCCGCCTCGACGACCGGTGGTGCCGCATGATGGATATCGCCCCCGAGTCGCGGGAGCACCGGACTTCAACGGCGTGCGCGGCTTCACGGCGAATAGTCTGGAAGGCGCGGGATACGCCGCCCCAATCAACCGCTTCTTCGAGGCGCACGGCCGCCCGGACACGCCGGTCATGCCGGCCTGCGAGCCAACGTTCCTCACGCTTCCGGGGAAGGTCGAGCGCGCGAAATCCTGTTTCTCGACGCATCCGGAGCCCGCCGCGGCTTCGACGATCGGGACATTCCCTTCCGCTTCGCGGCCGGCCCGAACGCCGGCAGACTGACGATCGTTGCCATCGCCGGCATGAAAAAGAACGCCCGGGATTCCTGACCGTGCACGATAGGGACAGCGCGGACCCGACCGCGAAGACGCTCGTGAAGGAACCGCGCGCGGTCCGCCTCGCGCGGGTCTGCGACAGCATCGATTTGAGTGCGCTGGGGCTCGGACGCGTGGCCGCGCTCGATTCACCCGTTGCCGTTCTCGTCGTCGACGGAAGGTGTGGCGCCGGTTTCTCGCGCGACGCCCTCCTCTTCGTCCAGCATTGTGACCTTACGGAGCAGGTGTCGGGGCAGGAAAAAGTAGCCGGCGATCAACGTCGGGATGACCGCGCTGCCGATCACGACGGTGACCAAGAAGGAGTACTGCTCCCGTGAAACGATGCCGCGGCTGAGTCCGTAGAGCGCCGAGATCGTTCCGAACGTGAGGCCCGTGGACATGAGCAACGTGTAGTACCATCGCTCCGTGCGATCCGATCGAAACGCGGCGACGATGGGATACAAGCCGAAGATCTTCGAGGCGATCTTGCCGCCCAGCAACAAGAGCACGACCGGCGGCGCGGCGAGTACCGCCGGTATGGAGACCAGAGAACCGGCCCGGATGAAGTAGAACGGCGTGAGCAGTCCCACGGTGAGCGTGCGCAGGCGCCGGACCCAATGGTGGTCTTCTGCAGCAGCCCCCGCGAGCACCATGCCCGCGATGTAGGCGGGTAGAACGGCTTCACTGCCCGACCACAGCGCCAGTGCACCGAACCCAAAGAGCACCAGCAGGACCCATTTCGTGCGCACGGCGGCGGTTCGATTCGCGTATCGACGGGTCAACCACCTCGTGAGCACGGGCAGGACCGTCAATCCCGCAACGGAAGCGCCGAGGAACACCGCCGTCTTGTAGGTGAACGGCGCAAAGAGCAACCCGAGTGCGATCACGGTTCCCAGGTCGTTGATGAAACACGCCCCGAGAATGCCCTTCCCGAAGTCGGTGCGGTTGAAACCGGTCTCCAGCATGACCGCATAGACCACCGCCATCGACGTGGTGGAGAGCGCGATCCCCGCGAGCCAACTCGCCCGCGCGTCCCACGCCAGCACGTAGCGCGCCACGGCGGCGCAGCCCAGGAACGGCGCCAGAAAACCGACAAGCCCCACGACGATGATCTCTCTCCACTTTGTGCGCAGCACCATCGGTTCGAGTTCCGCGCCCGCCAGAAACGTCAGCATCACGGCGCCCGCGGCCGCCAGAAAACGGAGCCACTCAGAATTGGCTCCCAGTGAATCGGGACCGCCGTAGTGCTCCGCCGCGGCTCCCGCGGCGATGCCCAAACATATTTCGACCAAGGCGATCGAGATTCGCAGGTGAGCGGCGAGGATCGTGGCCAGGACGGCCAAGGCGAGCCAGACGGCAGCCAGCGAGAATGTCGTTGTCATGGAGTTCTTTTGGCGTCCAGCACAAAAAAACCTGCCGAATGGCAGGGTACCAGGCGCCCGGTGACAACCCTGCCGATCGGCGGCAGGAGTCATCAGCCCTTTGGGGGCGGTTCCGTGGGGGACTCCATCCCCTTTGCTTGAACTATGGTAGCCACCGCCGGAATCGCAGGCAACCTGCTCGTAACAGCCGCGGCGAGCGCAACCAGTTGAGAGACCCGGCCGATGCGGCGCTTCGATTCGTCTGTACACTCGTTTCTGGCGCGATTCCGGAATCGCATTGCTGTGCCGTCGCCTTCAGTGGGGCAACCTGACTGCGCAGCGCACCGAGACTCCCCCGCTCGGCCGGCGGCGTCACCCCGCCTGTCGGCCCCGCCCGCGGCAGGCGGTTCTGCGCATCCGAAGTGCAGCGCCGGGCCGCGGCCGCATTGCTGCCGCTCGTCCGGATGATTGCGAACCGGGCGACATCGTGGAAGCTCAAGGCGCCGTCGCAGGTCGGGTACGCAGCCGGCCCGGGTCGGGTCAGGCGGCCGTCCTTGGCAGGAAGGATCGGCCTCGCGCAGTTGCCCGGGCAGCACCGATCGGCGGCAGCATTCGAACCGCTGCGCAGTCAGCACCGCTCGGCGGCCGCTCAACCCGCTGCGTCAACCGCCGTTTACGACGTCGGGTCCGATACCGACCAGCGCGATCCGGCTGCGACCACCGCGGGGGGCGGGGCTGCCCCCAACTGGCGGCGGTAGCCGCGGCGCGCGCCCGGGCGTACACTGACGGGTCTGGTGGAGAGCCCCTGATGAGCGTACGGAACCTTGAGGCGCTGTTCCGGCCGAGTTCCATCGCCGTGATCGGTGCCTCCAACGCCCCGCTGAACATCGGCGGCGTGGTGATGCGGAACCTGCTGAAGTCGGGGTTCGACGGCCCGATCATGCCCGTGAACCCGAAGTACCACTCCGTCGCCGGCGTGCTCACGTACCCCGACATCGCCCACCTGCCGCTGGTTCCCGACGTCGCCGTCGTCGCCACTCCGCCCGCGACGGTGCCGGAGCTCATCCGGCAGCTCGGCGAGCGCGGCACGCGGGCCGCGGTCGTTATCACGGCCGGGCTCGGCGGCATCCGGCAGGCCGACGGCCGCACGCTGACGCAGGCCATGCTCGACGCGGCTCGGCCGCACAACCTGCGGGTGCTGGGCCCGAACTGCGTGGGGCTGATCGTGCCCGCGCTGGGCATGAACGCGACCTTCGCCCATAGCTCGGTCGAGCCGGGGACGCTGGCATTCGTCTCGCAGTCCGGCGGCTTCTGCACCGCCACGATCGACTGGGCCCGCGACCGCGGCATCGGTTTCTCGCACTTCGTTTCGCTGGGCGACTCGGCCGACATCGACTTCGGCGACTGCCTGGACTACTTCGCGAGCGAGCCGCAGACGACGGCGATCTTGTTGTACATGGAGTCGATCGGAGCCAACGAGGCCCGCAAGTTCATGTCCGCGGCCCGCGCCGCTGCCCGCAACAAGCCCGTCCTGGCGATCAAAGCCGGCCGGTTCGCCGAGGGGGCCCGGGCGGCCGCGTCGCACACCGGGGCACTGGCCGGGGCGGACAATGTGTATGCTGCGGCTCTGCGGCGGGCCGGTATTCTGCGGGTGTACGACCTGGACGAGCTGTTCGACGCGGTCGAGACATTGGCCCGCGCCCGGCCTTTGCAGGGCGACCGGCTGGCGATCCTGACGAACGGCGGCGGGCCGGGCGTCATCGCGACGGATGCGCTGGTCGCGGCCCAGGGCACGCTGGCGGAATTCTCGCCGGAGACGATGCGGCGGCTGAACGAGCTGCTCCCGCCGACGTGGTCGCACGGCAACCCGATCGACATGGTCGGCGACGCGGATGCCCAGCGCTACGTGCAGACGCTCCGGATTCTCTTCGACGATCCGGGCGTCGATGCCATCCTGGTGATGAACGCGCCCAGCGCCGTCGCCCCCAGCGAGGCCGCGGCCCGCGGCATCGTCGATACGGTGAAATCGGCCGAGCTGCCGATCCTCACGAGCTGGCTCGGCGGGCAGGCCGCGCGGCAAGCCCGCCGCATCTTCGCCGAGCACGGCATCCCCACTTACGATACGCCGGAAGCGGCCGTGCGGGCCTTCATGCACATGGTTCGCTACCGCCGCAACCAGGAGATTCTCGCCCAGGTGCCGCCCTCCGCGCCGACCGGGTTCACGCCGACCCCCGGCGCGGCCCGGGCCGTGATCGAGACCGTCCTGGCCGAGGGCCGCGAGCTGCTGACCGAGCCCGAAGCCAAGCAGGTGCTCGCCGCGTACGGCATCCCGGTGGTCGAGACCCGCGTCGCGCTCAACCCGTTCGAGGCGGCCCAGATCTCCGAGCAGATGGGCTTTCCCGTGGCGCTCAAGATCCTCTCGCCGGACATCACGCACAAGTCCGACGTCGGCGGCGTCACGCTCGGGCTCGATGCCTCCGAGGACGTCTGGCAGGCCGCCGTCACGATGCTGGCCCGCGTCGGCAAACGCTACCCCAACGCACAGATCGCCGGCTTCACCGTGCAGCGCATGGCCCAGCGGCCCCAGGCCCACGAGCTGATCATCGGCGTGAGCACCGATGCCATCTTCGGCCCGGTCATCCTCTTCGGGCGCGGCGGAACGGCCGTCGAGGTCATCGCCGACAGCACGACCGGCCTGCCCCCGGTCAACATGAGTCTCGCCCGGCACATGATCCAACGCACGCAAGTCTTCAAGCTGCTCAAGGGCTACCGCGACCGGCCGCCGGTCGATTTCGACGCCTTGTGCCTCACGATCACGCAGGTGTCGCAACTGGTGATCGACCGGCCGGAGATCGTCGAGCTGGATATCAACCCGTTGTTCTGCGATCATGAGGGCGTGCTGGCGCTCGACGCCCGAATCCGTGTCGCGCCTAGCACCACCGGCGGAGAGCAGCGCCTCGCGATCCGGCCGTACCCGGCGGCGCTGGAGGAGACCCTGCGGCTGCGCGACGGCCGGGAGGTGTTCGTGCGGCCGATCCGGCCGGAGGACGCCCCGGCCCACAAGCGGTTCATCGCCCGCATCACGCCGGAGGACCTGCGGTTCCGGTTCCTGGGCGTGACGCGCGACGTGCCGCCGACCGAGATGGCCCGCCTGACGCAGATCGACTACGACCGCGAAATGGCGTTCATCGCGCTCGAGTCATCCGAAGGCTGTGATGAGACGCTCGCGGTCGTGCGAAGCGTGGCGGATCCGAACGGCGTGCATGCCGATTTCGCGGTGATGGTCCGCTCTGATCAGAAGGGCCGCGGCCTGGGCACGGCCCTGATGCAGAAGATGATCCGCTACTGCCGCAGCCGGGGCATCCAGGAGCTGGTCGGCGAGGTGCTCGAGGACAACACCGCGATGCTGAATCTCGCGCGTCAACTCGGCTTCACCACGCGTCCGCTGCCGGAAAAGGGCCGCTTCGAGATGCGGCTGAAGCTCTGAGCGCCCCGGGCCGCCGCCCCGCTCGGGGCGGGCGGGAGCTGGTGGTTCGTCGACCTTGGGCTGGCATTCGCAGCTCCTGACCGCCGCCCTGCTCGGGCGGATGCGGCCCGCCCCCGGGGCGGTTGTGGGACTGGCGCGCGGCGCGGTCGCCGGCACGCCGGAAAGCGGCATGCGAGAGCTCTTCAGACCGGCACGGGCACTTCGGCCTCGGGGTGTGCTGCCGCCGGCCGCAGCACGCCGTACTTCTCGGAGATCTGCTTCAGGCGCTCGTTGCGATAGAGGTACCAGGTGCAGGCCGGGATGAGCCGCATGCGGCCGTCGGTCACGTCCTCGTAGGCAAAAGACGCCTTGCAGTTCTCCAGCCGTGCCGCGTCGATCGAGTGATACTCCTCGAACGGCAGGACCGCGATGCGCAGCACGCGCAGCGGGTTGGTGTGCGCGTGCAGCAGGTCGCGCCACCGACAACCCCGCGCCAAGCCCCACAGAATCCGCAGCGGGCCGAGCAGCGGGTGGCCCTTGAAGATCGGCGTGAGCACCACGCTCCGCACGACCAGCGGCGTATAGGTGACAATCACCAGGAACTGGCCCCGCAGCCGGTCGAGCCGCTTGCGCGGGTTCAGCCGGTCCAGGGCGGCCTCGATCCGCCGACTCTGCGCCAGCAACTCCCGGGCGAGCTCCCGCAGGGGCATCTTCAGCACGCGGTTGATGCTCCGGTAGTGCTCGCCGTCGGACACCAGCAGCGTCATCGACTCGCAGTTCGGGTGTACGCCGCCCAGCATCAGCATTTCCGAACGCGACTTGGATTTGAAGAACGCCCGCGCCTTCCGCGAGCCGTGCACGATGCCCGCCGGCACGAACTCCACGTCGCCGCCCCGCACGCTCCTGCGGATCATCTGCTCGACGTCCTCCGGCGTCGTGCGCTCGACCGACTCGAATTCGCCCGGCTGCCAGTTCTCGGTCAGCGGGATCAGCCCCAGCTCGCTGATGTGGTCCACGTACTCGTGGCACAGGTCGATCAGGTCGCCCAGGTGCCGCTCGTTGATGTCCCGGGCCGCGCAGCAGATCAGTGCGTGCTTGCGCCGGCTGTACTTCTTCAGGTTCTCCAGCGCCTTCAGCTTCTTCTCGCACGCGGCCGGGTTCCGCCGCAGCCGCTGGTAGATCTCCGGCTGCCGGCCGTCAAACGCGAGCCGCACCCGCACCTTCGCCTCGCAGAGCTTGCGGCAGTAGTCCTCGTCCGCCAGCCGCAGTCCGTTGGTCACGATCCGCGGCTTGAGCCCGTGGGCCCGTCCGAGGTTCACGATGTCCACGAGGTCGTCGCGCACCGTCGGCTCGCCCCCGAACAACTCGACCATCGGCACCGGATCGAGCCGGCCCAGCTCGGCGAACAGCTTATCGAAATACACCAGCGGCGGATGAAAGTCGAACCCCATGCCGCGCACGTTGGCGATGCAGATCGGGCAGTACATGTTGCAGCGGTTGGTGACGTCGACGAAAACGATCGTCGGTTCGTGTGGCAGCCGGCAATGGTCGCAGTGCAGTCCACACCGCACGCGTTCGCTCGGTACGTACTGCCAGAGCTCCCGCTTCGCCTGCCACGCGGCCGCGTCGGTGCTGACCAGCGACTCGCTCGGGCCGCAGGTGGGGCATTCCTTGCGAATGAAGATCTGCCCGGCCCGCTCCAGGAAGTCGGCCGGAACCCGCGCACGGCACGTGTTGCACAGCCCCACGTTGCGGGCCCGGTCGGCACCCGCCTGATCCGGGGCGGCGGGGCACTGATTCAGCATGCGCGCATCCTCGTGCGTGTCCCAGGTACCGACCCCGCAGGGTACCCCCGCTGCGCTCGCGATGCTACGTCTTCGACAGAAATCCGACGCTCGACGCGAAGCACCGCTCGCGCAGTTGCTCGTGTGCGGCCGCGTCGCGCTGATCGTCGGTCCGCAGGTCCTCGAGATCGGCGCTGCACCACTCGCACTCCGCTGGCCGCACGTGGAAGCCGACGTACTCGTTCCAGACCGCGTCCCGCGACCCGAGCAGCTAGCGGCCGAGCGTCGAGCGCTTCAGGCAAGAGATGCCCTCCTCCCGGCAGATCTCGCCCCTTTCGGTTTCCATCCGGACCGGCTTGGCCCCTGCCCGAAACACTCGGCAATACGAGGACTTGCGATTCGTTCAGCCGGAGGACTGACCCGATGGGACAGCCGACGGCCGCTATATCGGCGAGTGCATCTCCTACGTCGCCAACTCGCTTGACGGAGTAGAGGATGCGCTCTGCGGATGACCGAACATCGTCGCTTCGCCCTTCATGAGCGAGCCCGGGCGGCTGGTGGTGGTTCTGCGGCTTCGACCGGACCGCGCGGACGGGACGCGACGGAGCCCCAGGGGCGGCTGGTGTGGGTCCAGAAGGGGACGCCGCCGTCGAGCCGGCAAGGAGTCTGTATGAGAGGACCGACCTGTCTGATCATCGTGACGCTGCTGTCCACGGTCGCGCTCGCGCAGTCGCCGTCGAACGACAGGCCGTTCAAGCGACTGGACCGCAACGGCGATGGGAAACTGACGCGGGACGAGATCCCAAGGCTGTTCGATCAGCTCGACGCCGACAGCGACGGCGCAGTAACCGCGGACGAAGTCCGTACCCGGCTAGAAGGGGCGGCGGCCGCCCGCCGGGCCATGCCGGGCACATCCGAGGATGTCGGTGTCGTTCAAACAGCGCACACACTGACGGTCGACGGACGCGAGCGGACGTACATCGTCCAGGCACCCGAACGACCCAAGGACAAGCTTCCCGTCGTGTTCTTCTTCCACGGCGGAGGTGGCCGGGGCGAACGTATGGCGGCCAAGGGATTCCGCGGGATGGTGGCGCGGGAGAACTTCCTGGCCGTCTACCCCAGCGGCTGGAAAAATCACTGGAACGACGGCCGTCGGGCGGCCCGGATCGCCGCGCAGACCGGGAACGTGGACGACGTCAAGTTTGTTCGGGCCGTTGTCGACGACTTGGAGAAGCGCTATCCGATCGACCGTTCCCGCATCTTCGCCACCGGCGTTTCCAACGGCGGTATCTTCTCGCATTACCTCGCCGCGAAGGCGGCCGACCTGTTCGCCGGGATCGCGCCTGTGATCGGCGGCCTTGCCGAGCCGGTCGCTGCGACGTTCCGGCCGAGCGATCCGATCTCCCTGCTGGTGATTCAGGGCGACGCCGACCCCCTGGTGCCCATTGGCGGAGGAGCGATTGCCGGCTCGGACCGCGGCGGGCGCGTCATCGCCACCGACCAGATGCTCGAGAAGTATCTCGCCCACAACGGCATCGCTGGCGAGCCCCGCGTGGAACAACTACCGGACCTGGATCCCAAGGACGGAACGACTACGGAAGTCCGCCGCTGGCCGCCGGGACGCGACGGTGTGCGGGTCGTGTATTACCTTGTCAAACAAGGTGGACACACCATGCCCGGCGCAGCGGGCGCTGGGGCGTTGCGCGCGGCGTTCGTGGGCAAGACCAGCGGCGACTTCAACGGCCTGGAGGTCATCTGGCAGTTCTTCAAAACCTGCCCGCCTCGGGTTCGACCCACCGCCCCACCGCCTACGGGCACCGCGCCGGCGGCTTCGAAGTTGCCCAAGGTCGAGGAAAAACCATAGCAATCACTTGTCACGAGCGTGTGCCTCGCAGCGGCCCCGATCCGGCTGCCTTCCACGGCAGAGGGGTCAAAGCGCTCCGCCGGCCCGGACGAGAGCCAACTCGTGCATCGGACCTTTGAGTTCATGCTGACCGCCGAGACGCCGCCGCGGTCGACGCCGCGGCGGCGTTGGCGACGCTGACGCCGCCGGAGCGGCCGCTTCTGACGGCGAATGCGGACGAGTCGTGCCCGCCGCGCATCGCCGGGCGGGCTGCGGTTGCGGCTGGTCCGCGCCGCAGTCCGGTGATCCAGAGCGATCACAGCCGCGGGTTTATCGCCCGTGAGTTCGCCGGCACGCTGGCGGAGTCCGAAGTGGGGCACACGCTGATCCGGCCGCACGCGCCGACGGAAAACGCCTTCGTTGAACGGTACCATCGAACCGTCAGCGAGCAGATGGACGAGCGCGAGTTGGCCGACGACGTCCAGGCCCGGGCGGTGATCGGCGGAAGGGGCGAGTATCGCACTTTGTGTGAAACATTTCAGACGCTCACACACACCCACTCCTGGTGGCGATTCCCGGACGTAACGCGGAAATCCGCTTCGGCGGGGGCATGCGCGAAAGCCGGGGAATTGTATGAAACCGTAACCGGTTCCATTGACTAATGGGAGCGATTACGGTACGATTTGGCAGAGCGCTCGGAGAAGGCAGGAGGACCGGCCCGCCAAAGCGGTTCGTAGCTCGTCGAACGGCGAGCGATCGGAGCGCGGTGAGGAGGTTGGCGGACCCTATCCACAGCGATTTTGGGCACGACTCGTCGCGAATCGGCCGCTTATTGCGCTCGATTCCGACGTCGCCGTAGACGGTGCGATCCGGATGCGTGTCCGGGCGGCGCCGCCCACGGCATGACGTGACCCGGGCGCGGCAAAAGTCAGACCGCGGATCGGGTCGTTTTGGAGTTTTTTGGGAGGAGTTGGGTGATGGAGTTTGGAATGAAGCGGGCGGGTTGGTTCGCGGCGGTGTCGGCCGGCTGGCTGGTGACGGCGGCTGCTGCGGGGACGTTCTACCCGGCGGTCGGCGGCTCGACAACGCTCTCGGCGGGCGACCGGTCGCTCAGCAGTCTGTTCTTCACTGGCAGTTCGACGGTTCTGACGGGCGCGGATTTCCTGCGGTTCGACGATGGTTGGCTTTATCGGGAAGCGCCGAACGTGGCACTGCTCGGCTGGAGTGATCCGCAGCCGCGTGACGTGAACACGTCGGGCAATGTGTACAGCTTCAACCCGGACCGGGCCGACACCGCGTCGGTATTCGCGGGCGAAGCCGGGGGCACGGCGACTCTGGCCGAGGTCTTCGGTCCCGGCCCCGGCGGCGAGAAGAATCTGAGCTGGATCCTCGACGGCGAGGAGGTCGCGAGCCGATACTACGTTGACCTGCTCCTGGGGGCGGGGCTTCAGATCAACGACGACCAAGACGCCACCACGGTCGAAGTCGCCCTGCTCGAGCGCGGCGGCAACAGCGACATGAACGTGTACGGGATTCTCGGGTACGACTCGGACGGTACCGCGCTCCTGACCCCGGCCTTGTTCGTGAGCCGCAGTGAGATGGGACCGGAGTTGTGGAAGCTTGATACGCTCGAGATCGGGGCCGAGCAGAAAGTCACGGGCGTGGGCATCAGCGTGAGTTCGAGCTGGCAGAATGTGATCGGCATTCGCGTCGAAAGCGCGGGCACGAGCTTCAGCGGTCCGGACCTCGTGGCCGTCGGTGTGGTGCCGGAGCCGCGCGCCCTCGCCCTCTTGGCGCTTGGACTGCTGGGTTTGCGTCGCCGCTAACCTCGGCGCCGCGTTCCGCGTCACCGCAGTAACGACCGTCGAAATCGGCCGCCGAGTGGCCTACGGGACGCTCGGCGGCCGCTGTGTTGGCGGGCGAGGCGGGCCTGCTGTGTCTGGCGGTCACCGCGTTTCCCGGCCGCCCGCCACGAACGCGCTCGGCGCCAGATGAGCAGCCCGTTCAAACAGGTGGCAGTTGAAAAAGGGGACAGGCACCCGGGGGAGTGGCTGTTGGCGCTACGGTGATGGTGGGTTGGGGCGGAGCCGGCCCCCTTTTCCAACGGAGGATATCAGCTCGCACCCGCCACCGCCAACCCAATCCGCTGATCCCGCGATCCCGACCCCGGTCGACTTTCTGTGCCGTCGAGTCTTTGTGGTGATCCTTCAGTTCGTGTCGGATAGCGCCGCCACGAACGCGTTGATGTCGCCGAAGTCGACCGCCCAGTCGCCGTTGACGTCCGCGTTGTCGAAGCTGCACGGCGCCTGCCCGGTCATGATGCCCACGAAGGGATTGATGTCGGCGAAGCTCAGCACGCCGTCGCAGTTCGCGTCACCCCGCAGCGGCGCATTGGGCGGGTCGTTGTAGCGGAAAACCAGCAGCCCCATCTGCGGAATCGTCAGCAGGGCCGAGTGCGGCATGCCGTCGTACGGCGCCGCCACCGTGCTCACCTGGCCGCCGTTGCCCACGTTGTTGCCCAGGTAGCGCACCGACTGGCTGTTCAGCAGCTCGTACCACACGCCCGGCTGCGGAAATCCGACCTGGTAGTTGTAGAGATCGGCGTTGTTCAGGCTCGCCACCACGATCAGATCGTTGCCGTCCGTGCACCAGCGGTGGAAGGCAATCACGTTGTTGTAGTCGTCCACGTGGTGAATCTGACAGCCCGCGTTCGAGCGGAAGCCGCAGTTCTCGCGCCGCACCCGCAGCAGGTGGTGGAAAAACAGCGTGATCGGCTGGCGGCTCACGCTCTTGCTCCAGTCGATCCGGTTGCCGTACCCCGAGCCGAACGGAATCGTCTCCATCCACTCGCCGCCCTGGAGGAACATCGGAATCCCCGGCACGAGCACCGTCAGCCCCTGGATCAGCTTTGACCGGCCACGGGCCCACACGCTGTACGGGTTGCTACTGTCGAACAGCAGCGCCAGCCGGGCGTCGTCCGCTTCGTCGTGGCTCTCGACGTAGCGCACCAGCTTCGTCTTGTCCGGATACTCGGGCGCATTGATCGCGCTGGCGATCCGCCACATCTCCGGGTCGCCGAACGCGGCGTCGAAGAACTCCTGCCGCACGTCGTCGCCGAACTGGTCGTGCCACTGCCCGTCGAACCCCGCCCCGCCGGCGACGGTCGGCTGCGTGATGGCCGAATCGTTCGGCAGCTCCTCCGCGATCGAGAGGGCGTCGGCCTTGCGGCGGTCGATCAGGTCGTTGATCTCCTGCATCAGGCTCCAACCCTCGGGGTAGCCGTCGGGGAACATCCAGTTGTCACGCATGTAGCGCGTCGCGTCCATGCGGAACCCGTCGACATGGTACTCGTCCAGCCAGTGCAGAATGTTCTCGCGGAAGTAGTCGCGGACTTCCGACTTCCAGAACGCGGCCTGCGAGCCCCACGGTGTCTGCACGGCCGGATTGTCGAAATAAATCTGCCCGCCGTCGTAGTACCACAGGAAATTGCCCGAGCCCGAAAAGTGGTTGTAGACCACGTCCAAGATCACCGCGATCCCGGCCTGGTGCAGCCGGTCGACCGTGTACCGGAAATCGTCCGGGCTGCCGTACGCATTCTCCGGCGCCCACTGGTTCACCGGGTTGTAGCCCCACGACTCGTGATAGTCGAACTCCGTCACCGGCATGAGCTCGACCGCGTTCACGCCCAGGTACACCAGGTGGTCGAGGTGGCGGTCCACGATGTCGCGGAACCGGCCGCTGCGGTTCAGTCCGTCGTTCAGCCCCGAAAACGTCCCCACGTGCAGCTCGTAGAGGATCATCCCCTCGAAGTCCGGCGTCTGCCACGCCGCATCGCCCCAGGCGTACGCGGTCGGGTCGATGACGTAGCTGTTGTTGTTGTCCGAAGGGTTCTGCGCCCGGCCGCGGGCGTCCGGCTTCCAGACCGTTCCGGGCTGAAATACGAACTTGTACTGCTGGTTCACGTTGACCGGCGGCGCGACCTTCCGCGTAAAATACGCCCCGCTCTTGACCATCGGCAGCGACGTCGGGTTCCAGCCGTTGAACTGCCCGGCAACATACGCGCTGCTCGCCGTCCCCGCCCACACCTTGAACACCGCTCCGCCGTCGCTCGTCCGCGTGCAGCCCAGCGGCGCGTGCGCGAGCGTGGCAAAGTTCAGCGTCCAGCCCGACGCAGGCGGCGCGTCTGACGGACCGGCCGGGCCGAGATAGTCGGTATCCGTGCCGTCCGTCACCTCAAAGTAATACTCGAGCGTGCCCGTCGGCGCCGATGCCGGGATCACCGCACTCCACACGTCGTAGCCGCCCCGATCCTGCGTCCATGCCGCCTCCACCCATGTCGGCGAGCCCGCGTTGACGTACACGCGCACGGAGGTCAGGTCGAAGTCGTACGCTTGTAGCCGCACGACGAACGCTTCGCCGTTGATCGGACACAGTGGCGTGCGGTCGGCCAAATAGCTGTGCGAGAGGCCGTTCCATTCCACGTCGTTGTCGTGTCCCGCACCGAGAACTGCGGGCAAAGCCGCGAGCGCCGCGGCCGCCGCCACCCATCTCCACGCCATGCGCTTCTCCATCCCAATTGCGGCAGCCGGCGCAACCCGACCACACAACTGATTATAGAAACAGGCGCCGGAGCCCCGCCAGTATAAACCGGTTTAGCAGGCCGTGGGGGACAGCCCAATCTGTGGAATCGCGACTCCACATTCTTGATTTCGCCCGTGACTCCGCCTATCGTGGCGGACGATTTCCCCCGAGGCGTTGATGTTTCGCTGCGGCAAGATGACCCAGACGGCGATCGCGGCCATGAGCCGGCTCGCCGAGCTGCACGCCGCAGGCGTCCGCGTCTCATCGCTGGACGTGGCTCGGGCCCGCAACTTGCCGAAACCGCTGGTTGCCAAGGTGCTGACCGTGCTGTCACAGGCGGGGCTGGTGAACGGGGTCCCGGGCCCGAGCGGCGGGTACCGGCTCGCCCGACCGCCGGAGGAACTTACGCTGTTTGACGTCGCGCGGCTGTTCGAGCGTGAGCGCGTCGAGCCGGCCTGTCCGTTGGGGCCGGGGTGGTGTGGGCGCGGCGCGCCGTGCCCGCTCCATGACCGGATTCAGGCGCTTGAGCAAAGCCTGGTGCGATTTCTGCAAGAGACGACGTTGGGTGTCTTTGTGGGTGAGTTGTCGGCGGGGGGAGAGCCGGGCGGTCGTGGGCCCTGATGCAGTCGCCGGCGGGCGACCATATAATCCGCTACCTTCTATGATCGGCAGATCCAACCAGGCCGGATGGGGGCGCGAGGGTCACCGTGGCAAGCGCTGTTTCGGTTTTGGACCGGCATCACTTTCTGCTTCGCCGGCTGCACTCGTTGTCGGGCATCGTCCCGGTGGGGGCGTTCCTGATCAACCACCTGCTGGCGAACTCGACCGCGTTCCTCGGTCCGGAGCATTTCGACCACCACGTCGGAATCATCCATAGCCTCCCCTGGCTGGTGGCGATCGAGTTCACGTTCATTCTCATCCCGCTAGCCTTCCACGGCATCTACGGTCTGGCGATCGCGTGGCAGGGCAAGCCGAACCAGGGCCAGTACCCCTACATGGACAACTGGCGCTACACGCTACAGCGCGTGACGGCGTACATCACGTTCGCCTTCATTCTGATCCACCTGGCGCACTTTCGGTTCGCATGGCTCTTCGGCGGTCCGGAATACGGCAGCGCCGCGCCGAGATTCTTCGCGTTCACGCGCGAGGCATTCCACGATTCGTGGCTCCCGCTGGGGGCGTGGATCGCGATCTACGCCGTCGGCACGACGGCGGCGGTTTTCCACTTCTGCAACGGCATCGTGACCTTCTGCATCACCTGGGGCATCACCGTGGGGGATGCCGCGCGGAAGAAGGTGAGCGTCGGGGCCCTGATCGTTGGACTCGTTCTGATGGCGTGGGGCGTCACCTCGCTGTTCGCGTTCAGTCGCACCGCGACGGCCGACGTCGCCCCGCGCCCCGCGGCCCCCGCGCTACACGCAGCCGTCACGGAGTGAGAGGGCACCTGTGGGAACAACATCCGGCCAGTTTCTCCGGCTGACCGCTGGTAGTTGAGAGCTTCTCATGGCCAAACCGCGTGTGATCGTCGTCGGCGGCGGCCTCGGCGGCCTGTGGGCCACGATTCGCCTGGCCGAGGCCGGGGTGCCCGTCGACCTCTTCTCGCTTTTCCCGGTCAAGCGCTCGCACTCGTGCTGCGCCCAGGGCGGCATCAACGCCGTGCTCGACATCAAGGGCCAGCACGATTCCGTCGCCCAGCACATCGTCGACACGATCAAGGGCGGCGACTACTTGGCCGACCAGCCCCCGATCAAGACGATGTGCGAGGAGGCCCCCGGCCTGATTCGCACATTCGACCGCATGGGCGTCACGTTCAGCCGCACGCCCGAGGGCGTCATGGACCAGCGCCTGTTCGGCGGTGTGAAGAACAAGCGCACCTGCTTCGCCGGCGCGACCACCGGCCAGCAGCTCCTGTACGCCGCTGACGAGCAGGTCCGGGCGGCCGAGGCGCGCGGGGCCGTCGCCAAGTACGAAAACTGGGAGTTTCTCTCGGTCATCCGTGACGACGAGGGGACTTGCCGCGGCATCGTGGCCATGGACCTCAACTCGCTCGCCGTGCGGGCCTTCAAGGCCGATGCCGTCATCCTCGCGACCGGCGGGCTGGGCCTGATTTTCGGACGCTCCACGATGTCGACCAATTCGACCGGGGCGGCCGCGGCGCGGGTCTACCAGCAGGGGGCCCAGTTCGCCAACGGCGAATTCGTCCAGTTCCACCCGACCGCGATGAAAGGGCACGACAAGCTGCGGCTGATGAGCGAGGCCTGCCGCGGCGAGGGCGGGCGCATCTGGGTGCCGCGCCGCAAGGGCGATACCCGCCGGCCGCAGGAAATCCCCGAGGACGAGCGCTACTACTTCCTCGAGGAGTGGTACCCGACGTACGGGAACACGGTGCCGCGGGACGTGGCCAGCCGGGCGATCTACCGCGTGACGCGGCACGAGGGGCTGGGCGTCGGCGGCGCGGACATCGTCTACCTCGACCTCTCGCACCAGCCGCGCGAGTTTCTCGAGGCGCGGCTCGGCGGCATCCTCGACATGTACCGCCAGTTTTCCGGCGAAGACCCCTACACCGGTCCGATGAAGGTCTTTCCGGCCGTCCACTACAGCATGGGGGGCCTCTTCGTCAGCTACCACAAGGATGAGAAAACCGGCGGAATGACGCTGGTGCACCCGAAGAACCACGCTACTACGATCCCCGGCCTCTACGCCTGCGGCGAATGCGACCACCAGTACCACGGCGCCAACCGCCTCGGGGCCAACTCGCTCTTGTCGGCCTCGTTCAGCGGCCGCATCGCCGGCGACGCCGCGGCCGCATTCGTGAAGGGGCTGAAGCGGGGCCGGACCGACGTGCCCGACGCCGTGGTCGAGGCCGAGCGCGGCCGGCAGGCGCAGATCAACCGCGAGATCAGCGGGCGGACCGGCGGCGAAAACCCGTTCGCGCTGCATGCGGAGCTGGGGGCGCTGATGCAGGAGCACGTGTTCGTGGAGCGGGACAACAAGGGGCTCGATCTGGCCCTGGCCGGCATCCGGGAGCTCAAGGACCGCAGCCGCCGCATCAGCCTGGACGATCGCAGCGGCTGGGCCAACCAGTCGCTGTCGTGGGCCCGGCAGGTGCAGGACATGATCGTATTGGCGGAGGTGATCACGCTCGGGGCGCGGCGGCGGGACGAGTGCCGGGGCTCGCACTACAAGGCCGAGTTCGAGATCAAGATTCCAGAGGGCAAGTTCGCCGGCAGCCCGGAATACGAGGACTACAAGGCCCGCTGGAAGGCCAGCAACGAGAAGTGGATGAAGCACACGGTGGCCACGCACACTCCGGATGGGCCGCGGATCGACTACGCCCCGATCGACATGAGCGTGATGGCCCCCGAAACGCCGCGGGATTACCGATAACCGCAGAAGCACAGGAACGCGGAGCGGAGCAGCGGTGTGCCTGAGGGTACTTCCGGGATCGAGAGCATGAGAACGTGAGCGCCAGCCGAAGTGAAGTATAAGCTGGACATCGCCGGGCCGCGCGGGTATGGGTGGGTCCCCGGGAGGGGACGCGTCGTGCTGCCGCTAGCGCTCGCTCTGCACGTGCCGATGTCGGCGGGATGCCTGCTCCCTGCGGATGCCATCTGGTACTTGCGGGTGAGTGGAACGCTGGTCTGCGCTGACACCCGGGAGCCCGTGACCGGCAAGCGGATTCAGCTCCGACTCAGTTCGCAAGAGCGCGGTTCCACGGCCTCTCTGCCCGCACAGACTGACGAGCACGGCCGTTTTTCGGCCGAGTTCCACAGTCTCACCGGCACGGCCATCCTGTGGCCGTTGATCATCGCACTGCCGGCCCCGGCATCGCCGCTGCCATACGACCAGGTGATGATCGAACACGAGCCCGCGTGTGACTCGGAGCCGACGACTATCGTGAGGCTTGGCAAGCCGGAACGTAACGGAAACCGACTGCGGGTGGAGCTGGGGGAAGCTCCCTGGTCGGCCGCGCCCGATGGCCCCTCCTCGGACCCCAACGCCGCGGCGCGCGGTTGCGGCGCTACGGCGCTCGCTGGCGCTCCGCGTTCCGATTGGCAGCGCCGCTCGCCGGAGGTCCACGCTCCCCACCGGCCTGCGGCCCACGCTTCCGGTCGCTATTCCCTGTTCCCGGTTCCCGGTTCCCCGTTCCCTTTTCCCGGTTCCCTCTTCTCCGTGTCTCTGTGGTGATCCGGAATGACGATGCACGCTGAAACGCACAACCGCGAAATCCGCTTCAAGATCCGTCGCCAGGACGGCCCGGGCGCCGCGCCCTACTGGGAGACCTTCGTCATGCCCTGGGCGCCGCAGCACAACGTCGTCTCGGCGCTCATGTATCTCCGCCAGCACCCCATCACGGCCGATGGGCGGCGGGTCAACCCGGTCGTGTGGGAGTGCAACTGCATGGAGGAGGTCTGCGGGGCCTGCTCGATGCTGGTCAACGGCGTGCCGCGGCAGTCCTGCGCCGCCCTGGTCGACGAGCTCGAGCAGCCCATTGTGCTCGAGCCGCTGACGAAGTTCCCCGTGGTGCGCGACCTGGCCGTCGACCGCTCGAAGATGTTCGACGCGCTGCTGAAAGTGAAGGCCTGGGTTCCGGTCGACGGCTCGTGGGACATTCACCGCCACGCTCCGCTGATCTCGCCGGGCGAACAGTCCTTGCGCTACCTCTTCAGCCGTTGCATGACGTGCGGCTGCTGCATGGAGGTCTGCCCCCAGTACCACGCCGGCTCGGCCTTCATCGGCCCGGCCCCGCTCGGCCAGGTCCGGCTGCACAACTCGCACCCGACCGGCCAGTACTTCAAGGAGGATCGCCTGCACGCCATCATGGGCCCCGGCGGCGTCACCGACTGCGGCAACGCCCAGAACTGCGTCAAGGTCTGCCCCAAGGACATCCCCCTCACCCAGGCCATCGGCGAGCTCGGCCGCCAGACCACCATGCAGTGGCTCCGCGACCTGTTCGCACGTTGAGCGGCCCGGCCGCGTGCAGGCTCTATCGAGGACGGGCGGTGATCGGACGGCGAACTGGCCGCCGGCTGCCGTGCCCGAGGAGCGCTCAGCGGACTCCGGCCTCCGCCGTCGCTGGTTGCCGCCTACTCGACCAGCTCGATGACCTCGTACGTCAGCTCGACCCCCAGCGCGTCGAAGACGAAGATCAGCGCGTCGCCGCAGAGGAAGTCGTCGGGGTTGACGTAGAGTGCGGCCAGCTCCCAGCTATCGACCAGCACGCCGGTCAGCGGGTCGATGTCGTCCTCGGACACGAGCTCGAGCGTGGTCAGGCACCAGTAGTCCAGCAGCAGCGTCTCGCCGTCGTACACGAAGACGCCCTGGAGCTCGCCATCCGCGTAGTACTGGACGTAGATGTCGTAGCCAGTGTAATTCTCGAAGCCGACCAGCAGGGCGTCGGGCAGTTCCTCGACGACCACGTCCTCGTCGATGTTGATGATGACGTCGACGTCGGCGTCGATGATCACGTCGGCCCCCACGTCGACCAGCGCGTCGGGCAATTCGACGTCGCGCGGGTCCTCCTCCTGGAGCACCTCGATCTCGGCCTCGAGCTCGCGCAGTCCGTCATCGCCGCTCAGGTCGATGATCCAGTTCTCGGGCAGGCGGATCGCGCAGCCGCCCCCGTTCAGCATGGCAACCAGTCCCAGCGCCACGATCGGCACGCACCACGTCCGCATGTTCGGCTCCTTGTTGCTGCGCCGCCGCGTCCGGGCGGCCGACCTCCCCCGCCGGGCGAAGTGTACGCGGACCGCAGGCGGCGCGGCAATCTCCGCCGACGTGCTTGACGCGCGTCCCGCCTTCGGGTATGGCTTTTCTCAGACGCGATTCTTTCTTTCACCCTCTTCGCAGAAAGGAGATTCCCATGGCGAAGAAGAAAGCGAAGAAGAAGGGCGCGAAGAAGAAGGGCGCCAAGAAGAAGAGCGCCAAGGGCTGCTGTCGCATGTAGCACGCCCCCCATGCTGCGGCTTCTTCGCGCCACGTAGACAGCTCCGCAGCGAATCAGGACGCCCCCGCCGCCGGACCCCGGCCGCGGGGGCGTCGGCTTGCGCACACGACACGCGCGGCGATCCGCTTCCTCACGTGCGCCGTTCAGAATTCGGCTCCAACGCCGAGATTGCCGCCAGCGGTCGCTCCAATCCAGCGTTCACCCGTTCCAGCAGCGTCCCCGCCGCCACGATCTCGCGCACCGCGCGGATGTCCGGTTCCAGCACCCGGTCTTCCGTCAGCGCGCGGACGACCTCCCGGACCGCCAGGTAAGCCGCGCCGGTCCCGCGGCCGAGCGCGGCCGCGATCGCCGCTTGGCAGCCGGGCTGCGTGGCGGCGGCGAATGCGGCGGACTCGCGCTCGTCGGGTTCCCCCGCCGGTGCATCCCGCTCGGGCCGCGACGCGCTCGCCGGCGCTGGTCGGTTCGCAGACGAGTCCCCCGGCGGCCCCTCCGACTCGAATGGCCGTGCATTGGGGTCGCGCTTCATCGCCACCCGCCAATCCACGGCCTGTGCGGCCACGAGCAGCTCGATCGCCAGCACGGCCTGCGCGTTCCCCAGCACCGTCCGCAGCTTGCGGGCCGCGATCGTCGACATCGACACATGGTCCTCGGTGTTCGACGACGACGGAATCGAATCGACCGCGGCCGGGTGTGCCAGCACCTTGTTCTCCGACACCAGGCTCGCGGCCGTGTACTGCGCGATCATCAGCCCCGTGTTGAGCCCGCCGCGGGCGATCAGGTTCGAAGGCAGGTTCCGATTGTGCCGCGCATCGAGCAGCATTTGCGTCCGCCGCTCGGCGATGTCCGCCAGCTCGGCCACGGCGATGCACAGAAAGTCCGCCGCCAGCGCCAGCGGCTGGCCGTGGAAGTTGCCGGCCGAGTAGGCGTGCAGGTCGGCGAAGCTCTCGGGCCGGTTCGCAAAGAACGTGGTCTTGTCCCACGGCTCGCCGCCGCCGGGGAAGAACAGCGGGTTGTCGGTCGCCGCATTGCATTCCCGCTCGACCACCATGCGGGCGTACGCGATGGCGTCGCGCGTCGCGCCGTGCACCTGCGGCGCGCAGCGCACCGAGTAGCAGTCCTGCACGTCGTCCGCGCGGTCGGCCAGCCGGCTGCCGGCCAGCAGGGCCCGCAGGTTCGCCGCGCTGGCCTGCTGCCCCGCCATGTTGCGGGCCGCGTGAACCTTGGGGTCCAGCGCTCGCGTGCGGCCGCAGATGGCCTCGAGCGTCAGGGCGGCGGCCGCGTCGGCCGTGTTCGCCAGGCCTTCGGCATCGTGCACCGCCAGCGCGAGCAGGGCGGCCGAGAAGTTCCCGCCGTTGGTGAGCGCAAGCCCCTCTTTGTAGCTGGGCTCGGGCAGCCGGTCGTAGCCGAGGTCGGCCGCGAGCGATTCGGCCGCGGAGCGCAGCTCGACGCCGGCGTACGTGTCGTAGCGCTGGTCCTCGGGGGTGCGGACGACGAAGTACCGTCCGACGCCCAGGAGCACGACGAACAGGTGAGCCAGCGGGCAGAGGTCGCCGCTGGCGCCCAGCGAGCCGCGGGTGGGCACGAGCGGCACGATGCCGCGGTTGAGCATCCGGGCGATGCACTCGACCAGTTCGGGCCGGACGCCGGAGTGGCCCTTGAGGAACGCATTCAGCCGCAGGAGCAGCGCCGCCCGCACGACTTCGGAGGGGAAGTAGTTGATCGGGTCATTGGGATCGGCGTTGTCGCCCACGCCCACCGCGTGGCTGAGCAGGATGTTCCGCTGCATCTGCTCGAAGTGGGCCGGGTCGATGCGGCGGCTCTTGAACTCGCCGAAGCCGGTCGTCACGCCGTATACCCGCGGCAGCGGCCGGCCGGCCGCGCGCGCCGGCCGGTAGCCGTCGACCACGCGCGTAATCTCGTCCCAGCCGCGGGCCACGGCCGCCAGCGCGTCCGGTGCGCAGACGATCTCGACGCGCGGGTCGCGCGCCACGCGCACGAGGTCCGTGATCGTCAGCGAAGCGCCGTCGAGCACCACCGGCGGGCCGGGTGCGCCGGAATCGGCCGGAAGGGGAGCTTGGGTGTTCATGCGCCGATTCTACCGCGGCGGCCCGTGGGGCGAGCACGCGGAAGAGGGCCGCGGAACAGCGAATGCCGCGTTCAGACTGGAGCATGCCGAGTGAAAGATCGAGGGGGCCGCAGAGTCCGAGATTCTGCATTCCCCCGAGCGCTACTTGCCGGATTGCAGGCGGGCGACGGCGGCGGGCGAAGCGGCGACGCGAAAGCCGGCGAAGTCGTAGCGGAGGTGCGACGAGAAGCGGTGACGGTGCCGCGAGCGGGCGTAGTCCGGGCCGAACCCGTACGATCCGCCGCGCAGCACGCGCAGGCCGCCGTCCTGATCTTCGCGCCCGTCAGTGATCACATACGGGTAGCGAGCGAACCGGCTCGTCGTCCACTCCCACGCGTTCCCCGCCATGTCATACAGCCCCAGCGGCGTGGGCGGGAAGCTGCCCACAGGCGCCGTCCGCTCCCAGCGGTCCTTTCCGCTCGTGCCGCGAATGTTGGCCAGCTCCGGCGTGAGCTCGCCGGTCGCCGTCGGGTACGCGAACTGCCGTCCACTGAGCGCGGCGTACTCCCACTCCGCCTCGGTCGGCATCCGTACGCCGGCCCAGCCGCAGTAACCCGCCGCCTCGGTGTACAGGACGCCGACCACCGGCTGGTCCGGGTGGTTGTATTGCGGGTCCTCCCAGAACATCGGCAGCCGGTCCTGCTCGGCCTCCAGGTACAACGCGTACTGGCGATTCGTCACTTCGTACTTGCCGAGCCAGAACCCCTCCACGCGAACCCGGTGCGCCGGCCGCTCATCCTCCGGCCCCGAATCGCTGCCCATCGTGAACTCCCCGCCCGGAATCCACACCAGCACCGACCCGTCCCGCGGGTTGACCCACTCCTGGCCGGGCTGAAGCACGTCAAGACTGGCCGCCGGCGCCAGTTCGGAGCCGCCCAGCGCGGCCCCGGCCTTTTCGCCGCCGCTGGGGCGGGCCGCTTTCGCCGGCCCCGCCGCCTTCGCACCGGCCGCCCCCGTCTTGACGGCCGACCAGTGCTGGCTCGCGCCGATCCCCGGTCCGCTCACCGCGCCGCCCGGCGCCGTGCCATCGAGTGCCCCGGTGAACGTGATGAACTCCTCGTTCCCGCACGGGGCCTCGAACCGCACGCTGGTGCCCCAGGCATAGAACGCCGGCACGGCGGTTTCCTGGCTCTCGCGATCGGACGCGAACGTCGCCGTCAGCCGCCCCTCCTGGCGTTCGATTTTGAGCACGCCGCTGGCGTCGGCCGAGGGGCCGGTGATGCGGTAGACACCGGCCAGATCCGGCGCGCTGCGCTCCGCGCTCCAGGGCTGCTTCTTCCCGGATTCCTCCTGCGTGCCGGTGAGCTTGTCGCCGGCGAGCTTCCCGGAGAACACCAGGTCTGCGGCCCGATCGCCACGCGGCACGCGGGCCTTGAACGTGACCGTCTCGCCGTCCACCCGGCCGTCGCTGATCGGGATGGTCTGCGGGCCGGCCCAGGTGAGCGCGCCGGTCAGTTTCTGAAACTGCTGGTCGAGCCGCAGCGTCAGCTTCTTGCCCTCGGCCGTCCAGTGCCACGTCCCGCCCGCCCCAGCCGGAATCTTCCACAGATACAGCGTCCGGGCCCGGGCCCGCGCGTGCTCGATCTGCCGATCGGCTTCCCACTCGCCCATGTCGAACGCGTGCGAGACGATCCGCGTGCCCGGCCGTAGCTCGGCCATGAGCTTCGGACGCAGCATGACGTTCACCGCCGGCAGCAGGTAAAGCGTGACGACGCTGGCCTGCCGGATGTCGGTCTGCATGATGTCCTGCTCGCGGAACTCGACCAGCTTGGCCAGGCCCTCGTGCTCGGCGATCTCGCGGGCCTCGACGATCCGTTGCGGGTCGAGGTCCACGCCCAGCCCGCGGGCCCCGCGCTTGGCGGCGCGGATGACGATCCGGCCGTCCCCGCAGCCCAGGTCGATGACAAAGTCTTTGTCGGTCACGCCGGCGAGGTCGAGCATCGCGTCGACGACGGCCGGGTGCGTGGGCTCGTACGGCACATCGAGCTCTGCGGGCTCCTTTTCATCGGCCCCGGCGGACGCGAGGACGACGCTCGTCAGTGCGATGCAGAGGATGCGAGCGAGGCGCGGCGACATGGTCTTCTCCCGAACACGGCGTGAATCAGATCTCGGTCGTCATTTGCGGTCTGGTTGCACCGCGGAACAGCAGGAACACGGGGACGCCCGCGGCCAGCACGCCCAGGCCCACGAGTGCCCCGGCCTTGGTATACGCAATGCTGCTGTACAACATGTAGCCGCACATCAGCACGAAGAGGATCGCCGGTAGCGGGTAGAGCGGGATGCGGAACGGACGCTCGACCCCCGGCTCCTTCCGCCGCAGCACGAACACCGTCAGCCCGGTCAGCAGGAGAAAGGTCCAGAAGACGGGGGCGGTATATTCGACCGCGGACTGGAACCCGCTGCCGAGCGCTCGCTCGAGTCGCGGGCCGAGCGCGGGCAGGACGATCAGGATCACGACGATCGCCCCCTGCACCAGGATCGCGTTCAGCGGCGTGTTCCGCGCCCCGTGCCAGCGGGCCAGCATTCGAAACGGATGGAAGTCGCTGCCCAGGGCCCACGCCGACCGCGCCCCCGTGAAAATGCACCCGTGGATCGCGCCCAGCGCCGCCAGCGCCACCAGCACCGAGATCGCGCGCGAGCCCGCCGGACCGGCTACGGCCGCCAGCGTGTCGGCCGCGACGGCGCCAGACTCCGCGACCCCGGCGATCCCCAGCACGCGCAGGTACGCGAGGTTGATCAGAAGGTAAAGTGCCGTCACCGCGGCCACGCTCAGAAAGAGCGTCTTGCGCATGTCGCCGCGGCGGCGGACCTCGCCGGCCACGTAGGCGGCCTCGCTCCAGCCGCCGAAGGTGTAGAGCACCATGATCATGGCGAAACCGAACTGCGGCGGGCCGGGTGGCCAGACATTCGCCGACGCAGCCGGCCGGCCACACAGGCCCACGGCGACGACTGCCAGAACGCCCAGCACCTTCGCGACCGTCAGCACGTTCTGCGTCCATTTCCCGGTGTGCACACCCGCCGCGTGCGCCGCCGTGAGGGCGACGGCCGCGGCCAGCGCGTACACCAGCTCGCCCCGCGCACCCAGCGGCCCCAGCTCCTGCATGTAGCGTCCGAAGATATACGCCAGGGCTGCGATCGAGCCGGTCTGGATCACCAGCGTCCGCGACCAGGCGAAGAAGAAGCCCACCGGCCGGCCGAACGCCCGCGTCAGGTAGACATATTCGCCGCCGGAATGGGGGTAGGCGGTCGCCAGCTCGGCATACGTCAGGGCCCCGCACAGGCAAAGGAAGCCGCCCGCGAGCCAGGCCAGCAGCATCAGCCCCGGCGTCCCGGTCGCCCCCGCCACCAAGCTCGGCGTGATGAACACGCCGGAGCCGATCACGATCCCCACCACAACCGCCACGGCGTCGAACCAGCTCAGGTGGCGCTGCGGCGTGGCGGCCGTCGTGCCGACCGGGACGGCGGACGGCGGGGCGGGCCGGCCCACCAGGGTGCTCATGCGGACTCCTTGCGGCGGGTAACGCGTAAACCATAAAGTTTGCCGCGGGAGTGACGCGCGGACAAGGGGTCGCTCCGGCCGAGCACCGCCGAGGGCGGCGGTGCCATAGGAGAGCAGCCATGTCATGCCGCAAACGTCCGGACGGCCGCCGGGCCGTCAGTCGCCGCGAGTTTCTGACTGCGGCCGCCGGGGCCGGGGCCGGCGTTGCCCTGTTCACGATTGTCCCGCGGCACGTACTGGGCGGTCGCGGGCACACGAGCGCAAACGAGAAACTGAACATCGCCGGGATTGGCATCGGCGGTATGGGTGCGGTGAACCTCAAGGCGCTCGAGACCGAGAACATCGTCGCGCTGTGCGACGCGGACCATGCGTACGCGGCGCCCATCTTCGAGCGTTATCCGCAGGCGAAGGTCTACCGCGATTATCGTGAACTGCTCGACAAGCAGAAGGACGTCGATGCCGTCGTCATTGCCACGCCCGACCACACCCACGCCGTCATCACGCTGGCGGCGATGCAGGCCGGCAAGCACGTCTACTGTCAGAAGCCGCTTACGCACGACATCGCCGAGGCTCGCTTCATCGCAAAGGCGGCCGAGCGCTACCGCGTCGCGACGCAGATGGGCATCCAGGGCCACTCCGACGAGGGCATCCGCCTGATCGCCGAGTGGCTCGCGGCCGGAGCCATCGGGACGGTCCGCGAGGTCGATGCCTGGTGCAACCTGAGCTACGCGCCACACGGACACGAGTGGTGGAGTTCTCCCTGTGCGGACCGGCCCAAGGACACACCGCCGGTGCCCGACACCCTCGACTGGGACCTGTTTATCGGCCCCGCTGCGTACCGGCCGTATCACCCCTGCTATCACCCGAAGGTCTGGCGCTGCTGGTGGGATTTCGGCGTCGGCATGATGGGCGACCGCGGCGTGCACACCTTCGACCCCATCGTCTGGCCGCTCAAGCTCGGCCAGCCGCAGGCGGTCGAGGCCCTCATGGTCAAGGGCGGCAACGCCGAGGTGCATCCCGATCAGGTCACGATCGAGTTCCACTTCGCCGGCCGGGAGGGCCGGCCGCCGGTGAAGGTCACGTGGTACGACGGCCACGACGCCCCGCGGCCGGAAGAGCTCGAGGCCGACCGCCGGCTGGGCGACGGCGAGGGCGGGGTCATCTTCAAGGGCGAGAAGGGCAAGATCATGTGCGGAACATACGGGAACAGCCCGCGGCTGATCCCCGAGTCGCGCATGGCCGAGTTCCAGCGGCCGGAGAAGACGCTGCCGCGGATCGCCGACGGCCACGAGCAGGACTGGGTGCGGGCGTGCAAGGCCGGCGCCCATGCGGGCTCGCCGCCGGAGGTGCAGGCGGGGGCGAACTTCACGTACGCGGCCCGCGTGACCGAAACGGTGCTGCTGGGCAACATCGCGAAGCGTTTTCCGCAGCGGCGGCTGGAGTGGGACGAGCAGAACGCCCGCTTCTCGAACGCGCCCGAGGCCGACCCGTACGTGCAGACGCCGTACCGCGCAGGGTGGAAGCTGACGTGACTCCGGCCGCCGACGCGTGGCCTCATCCGCGGCCAGATTCCTCGTCGCTGCGCTCCTTGAAATGACGGCGTTCTGTCGCACGGCTCATGGCCCACGGCTCACAGCTTCACTTGACTGACAGCCGCGGCCGTTTCCCGTATGATGTCGCGCTTTGCAACCGCGCCCGCGCGGGGCGCGGGTGGCGACGAGCTGCGGCCGGTGCAGAGCCCGGCCGCTACGAACCGTGCCGCGGGCGGGCGGTCCGGGGAAGCGACGGGCTATGGAAGATCGGGCGAAGATCCGCAACATCGGGATCGCCGCGCACATCGACGCCGGCAAGACCACGACCACCGAGCGCGTACTGTATTACAGCGGCACGATCCACCGCATGGGTGAAGTGGACGACGGTACCACCATCACCGACTTCGACGCGGAAGAACAGCAGCGCGGCATCACGATCTACAGCGCCGCCGTCTCGTTCGACTGGCGCGACTGCCGGATCAACCTGATCGACACGCCCGGGCACGTGGACTTCACGGCCGAGGTCGAGCGCTCGCTGCGCGTGCTCGACGGGGCGGTGGTCGTGTTCGACGCGAAGGAGGGCGTCGAGGCCCAGTCCGAGACGGTCTGGCGCCAGGCGGACAAGTACCGCGTCCCGCGGATCTGCTTCCTGAACAAGATGGACAAGACGGGGGCCGACTTCGCGCACGCCATGGCTACGATCCGCGAGCGGCTGGGCGCCAACCCGATCGCGATCCAGCTCCCGCTCGGGAACGAGGGCACCTTCCGCGGCTACATCGACCTGGTGGCCATGAAGGTCTGCGACTACAGCGGCAGCGCCGACGGCCGGCACTACGCCGTGCTCGACATCCCTCCCGACCTGGAAGACGCCGCCCGCCAGGCCCGCCACGTCCTCGAGGAAAAGGTGGCCGAGCTCGATGACGCCCTCATGCTCAAGTATGTGGAGAACCAGCCGCTTGAGGACGGCGAGTTGCGCGCCGCCCTCCGCAAGGGCACGCTGGCCCGCCGCTGCCAGCCCGTGCTCTGCGGCTCCGCCCTGCGCTACATGGGCGTACAGGCCGTGCTCGACGCCGTTTGCGACTACCTCCCCAGCCCGCTCGACGTCCCGCCCATCGACGGCCACGACCCCGAGCACCCCGACCAGCGCGTCAGCCGCAAGTGCGACCCCGGTGGGCCGCTGGCGGCGCTCGTCTTCAAGATCGTCGCCGAGGCCCACAGCGACCTGCACTTCATCCGCATCTACTCCGGAACGCTCAAGGCCGGCGCACGCGTGCTCAACGTCGGTCGCCGCAAGAAAGAGAACGTGCCGCAGCTCTTCCGCATGTTCGCCAAGCGCCGTGAAAAGATCGAGCAGGCCGCCGCCGGCGACATCGTCGCCGCCGTCGGACTGAAGGACACGCAGACCGGCGACACACTCTGCGACACCCGCGGCGGGCACGTGCTGCTCGAGCGCATCGAGTTCCCTCAGACCGTCATCAGCATGGCCATCGAGCCCGAGAGCACGGCCGACCGCGACAAGTTGGCCGCCGTGCTGGCCATGATTGCCCGCAGCGACCCGACCTTCGAGTTCCGCGTGAACGAGGAGACGGGTCAGACGCTGATCTCGGGCATGGGTGAGCTGCACCTGGAGGTCGTCACCCACCGCCTGAAACGCGACTTCAACGTCCCGGTCCGGGTCGGCAAGCCGCGGGTCGCTTACCGCGAGGCGATCACACGGGCGGCCGAGGGCGAGGGCCGGCTGATCCGCCAGACCGGCGGACGGGGGCAGTTCGCGGTGGTCAGACTGCGGGTCGAGCCGTTCACACCGGCCCCCGGCGACGACCCCTTTCGCTTCGTCAACCGGCTGGCCAGCGGGCGGATCCGCAGCGTCTTCCTGCCTGCCATCGAGCAGGGCGTGCGCGACGCCGGCCGCAGCGGCAACCTCGGCGGCTATCCGCTGATCAACGTGCAGGCCACGCTGCTGGACGCGGAGGAGCACCCGGAGGATTCGTCCGAGCTGGCGTTCGAGGCGGCCGCGTCGCTCGCGTTCCAGCGGGCCATCGAGCAGGCCGGCCCGGTGCTGCTCGAGCCGATCATGAAGGTCGAGGTCGTCACGCCCGAGGAGTATTATGGGGCGATCAACGGCGACCTGATGGCCCGCCGGGCGACGATCACGGCTACCGGAATGCGCAGCAACAGCCACGTCATCACGGCCGAAGCGCCGCTCTTCAGCATGTTCGGCTATGCCACCCAGATCCGCTCGCTCTCGCAGGGCCGGGCCGCGTACAGCATGGAGCCGCTGCGCTACGAACGCATGCCCGACAACCTCGCCCGCCAGGTGCTGGGAGTGATGTGAGCGGGGCCCGTGAAGCCTGTCATCCCGAGGTAGTCGCCGCGGCGACCGGCGCGGGATCTGGCCTTGGACGCGCTCATGCCCCCTCCTGGCCGGGCAATTACGACCCGGCGTTTGCCCGATACCAGTCGATCGACCTTTGCAGCCCTTCCGCGAAGAACACCGTCGGCTGATAGCCCAACACGCGCTGCGTCTCGCCGATGTCCGCCAGACTGTGCTTGACGTCGCCCTTGCGCGCGGGCTGGTACTCGGGCTTCAGGTTCGTGCCCAGCAGCTTGTTGATGTCGGCCACGATCGCGTTCAGCGTCGTTCGCTCGCCGCACGCGACGTTCACCACCTCGCCCCGCACGTGCGGCGCCTCCGCCGCCAGGAAATTCGCATTCACCACGTTGTCGATGAAGCAGAAGTCCCGCGACTGCTCGCCGTCCCCGTAGATCACCGGCCGCTGGCCGCGCAACATGCGGCTGACGAACGCCGGAATGACCGCCGCGTAGGCGCCGTGCGGGTCCTGCCGCGGGCCGAAGACGTTGAAATACCGCAACGAGATCGTCGGCAGACCGTACACGTGCGACCAGCAGGTGCAGTAGTACTCGGCCGCGAGCTTGCTGACCGCGTATGGGCTCAGCGGCAGCGGCCGCATGTCCACGCGCTTGGGCAGCACGGGGGTGTCGCCGTACGCGCTGCTGCTGGCCGAGTAGACGAAACGCCGCGCCCCGGCTTGCTGCGCCGCGATCAGCAGATTCACCGTGCCGGTCACGTTGATCTCGTGTGCCGGCCGCGGTTGGTCCACGCTCCGCGGCACGCTGGCCCGCGCGGCCAGGTGGAACACGACGTCCACGCCGGCCATGGCCCGCTCGACCGTCGGCACGTCGCAGATATCGCCCTCGATCAGCTCGATCCGCCCGGCCACCTCGGCCAGGTTGGCTTTCTTGCCGGTGCTGAAATCATCGAGCACGCGGACGGCCCAGCCCCGCTCGAGCGCCCGCCGCACGATGTGGCTGCCGATGAATCCGCCGCCGCCGGTCACAAGACATTGGGTCATGAATCCCTCTCATTCCACCGCCGACACGCCGATATCGTCCCGGCCGTGTTTGCGTGGAGAAAACTCACGGCGTGCCCGCCCTGTCGGCACGGCGGCGACACACGAACGGCCTGGCCCACAGCCCACGGCTCATGGCTCACGGCGGGGTTGCGCCGGCAAGCCGAAAAACTGCTCCGCCGTCGCGGTGGTCGCGGCGGCGAGAAACTCCACGGAAACCCTGCGCAGCGCCGCCACGTGCCGCGCCGTGTGCACCAGCAGCGCCGGCTCATTCGGCCGCACCTTTCTCATCGGCTCGGGCGACAGGTACGGCGCATCCGTCTCCAGCATCATACGATCGAGCGGGACATGTTGTGCGGCCGCCTGGATATCCGCCGCCCTCCGGAATGTCACGACTCCCGTGAACGAGCAGCAATTGCCCAGCGCCAGGACGCGGTCGGCCAGCTTCGGTCCGCCCGAGAAGCAGTGGAACACCACCCGCCCGGCCAGGCGCGGGTAATCCGCCAGAATGTCGCACACCCGCGCCTCCGACTCGCGCGCGTGGATGACGACCGGCAGGTCGTGCTCGATCGCCAGCTCGAGCTGGCTCCGGAAAACCTCCTCCTGCCGATCACGCGGCGCAAAATCGTAATGAAAGTCCAGACCCGTTTCGCCGACGGCCACGACCCGCTCCGCGGGCCCGCGCGACCCCTCCGCCGCCCCGACCGATCGTTGCCGGGCATCCAGGAGTTCTCGCAGAGCGGCCCAATGGTCCTGCGTCACCTGCCCGGCGCGGTGCGGATGCACACCGACCACCAGGTACAACTGCGGCCGGCTCGCCATCAGCCCCAGCGCCCGGTGCGCGTCGGCCGGATCCTCGGCCACGAGAATCGCGCGCTCGACCCCCGCGGCCGCGGCGGCCGCGACGACGTCGTCGATGCGCTCGACCAGGCCCGGGGAAGTCAGATGGCAATGGGTGTCAATCAGCATGGTCGCCAGGGGCGAATCCCGGGTTGTGCGCCGTCGCGCGCTTGCTCGAGGTCGGCCCAGATCCCTCTTCGCGCGCGGCCGCGAGCTCCTCGAAATGACAAACGGGCGCTCCGCTTCGCGGTCTGTGACTCGCTCCTGACGATTCGCAATTCGCTATTCCGCGTTCTGCACCTGTTCCTTGATCCGGTCGACCGCGCTCTTGATCTCGATGATCTCGTGCAGGACCGCCGCGTCGCCGGTCTTCGAGCCCATCGTGTTCGCCTCGCGCAACATCTCCTGGGCGATGAACTCCAACTTGCGACCCGCGGGCTCGGCGGATTCCGTGACCAGCTCGTTGAACTGGCGGAGGTGGCCCGCCAGCCGGCTCAACTCCTCGCTGATGTCGCTTCGTTCCGCGTAGATGGAGACTTCCTTCAGCAAGTCTTCGCCCGCGAGCTGCACGTTGCTGCCCGCCAGCAGCTCGGTCACCCGTGCCCGCAGGCGATCGCGGTATTCGGCGACCACCGCGGGCGCCCGGCGCCCGATGGTGTCGAGGCACCGGCGCATGACCTCGGCGTGCCGCAGCAGGTCGGCCGCCAGGGCCTGCCCCTCCGCGGCCCGCATCGCGATTACGCGGTCGAGCGCCGTTGACAGCAGGCTCCGCAGCAGTTCCCAGCGGTGCTCACGTTCGGACTCCGTCACTTCGCGGACCAGCGTCACCCCCGGCAGCAGCAGCAGGCTCGCCAGGTCGATCGTGATCCCCGCCCCGGCCGGCACCGCGTCCCGGAGCTGCTGCACATACGCCTGCACCGCCGCGGTATTCACCTCGACCGCGGCTTGCGGGCCGATGCTGCGGACGTACAGCTTCACGATGATGCTGCCTCGCGTCAGCCGCTGCCGCAGCTCCCGCTCCACCTCGCCTTCGAGGAACGCGAATTCCTCCGGCAGGTGGATCGACGTCTTGAGATAGCGCTGGTTGAAGCTGCGGATTTCGAGGTGGTAGACCTGTCCCCCTTCCTCGCATTGCGCTTCACCAAAGCCGGTCATCGAGTGGATCATCGCTGCACCTCGCGGGCGCGTGGCCGGATGCGGGCGGGCGCGATCCCCTCGCGAGGCGCGTCCGCGACCGGTTCAGGGTTGCGTCCCCGCCGGCGCGGGTTCGGCGCGCGAGAAATCCAGCACGACCAGGTGCGGCTCG
>CAZMCT010000024.1:0-36108 GCA_964564785.1 uncultured Planctomycetales bacterium
ACCGCGGCCGGCTCGCGGGGTGACCTGCCGGCGGTGCTGGCGGAGCTGGCCCGGGCCTACGAAGCGCGGGCCCGCGACTGGGCCCTGGCGTTGCGGACGCTGCTCGGTCCGCTGCTGTTCCTGTTCGTGGCGGTGGTCGTGGGCGGCTTGATCACCTGCCTGATGGTCTCGGTCCAGTCGTTCGTGTACGTGATGCAATCCGTCCTGAGCATGGTCTGATGCTTGTAGCGTTTCTCTATTTCGTATTCCTCGTCGCCGCCACGATTGCCGGCGCGCTCCACGCGTGGCTGCGGCTGCGTCGCGTGCGGGCGCGGACCGTGCTCAAGACCGTGGCGAGCATCGTCGCCCAGAATCTGCCGTTGACGAGGGCGCTGCGGGCCGCGGCTCAGCCCGAGCGCGGTGCTGTGCGGCGCATGTATCAGCGGCTGGCCGTCCACCTCGAATGCGGTGACGACCTGAGCGCGGCCCTCCGCGCCGCGGTGCGCGCCTGTCCCGGGCACGTGCTTGGCGCTGTGCAGGCCGGGGAGCGCTCGGGGACCCTGCCCGCCGCGCTGACCAGCGCCGTCCGCGAGCCCCCGCCGATTCAGCCACGGGTCGGACGTCTTCCGCTCTGGTATCCCGCGGTGCTGCTGTCCCTGGCACCGCTGATGATGCTGTATCTGCGCACCTTCATTGCGCCTAACTTCAAGGAGATCTTCGCCGACTTCGGCATCCCTCTGCCCGCAGTCACCGGCGCTCTCTTCGGCGACGACGGCACCCTCTTGCTCGCCTTGCTCCTGGCGCTCATGCTCTTCACGCTCGCGGTCGTCCAGTCGTTGATCCTGCGGAACTTCGTCCCGCGCCTCGCGGATCGTGTCCAAGTCATCTACTGGCTCTGGGATACCCTGGTGTGGTACTGCCCGCTCTCGCGGCCGGTGGCCCGCGTCCGAGCCCTGGCGCGTCAACTGCCCGTCCTCGAGGCCGCCGTCCGGGCCGGGCACGACCTCTTCACCGCGGCCCGTGAGACCGCCCGCATCCCCGTCAACTGGTACGCTCGCCAACGCCTCACCGTATGGGCGACTGCCCTCCAGAGCGGCGCCGACCCGCTCGAGGCGGCCCGCGCGGCCGGGCTTCCCGCGGCGCTTCAGCGGGCCCTCGCGGCCGCGCGCCAGGGCGGCGAACTCCCCGCCCAGCTCGCGTACCTGTCGGCCTACTACCAGAGTCTCGCCGTCCACTGGGAAGATGTGCTGCTCAGCGCTCTTGCCCCCCTGGTCGTCGTCGCCTGGGGGCTCGTCGTGGGCTATGTCACGGTGGCGCTGATCTGGCCGCTTGCCGCCCTGCAAAGCTCGACCGCCGCGCTGGTCTATTGAGGTGCCGTGTGACTTACGCTCCAGACAACGCGTCGAACGCACGAGTCCCCCGGTCCAACGCCTCGCCGGTCGGGCGCGGCTTCCTCTCCGCCGAGATCGTGGCCGCTCTCGGATTGACGGTGATTCTCCTGACGCTGACTGCGGTGAGCACACTGCAATACGTCAAGGCCCGCCACGAGGCCGACCTCCGTCGCACCCTGCGCCTCACCGCCGTCGCCGAACTCGAACGCCTCCGGGCCGGCGCCGCCGACCTGCCCGGCCCCGACGGCCGCACGACTGAGATGCTCCCGCCCGGCACGCGGCTCACCGTCCGCTCCGAGCCCGGCCAGGGCGCGTGGTCCGACTTCGTCTGCGTCCACGTCAGCGCCACGCGGACGCGGGCCGGTGGCCGGCCCATCGCGGTCGGAGTCTCCGCGTATCTGCCCGCGCGAGGTGCCCCATGAGCCGGCCCGCGCGCCAATTCGCCCGACCGGCGCTGCTGCTCGTGCAGGTGCTGGCCCTGACCGCGCTGATGGTGGTCCTGGGCGCGCTGCTGAGCCGCGTCATGCTCGACCTCGTCCGGGTCCACCGCCTGGCCGGCGAGCACGCCGACCGCATCGCGGTCATGGACACGCTCGACAAGCAGCTCCGCCACGACCTGCGGACCGCCGAGCGAATCACCATCAATGGCGACACCCTGACGCTGCACATCCGCGGACCGGCCGGCTCCGCGCTGCTGCATTACCAGTTCACGCCGGTTACGATTACCCGTTCGGTTGACCCCGCGCCGCCCGACCCCTTCTCAGGCCCCGCGGCGACCGAGTACCGCGCCCGCCGGCTGCGCTTCGCGTGGCAGCTCGAACCCGCCCCGCACGGCGGCCTGCTGCAACTCCGGTTCATCGAAGAACCCCCGCCGCATCGCCGCCTGCCCGATCGCACGTATTCGACCGCCCTCTGGCTGCCCGCCCCGCTGGTGGAGACCCGCCCGTGAACCGCACGCGACACCCACGCCGCGCCTTCGCCGCCGTGACGCTGATCGCGGCGCTGGCCGTTGCCGCCGGGCTCACCTTGGTCCTCACCCGTCTGGCGGCGGCTGAACTCCGGCGCGAGCGCCGGGCCGGCCTGGAGTCGCTCGCCCAACAGGCGCTCGCCAGCGCCCGGGCCTGGACCCGGCTGCACGCCGCAGAGCTCGACGCGCAGCCCCGCGAACTCCCGCTCGCCGCGCTGCTCCCCAGCGGCGTCTCCGCCCGTCTCGACCTGCGGCGCTGCGGACCCGGCCGCGATCTCATCGAGTGCCGGCTCACCGTGGAACGCGCCGGCCAGCGGCTGCGCCGGGCGGCGCAATGGCCGGCCGCTCCGCCCGCAGGGTCTCCTGCCGCACGCGACTGAGCGCCAGCGCATCGGCCAGGTCCAGCCGGTGCCAGACCCGCGCCAGGCAAATCCCGACCAGCATCGCCCCTGCCGAGGCCGCCAGCACACCGACAACGGTGTACAGCAGCCAGTCGAGCGCCTGCCGCGCGTCGAGCATGGGCACCAGCGCCAACGCGACTCCGGCCGCGACCCCGAGCATCCCCAGCACGACGGTCCAACTGCGCATTCGCACACGGCGTACCAGCCGCAGCGCCGCCAGTGCGACCAGCTCCGTCAGCACTCCCGCCGGCAGCAGCACCGCGTAGATACGCGCTGCCGACGGAAGCACGGCATCTTCGGCCACCACCAGCCCCCCAAGCGTTCCCAACCCGATCACCGCCAGCACGACCAGCACCCGGGTCGCGCCCGCGAGCGCCTCTCGCTGGCCTCGGCTGCCCGGGTCGGCCGACGCCATCCACCACGTCCCCATCAGCAGCAGCGGCCATGACAGCGGCAGCCAGAGCCACGGCAGGGCCGCAAACGCGAGCCCCGTGCCCCGGCTGACGCGCGCCAGCCACGCCGGTCCGGCCAGGGCCAGCGGGCTCGCCGAGCGCGACAGCGCAATCGGCAACCCGCACTCGACGCACACACCCCCCGGCCGCAGCCCGCGCAGATTGTGGCCGCACTCGGCACATGGCAGGTCGATCGCCAGTCGCTCGTGGGCATCGAGGGGCATGGCCGCGAGCGCGGCTTTTTCGGGCCGCTCGTCCGGGCTCATCGCAGCCGCGATTCTACCGCCGGCCACCGGCCTCAGCCCGGCCCACTCGACCTGTGAGACTGCGGCCCGCGGCCCGGCGGCCATTGACCACCCGCACAACCGCGGACCATCCGCCCCCAATCTGCGACAACTCCTGACAAACGGGGGTTTTGGAGAGCACCCGCGGGGCGCGATAATGGGAACGGTTGGTTCTTCCGTCGCGACGTGCGGGAGGCACAGCGTGCGCGAGGCCCTGGTTCTCGACGGTGTCACCAAGCGGTTCGGGCAGTTCACCGCCGTCGACGCATTCAGTCTGCATTTGCCGGCTGGCCAAGTGCTCGGGTTCCTCGGTCCGAACGGGGCGGGCAAGACCACGACCCTGCGGATGGTGTTGAGCATCCTCTATCCGGACGAGGGGCGAATCACGGTGCTCGGCCACCCGCGGGCATTCGAAGTCAAGGACCGGATCGGCTATCTCCCCGAGGAGCGCGGGCTCTACCGCAAGATGACGGTCGGCGAGACGCTGGCGTATTTCGGCCGGCTCAAAGGCTTGCGCGGAACGGCGCTTCAGCAGCGCGTCGACGAGGGGCTCGCGCGCGTCGGCCTCAGCGAGTGGAAGAACAAGCGCGTCGAAGCCCTGTCCAAGGGCATGTCGCAGAAGATCCAGTTCCTCAGCGCGATCCTGCACCGCCCCGAGCTGGTCATCCTCGACGAGCCGTTCTCCGGCCTTGATCCGCTGAATGTCGATCTCCTCGAGCGCCTGCTCGACGAACTCCGCGCCGCCGGCACCACCGTCGTCTTCTCGACCCACCAGATGAACCAGGCCGAGCGGCTCTGCGACCGCGTGGTACTGATGAACCGCGGCCGCAAGGTCATTGACGGCACCGTCGCCGAGGTGCGCGAGCAGTTCGCCAGCCGCGTGGTGGTCCTCGAGGGGCAGGGCGAATTGAAGCCGCTGACGCACATCGCGGGCGTCGTGGCCGGACGGGTCACAGCCGGCCAAGCCCGGCTCGAGCTGGCCGAAGACGCCGACCCCAGCGCTGTCCTACAGCAGGCGCTGCAAACGGTGCGCGTCTCGCGTTTCGAGCTTCAGCGCCCGGACCTCCAGGAGATCTTCGTGAAGCTGGTGGGCGGTAATGGCCGGGCGGAGCCGTAACGTCCGGGCTCTGCACCGGACGCGGCCGGCAGATTCGTGACGTCCGGGCGCTGCGATCGACGTTGAATTGCGCTCGGCGGTGCTGTGCCGCCGCCCGGGCGGACAACGGCCGGTGCGGAGCCCGGCCGCTACGCGGGAGTGACCGATGGACAAGGTATTCGCCGTCGCACGGCGTGAGTTTCTGGCGACCGTCCGTACCAAGGCGTTCATCCTGAGCGTCGTGATGATGCCCCTGCTGATCCTGGGCGGTGTCTTCGGCACGGAGATGGTCGAACGTGCCAGCCGCGAGGAGGTCCGGGCCGTGCGCAAGCTGGCCCTGCTCGACCATACCGGCCTGCTTCAGGACAAGTTCAAGCAGCAGGTGGTCGCCGCTAACGCCGAGCGGCCGAACCAGCTCTTCGAGTGCGAGGACGTTCCGCTCGCGGAGGGCGACGTGGAGGCGCTCGCCGCCCGCGTCCGTTCCGGCACGCTCTACGCATATATCATTTTCCAGCCGACCGCGCTCGAACAGGATGGCGCGGGCGTGGTCATCGCCCGCAAGGACAACCAGCTCGAGACCGGCAACCGCCTCGAACGGATGATCAACGAGGCGGTCTTCGCGGTCCGCTGCACGCGGGCGGGCTATGACGCGCGCGAGATCAAGGCCCTCCGCCAGGCAGTGCCGGTGCAGTGGGCCAGCGTCGCGACCGGCCAGCCGGTCATGGCCAACCCCATCGCGACCTTCATGACGCCGTTCGCTTTCATGTTCCTGCTCTTCATGGGCACCTTCGGCATCAGCCAGGGCCTGCTCACCAGCCTGATCGAGGAGAAGGGCTCGCGCGTCATCGAGCTGCTGCTGTCCGCCGTGAGCCCGCTCCAGTTGCTGGCCGGCAAGATCCTCGGCAGCGTGGCCGTGGGCTTCCTGCTGCTGGCGGTGTGGGGCTGCGTGGGCTACACGTCCGCCCAGCGCTTCCACCTGGGCGAGCTGGTCACCGGCTACCGCCTCCTGATCGCGCTGCTCTATTTCGTGCCGGGCTTCCTGCTGATCTCCGCCCTGCTGGCCGCGATCGGCTCGGCCTGCAACGAGCTGAAGGACGCCCAGAGCATGGTGTTCCCGCTGTCGCTGATCACCTTCGTGCCCATGATCTTCTGGTTCTACCTGGCCGAGCACCCCGAGTCGCTGTACAGCGTCTTGCTTTCGTACGTCCCGCCCGTCACGGCGATGGTCATGGTGCTGCGCGTCTGCGCCGATCCCCAGACGCCGCTGTGGCAGATCCTTTCCACGCTCGGTCTGCTGTGGATGAGCGTCATCGCGGCAATGTGGGCGGCCGCCAAGATCTTCCGTGTCGGCGTGCTCATGTATGGCAAGCCGCCGACCCCCCGCGAGTTGCTCCGCTGGGTGCGGTACACCTAGCAGACGGCTCGCGTCGGCTTCCCGCCGCTACTCCGGTCGCAGCCGACCGCCGGCCCGCGTCTTCTACTCGGAGTCCACCTCGTCCGCGATCTTCACCCGCCGGATCGACTCGACCACGACGTCCTCGACCGGCACGTCTTGCATGCCGTCGCGCGTCTCGGTCTCGACGGCGCCAATCGCGTCCACCACATCCATCCCCTGCACCACGCGGCCGAACACCGCGTAACCTTCGGGCGAGACCCCGCCCGGGTCGAGGTCGCCCTGGCCGTCGCCGCCCGCGACGTTGTTCTTGAGGTTCACGAACCACTGCGAGGTGGCCGAGTCCGGGTCGTTCGTACGGGCCATGGCGACCGTGCCGCGCTCGTTCGAAAGGCCGTTGTCGGCCTCGTTCTTGATCGGGTCGCGCGTTTCCTTCTGCACCAGCCCCGGTTCGAATCCCCCGCCCTGAATCACGAAATCCGGCACCACGCGGTGGATCAGCGTGTTGTCGTAAAACTCGTCGTCCACGTATTGCAGGAAATTCGCGACCGTGATCGGGGCGTCGTCGGGGTACAGCTCGATCACGAAATCCCCCAACGTCGTCTCGACCAGCACCTGTGTGTCGCTGAGCGTCGGATCGAGCAACGTCACCTGCACGCGGTCCGTCACCGTCTGCGCCGCGCTGTCCGTCACGGCCAGCTCGAACACCAGCGTGTCGTTCTCGCTGCCCGTGAAGGCCGGGGCCGTGAAGGTCACGCTCACCTGGTTCGGGTCGCTCAGTTGCGCGTCGGTGCCCGACACCTGCCGCCACCGATACTCCAGCCCCGTCCCCGTGCTCCCGCTCCCGCTCAGGGTCACTTCCGTCCCCGGCTTCACCCGCTGGTCCGCACCCGCATCCGCCGTCGGCCGACTCGGCCCCTCCGTCTGCCCGTAGTTCGGGTCGGCCGAGATCGTCACCTCGACCTCCGCCTGGCCAACCGCGGTCGCATTGCTCGTCGTCACCACGAATCGCAACGCCCGCTCTTCGGGCAACGAAGGCGCGACAAACCGCGCTCGGGCTGTGGCCGCGTCACGGAGGGACACCCCGGGACCCGCGATCTGGGCCCAAGCGTAGTAGAGCGGCTCCGCACCGTTGGCGGTGGCGATCAACTCCACCGTTTCGCCGACCCCGGCGCTGGCCGGGCCGGTGGCGGTCGTCTCGAGCACGCCGCGCTCGGGCAGCGTGTTCGGCTCCGGCGCCTCGGCCAGTGGGCACCCGAGTGGCGCGCCGACAATCAGGAGCATGGCAAGCGCGGTCCAGCGCGGCACAGCGATTCCTCCGTTTGACAGGATGGCCCGCTCTCCACCGGCCGGCCACGGGGCTCCGGGCGGCGGGGGCCCTCCGCCTGCGCCGGATTATAAGGTCGGCGGCAATTGCTGTGTTATCGGCCGCTTCGCGCGAGGCCCTTCGGGCCACGGCAGCGGTCCGCGTTGGCGACTCCCTCGCTGCCCGACCTACTGCGCGGGCGAAATGCCGCCCCCGGCGGGGGCCCGGGGCGGCCGCAACAGCAGGCTCAGGACCGCAGCCACCAGGCACGCGACGCCCGAGATCAGGAACGCCGGCCACCAGGCGTCCACGCCCTTGCCCTTCGAGGCGTCGGCGAACGACGCGGCCATGATCGGCCCGACGATCCCCCCCACACCATAGGCCGTGAACATCCAGCCGTAGTTCTTGCCGACGTTCTTGTTTCCGAAGAAATCCGCTGTGGCGGCCGGGAAGAGCGCCAGTGTGCCCCCGAAGTTGAAGCCGATGATCGCCGCCCCCACGAACAGCAGGGGCACCGAGCCACCCATGTAGAAGAAGGCGAGCATGATCGCACCCTGGAGAGCAAGCATGATCGTCATGGCCGCCTTGCGGCCGATGGCGTCGGAAATGAAGCCCCATGCGATGCGGCCGATGCCGTTGAAGCACGCGAAGAACACGCCCATGGCCGTCGCGGCCCAGGCTCCCGCTTCGGCGGCCTCGAGCCCGCCACGGGCCTGCAAGGCCTCGGTGCCGAAGAGCTTGATGATCCCGATGACCATCAACCCGGCCAGTGCGCCACAAATGTACATGACCCAGAGCTGCCAAAACTGCGGCGTGGCCAGCATCTGCCCGGACTCGAAGCTGACGAGCGCTCCGGCCGCCCCCTTGCTCTCGCCGGGAGACCAGCCCGCAGGGAGCCAGCCGGCGGGCGGGTTCTTCATCCAGATGGAGCCGATCAGAATCAGCGCGAGGAAGGCGATCCCGTAGTACAAGAAAACCTTGGACACGCCGTACTTGGCGATCAGGCCGCCCCACGGGCCGGCGAGCTGAATCCAGAGCAACGCGCCGAAGCCAAAGCCCGCGACGGCCAGCCCCGTGATGAGGCCCTTCTTGTCGGGAAACCACTTCACGCCGACAGCGATGGGGACGACGTAACCCAGGCCAATGCCCGCTCCCCCAATGAGGCCGATGGTCGCGACCAGTCCGTAAAACGACGGGCCGGCGACGCAAGCGAGCAGATACCCCAGGGCCAGCAGCGTGCCCCCGACGCGCACCACGAGCGTGGGGCCGACCTTCGCCTGCCATCGGCCGCCGATGACCGTAAAGACGGCGAAGGTGGCCAGCGCGATCGAGAAGATGATCTGGGTCTGGGGCTTCGTGAACCGGAAGGGCTCCTTCAGCAGATCGTTGGTGAAGACCGACCAGGCGTAAATCGCACCAAGGCATAACTGAATGAGGATCGCCCCAATGACGACGAACCAGCGGTTCATCACCGGAGTCGCGGCGGTCACGGCGGCTTCGCGAGGCGGGGTGGCGAGTGTGGTCATTGCGGTCTCCTGTGGCGGCGGCGTCCGGCGACCGCTTGGGTCGCTGCGGACGCCACGAGTGATTCATGTGCCGGGCGCGACGCGCGCCGCATCTTGTCATTCCCCAGTACGCACCCTGCGAGGAGTGTGACTGCGAGTTCGCCGTCTCCGACCCGCGCGCCGGGATCAGACTCCCGGCGGGCCCGACTTCCCGGTCGCTGCGCTCCTCGGCATGACCGCGGGCGGGGCAGCGCGGGCCGGGCAGGACCCGCGCTACCGGCTCATGCCGCTTCTTCGCCGGGCCCGAGAGTCCGGCGCCGCCGCTATTTGTGCTCGATCAGATGCTGCACCACGCTCGGGTCGGCCAGCGTCGTCACGTCACCGATCTGGTCCGGCTGACCTTCCGCGATTTTCCGCAGGATGCGCCGCATGATCTTGCCGCTGCGGGTCTTCGGCAGGCCGGGGGCCCAGTGGATCACGTCCGGCCGGGCGATCGGGCCGATCTCCTTGGCCACGTGGGCCATCAGCTCCTTCCGCAGTTGCTCCGTGTACTCCTGCCCGACCTTCAGCGTGACGTAGGCGTAGATGCCCTGCCCCTTGATTTCGTGCGGGTAGCCGACGACCGCGGCTTCGGCCACGGCCGGGTGCGACACCAGGGCGCTCTCGACCTCGGCCGTGCCCATGCGGTGGCCGGAGACGTTGATCACGTCGTCGATGCGGCCCGTGATCCAGTAGTAGCCGTCCTCGTCGCGGCGACAACCGTCGCCGGTGAAGTAGTAGCCGGGCACGCGGCTGAAATACGTTTCCTTGAAACGTTCGTGCTGCCCGTACACCGTGCGCATGATGCCGGGCCAGGGGCGAGCCAGGAACAGCGCGCCCGAGGTCGGGCCCTCAACCACGCGGCCTTGCTCGTCGATGATGCACGGCAGTACGCCGAAGAAGGGCAGCGTGGCCGAACCGGGCTTGGTGGGAATCGCGCCCGGCAGCGGGGTGATCAGGATGCCGCCGGTCTCGGTCTGCCACCACGTGTCGACGATCGGGCAGCGTTCGTGCCCGACGTGCTTGTGATACCACATCCACGCTTCGGGGTTGATCGGCTCACCGACGGAGCCGAGCAGCCGCAAGCTGTCGAGCTTGTACTTCTGGACCCACTGCTCACCCTCGCGCATCAGGGCGCGGATCGCGGTCGGGGCGGTATAGAACTGATTGACCTTGTACTTGTCCACGACCTGCCAGAAGCGACCCGGATCGGGATAGGTGGGCACGCCCTCGAACATGACCGTCGTGGCCCCGTTGCACAGCGGGCCGTAGACGATGTACGAGTGGCCGGTGACCCAGCCGATGTCGGCCGTGCACCAAAAGATGTCGCCGTCGTGGTAATCGAAAATGTACTTGTGCGTGATGGCGGTGTAGACCATGTACCCGCCGGTGGTGTGCAACACCCCCTTGGGCTTGCCGGTCGAGCCGGAGGTGTACAGGATGAAGAGCGGGTCCTCGGCGTCCATCCACTCGCATTCGCATTGCGGGCTGGCCTTGGCCATCTGGTCGTGCCACCAGTGGTCGCGCCCGGCTTTCATGCTGGTCGGCACCTTGTCGCCCACGCGGCGGTAGACAATGCAGGTACGAACGTTCACGCCGTGCTTGGCGGCCAAGTCCATCGCGGCGTCGGCGTTGGCCTTGAGCGTGACGGCCTTCGCCCCGCGCATGACGCCGTCCGTCGTGACCAGCACCTGGCAGGCGGAGTCGACGATGCGGTCGGCCAGCGAGTCGGGTGAGAACCCGCCGAAGACGATGCTGTGGATCGCGCCGATGCGGGCGCAGGCCAGCATCGCGATCGCGAGCTCCTTGACCATCGGCATGTAGATCGAGACGCGGTCCCCCTTCTTGACGCCGAAGCCCTTCAGCACGTTTGCGAACTTGCACACCTCGGCGTGCAACTCACGGTACGTCAGCTTCGCATCCTCGCCGACGTCGTTGCCCTCCCACAGGATCGCGACCTGGTCGCCACGCTTCTCGAGATGCCGGTCGAGGCAGTTGTACGTGATGTTCGTCTTGGCCCCCTGGAAGTACTTGATCCAAATCTTGTCCTTGAAGTCGTATTCCACGACCTTGGTCCACGGCTCCTTCCAGTAGAAGCCGCTGGCCACCTCGCCCCAGAATCCCTCCGGGTCGTTGATGGAACGGTCGTACATCCGCTTGTACTCATCCATCGACTTGATGTGCGCCCGCTTCACAAACTCCGCGGACGGCCGGAACAGGCGCTCGCTGCCGGCTTCGACTTCCTGGGGCATGCTCACTCTCCTGGCCGGGCCGCGCCGGCCGCTAAATAAACCCGAATCGCTTCCGCCCCGTGCGGCTGCTCCCCGAGGGGGGCCGCGACCGCCGGCGGCGGAGTTGGACGCTCGCTCGCGGCGGGCCCACCCGCCGCCGGGCCGTGTTCCGCACGGCCGCCGGGATCGCTACGGTCCGACCGTCCTCTGCGGCCGGCCACCCAGACCCAGGGAGCGACCCCGGGTGCGACGTGGCCCTGGGAAGAAAGTTGCACTCAGGCCGTGCGCGGCAGGCCGCGCAACGTCGCACCGTCTGGCTCGATAGGTTACCCGGCCCCGCCGCGACCCCGCCACCCCGCCTCGCTGCGGGTGGCCGAACCGAGCCGGCCGGGCAAGAATCTGGTTTATAACAGGGAAAGGTCCCGAAGGCAACCCGTCGGGAGGCGCCCCCCATCCGCGGGGGGCATCCCCTCGGACCGCCTCGCGAGAAGCTTGGCCGCAGACGGCGGGCAGCGCGGAAAGCAGACCGGCCGACGAGCAGAGCCCGCCGGCCAGTCGCATCCCGAACACCCAATCCGGTCGGCGAGCGTTGCAGCCTACCCGCCGGTCAGAAGCTGCACGAACGGGTTGATATCGCCGAAATCAACCGCGCCGTCCCCGTTGGTATCGGCGTTCATGATGTCGCAGTCTGGATACTGGGTCTGGTAGGCGGCCGGGTTGGTCAGCGCCAGAACAAACGCGTTGATGTCGGCGAAGCCGACGACGCCGTCACAGTTCATGTCACCCGGGAGATGCGAACCGCCGCAGTTGACGTCCTCGCAGGGGACGCCCAAGCCGAGGAAACGACCGCCCCAGGCCAGGCAGAACTCCTCGCTGGCGATTTCACACGTCGCGCCGAAGCAGCAGGCGCCCTCGAACTCAAGCTCCGGCGTACGGATCTGAGTCAGGGCATTCAGATGCGTGGCGATGCGCAGACCCTGGGTGTTGAAGACGTCGTACATGACGCTGAAGGTCCGCGTCTCCGGAGCGCCCGGCGGGCTGAGCGGGAAGAACACGTCGAAGAAGCTGTCGGGCAGCAGCGGGACGGGCGTCGGGTCGATGATCTGCGCCCGCTCCCACCATTCCGAGCCCCGCAGCAGATCGGCCATCGTCACCGGGTCCGGCGAGGTGTTGATGCGCCGCTGCACGAGCACGGGTTCCGGCCCGAAGTTCGGCAAGCGGTCGATCACGACCTCGTTGCCTTCCCACAACCAGCGCTGGATGTTGTCCGGCAGCGTCGGCGGGATCGGCTCGCCGTTGCGGGTCCAGATGATCTGGATCGGCTGCCACGGAATCGGCTCGGTGTCCGCCAACGTCCAGCCGATGTGGGCCACCTGCCCCGGCAGGAAGTTGGCGCCCGACCAGTTGATCATCACGCCACCCGCGGTCGCGACCACCTGCGCATTGGGGAACGACCCGGTCCACAGGTCGAACACCTGCTCGACGTCGTAACCCGGCAGGATGACGTGCAGGTCGTTGGCCGGCAGCGTCGGCGGCCAGCCTGGCGGCGGCCAGAATACGATGTCGATGTTGAAGCGCTGCACCCACCAGTCGAACACCTCAGGGCCGCTGAAGGGCTCGACGTCCAGGCCGTCCACGTTGTCCGTGAACAGCAGCCCGAGCTGGGCCGCAGCCAGGAAGAGCTGGCTCGTACCGGTGAAGTTCGTGACGAACACGTCGGCCGCCGACAGGTCGTCCGCGGTGCCCGCGATGCCGTCCGGACCGTTCAGGTAGGGCGAGCCGGGCGCCAGGGAGTAGATCGCGTAGTCCTGACCGGGGTTCGCGATCCGCGGGTCGGACTGGAAATTCCACACAGCCAGCGCGTCGACCTCGTCGTTCGGCGTCAACCCCATCAGGAAGAAAGGCGCGTACACGCCCACGACGGGCGCGCCGGGCGGGGCCACGAGAATGTCGGCCCCGGTCGCGCCGAACATGCCCAGCGTCGGGCTGCCGGCCGCCAGCGTGAAGTACACCACGGTGTCGTGGATCCGGTCGCCGTTCAGGTCGAGCGGGTTCAACTCGAGCCCGTCCATGTCGTCCATGGCCGTCGCCCCCGGCGGCGGGGGCCAGGCATTGAACGCGGGCGGCGGGATCGACGGGATCTCGTTGTAAACCGTCTGATTCGCGCTGATCAGGTGCCGCGGACCCGGCAGGCCCCCGATCCGCACCGCCGGGAACGGGCCGACCGCGGGGGCCACGCTCGTGCGGCCGTTAAGGACGTAACGATCGCCGGCGTGCTGGAGGCGGTTGGCCTGGTTGCGGACGGGCGTTCCGGGCCGGCCCGAGGATGCGTCATCCACAGAGAAGTAGAGGACCTGCTGAGCGAACGGCTGAAACTCGTTGTTCGAGATGCCGTCCGTGTTGTCCGGGAGGGGCAGCACGCCGTAGGCCGGGGCGAGCACGTGCAGCACCGGTCCGGGACCGCCGATGTCCCAACCCATCCCGGGCGGCATGGGATTGTCGCCGTACAGGTCCGACCACGTATTGCCGAACGCGACGGCGGAAGGCGAAGCGGTGTCCAGTGAGATGGGGTCGCGCTGACGGGGCGGAGGTGGGTTCGCCAGCGTGAGTTCCGCCGCGCAGGCCACGACGGCGAGAGCGGCCAACACGGCCCGTTGGACTTTGGGATTGCGATACATCGTACGTCTCCTTGTTTCTCGCGGCGACATCGCGCCGCGCCCGCTAACACGATTGGCGCGCGGTCCGACACAGCCCGGACCTGAACAGCGCATTTCCTCCGGGCGCCGCGGGCGACGCGCTCGGGGCGAATCTCGGCCCGATGCCGAGGCAGGTTTCATCGGGGTTCGGGGGCCGGTCGCTTGTTCCGGATGACCTCCAGCCGGGCGGTCGAACCGGGTCCGCGACTCAGTACCATGTAGACGGACCATCCGCCCGATTTGACGCCTGAATCGCCGCGAGCGACTTTTTAACGATCTCCGCATCGCACGGTGCCGGGGCCCCGCCGCGGTCGGCGCGGCGTCGCGGGCCGCGGACCGTTTCCGCCAGCGGGTCATCCGGCTACCCTGGCGCGGCCGCAGAATGCGCGCGTCGCGTGGCACTGGCGGCGCTCCCCCTGTCCCCCTTCCCGGTTACAATTCGGTCCAGGAGTCGGCCCGGCATGCCGCAGCGGGAAGAGTACGCGGTCGAACCCATTATTGGGCTGGAAATCCACGTCCAGCTCGCGACCCGCACGAAGATGTTCTGCGCCTGCCCGGTGGAGTTCGGGGCCGAGCCGAATACCCGCGTCTGCCCCGTCTGTCTGGGTCTGCCGGGGGCGCTGCCGGTCATCAACCGCCAGGCGGTCGAGCACGCGGTGCGGGCCGCCCTGGCGCTAGGTTGCCGGATCGCGCGGTTCACGAAATGGGACCGCAAGAGCTATTACTACCCCGATTTGCCCAAGAACTATCAGATTTCGCAGTATGACCTCCCGCTGGCCAGCAACGGCCTGTTCGAGTTCGCCTCCGACGGCCGGTACTGCCGCGTGCGCATCCGCCGGGCGCACCTCGAGGAGGACGCCGGCAAGAACGTGCACGACTTCCCGGGCTTCAGCGGGGTCGACCTCAACCGCGCCGGCACGCCGCTGCTGGAGATCGTCACCGAGCCCGACCTGCACTCGGCCGAAGCGGCCCGCGACCTGGCCGTGCAGCTCCAGCGCCTGGTCGCCTACCTCGGCGTTTCCGAAGCCAACATGCAGCGGGGGCAGATGCGCTTCGAGCCGAACATCAACCTCGCGCTTCGCTCCCCCGACGGGCAGGAGTTCCGCACGCCGATCGTCGAGGTCAAGAACCTCAACTCTTTCCGCTCGCTCCAGCTTGCGTGCGCGTTTGAGATCCGCCGCCAGCTCGACGAGTGGCGCCAGACCGGCGAGACGGCGGCCGCCGGTAACAAGCGCAACCGTGGCTGGGACGACGTGCGCGAGATCACGGTCCCGCAGCGCGAAAAGGAGGAAGCCGACGACTACCGCTATTTCCCCGACCCCGACCTCGTCCCGCTCACCACCGACCCGGCCTGGGTCGCCGCGCTGCGGGAGCACATGCCCGAGCTGCCGGTCGCCCGCACCGAGCGCTTCATCTGCGAGTACCACGTCCCGCGCAAGGACGCCCCCGCCCTCGTCGACGACCGCCGCACGGCCAACCTGCTCGACGAGGCGGCGGCCGCCGGCGGCGACAAGGCCACGCTCGGCAAACACTTCCTGAGCTTCTGGGCCAAGCATGCCAACGAGCGCGGCACGAGCGTCGCCGGCCTGGGCATTTCCCCCGGCCGAATGGCCGAGCTGGCCAACCTGGTCAGCAGCGGGAAGATCAACGCATCCGCAGCCGCCCAGGTCGCCGAACAGATGCTGGCCGGCCACGACCGGCCGGGCGAGATCGCCGAGCGGCTGGGGCTGATCCAGAGCCGCGACGAGGCGCAGATCGCGGCGTGGGTCGCGGCCGCACTGGCCTTGCCGGAAAACCAGAAGGCGATCCGTGATGCGCTCGGAAATCCCAAAAAGCTCCAGGCCGCCCGCGGCTACCTGATGGGGCAGGTGATGAAGATCTCAGGCGGCAAGGCGGACCCGAAGATCGCGGGGGAGCTGGTCGGCCGGCGGCTGGCCGAGCTGGCGGGCGAATGAGGATCACCACAGAAGCCCGGAGGCCCTCGCAAGCAGGGCGCGGGGGCCGGGGCGCGGGCGGGCGTCATTCCGAATCGTGTTCGCCGGCTGTCATTCCGAGCAGGTCGCCGCGGCGAGCGACGAGGAATCTGGCTGCGCATGGAGGATCGCCGCCCCGCGCCGGGGGGTGCGCTCCCCCCGCGGCCAGATTCCCCCAGCGCTGCGCTCGTCGAAACGACAGCGCCGGCGACTGCTGTCACGGATACGCGTCGCACGTTTCGACGTTCTGGCTTGCGTCGTACAGCAGCGTGGTGTGCGTCACGCCGTCCACGCAGAACGTGAACACCGTCCGCCCACCCTTCGGGCCGATGGTCAGCACCGCCACGCCGCTGCCGCTGGTCACGCCGCTGCGCGTGCCGTTGAAGTCGCCCGCGAACGTCCCCGTGACGGTAGCCGCCGCCACGGGCGCGCCCAGGTTGTCGGCGATGGTTACCGTCGCGACGCCGTACTTGTTTCCGCCGCCCTGATCATCGACGCTCAGCACGATCGCGGCCACGTGCATCGAGTTGCTGCCCGTCGGCGTCGCGCTGGCTTCGTTGCTGGGGCCGCTCTCGTTGCCCGCCGCGTCCTCGGCCGTCACGACGTAGAAGTACGTCGTGTTCTCGATGACCGCGGTGTCGCTGAAGCTGCTGGCGCCGAGCGGATCGATGTTGAGCGGCACGTACGGCCCGCCCGCCGCTTCCGCGCGGTACACGTTATACCCCGCCAGGTCGGGCTCGCCGTTGTCGTTCCAGTCGAGGTGCACGGCCTGGAGCTCGCCGGTCGCCGCCAGCCCGGTCGGGGCGGCGGGCGGCTGCATGTCGGGCCCGGTGAACGCCGCCTGGAATTCAGCCGCGTCGTGCAGGTCGACGTCGCCGTCGTACTCGGCGTCGCCGGGCTCGCACTCGGGCGCATAGGGGACGGCCGGGCCCTGGAGACAGAACTGCAGCTCGGCGAAGTCGGCCTCGTCAAGGTACCCATCGCCGTCAAAATCACCGGTCAGCGGCGGCGCGAGGACAATCTCGGCCACGACCATCGGCTCCGGTGGGCACTTGCCGTTGGCCGCCCACAGGTCATACAGCTCCTGGCCCTTGGTGTTCGTGAAATTCGCATCGCGCAGGAACTCGACAAACTCCTTGCTCGTGCTCTGGTAGTAGAGCGTGACGAGGGCGCGCGCGGCCTGCGGCGGAATCGCGTACAGCGTGTGGTCCCAGTACTGCCCGTCGGCGTAGCTGGCCGCGACCGGGGCGCCCCCGAAGGCGTCGAAGGCCGCGTTCGTGAAGCCGCGCGGCGGGATGCGGTTGTCCTTGTGCACCGCGTTGTTGAGCACGAAGTGGAACATGGTCCCGTCTGGCAGGCCCGGGATGCCTTCCGTCACGGGCTCGATCTCATAGATCTTGACCTCGGGGTCGTGGCTCAGCACGGCCGTGGCGGGGTCGTAGGCGCCGGACTCACCCACCAGCGCGTCGTTCTCGTCGTAGTAGCGCACGTTCAGCCACATCCGCCGCCCCTCCGGATAGCCGGTGGGCAGCTTGTGGCCGGTCTCGTTCGTCACCGTCACGCGCAGGTCGCGTCCGAGCTGCACCAGGTCCATCGTCGCCGCGTTCTGGAGCATGTAACGGGCCCGGGCGACGCCGGCCGCCATGGCCGCGGGGTCGACCTCGCCGGGGAACATGGCCGGCAGCAGGTTCGGCAGCCAGGTGCTGCCGCCGGTCAGGTCGTGCAGCGGCAGGTCGAGCCGCACGGGCGGATTGGTGTTGCAGCCCTGGCCGGTGACGTCGCGCATGTGGCAGTCCTGGCAGCTCGCGACGTGCTCCTTGTTGCCGCCGAACTGCGGCGCGTACACGCCCTGCGGCGTGTTGTAGGCGCTGTTGAGCCACTCGCTGTAGGTGCGCTCCACCGGACCGATGACGTTGGCGGAGAAATCGGTAGCGGGCGCATCGAACGCGTTCGGGAGGTAGTGGCCGTTCGCGCTGCGCTCGAAGGCCGGGTTGCTGACGTCGTGGCACGTCCCGCACAGCGCGGCCTCGCGGTGGAAGGGCGAGACCAGGATCGGGTGGCCGCTGTCGGCGTCGACGAACGGTCCGCGGCGCGCGCCGGTCGGGTCGACGACGAACATGCCGGTGCCGAACTCGCTTGGCGGACTGATCAGGTTGGCGAGGATGCCCACGTCCTCCGCCGGGTTGCCGCTGCTGTAGATCGGGTCCACCAGCCGGTGGCACAGGTCGCAGGCCACGCCGTGCTTGTCGCTGTCGAGTATCTGGCTGCCGTCCGTCGGCACCGAGCGGCCCTGGAGCCAGCCGCGGGAGATGTGGCACCGCAGGCACAGGTCACCGGAATCGGGCGCATCCTGGTTGGCGATGGCCAGCGCGGCCTCGAAGAACGGGTCGCGCGAGGCCTGCGCCATCATGCTGCCGTGCCAGTTGAAATACGGCTCGACCGCCGGGTCGTAGCCGCCGTGACACACCGCGCACGCAGCGGGCGGGTTCAGGATTCCGGCCTCCAGCGGCTGCGAGCCGGGTTGGTCGAAGTCCCGCAGCGTGCTGGGCACGAGTCCGCCGGGCGGCGACGCGATCGTGAACAGCCCGTTGCTTTCGTCGAAGCCCACGTTGAACGCGTGGTCGACCGCCTCGACGCGGATGCGGGCCGCGACGGTCGGCCGGTTGGCCGGGAACCACGTCAGACTGCCGCTGTTGGGGATGCCGTCGGCGATCAGGTCGTAAGTGCTCCCGCCGTCCAGCGAGAGGTACACGTACACGCCGGCTACCCCGCTCTCGTCGGTGGCGGACCACTGCACGATCGCCTGCGTGTTGCCCACCAGCACCTCGCCGCCATTGGGGGCGAGCACGGTCACCGCCGGCGGCAGCACGTCTCCACCGGTCAATGGCACCAGGTAGTCCTGAATTTCGGCGATATTGACGTTGGAAACCTGGCCGACGTTGGCGGGCGTGAGCCCTGGGAACGTCGGCGTGTTGCCGTAGTTGACCGTGTCGGTCACCTCGGTCAGCGTGCTGAAGCCGTCACCGTCCGGGTCCGCGTTGCGGATCGACCAGATGGCGTCCTGCCGACCCTGGGCCGTGTTGGGGAAGTTCGGCAGGGTGGCTTCCACCAGAGCCCCGTGCGGGTTGCGCTCCCCGCCGCCGTTGAAGCGGTAGTGGCACACGCCGCAGTGCGTCGGCCGGCTCGGGACGGTCTCGATCACCGTGCCGATCGCGCTCGGGTACACCGCGAAGAAGGCGTCGCGGTATTCCTGCTTCGCTTCGGCCGGGGGCAACGCGCACCAGCCACCCAGCAGGGCCGTAACCCCGAGTATCGTACGCATCATCCAGTGATGGCCCGCGCGCATGATTCAGCCTCCGGGGTGGAAGAGTCGTTTCACAATCGAAACTCAGCGCACTCCAGCAGCGGTCGCGGCACTCCCGGCGGCACTGGCGCGCGGCGGTTGGCTTTGCGCATGCGCGGCGCACTGCGGGCTCGCGACCGCTGGACAATCTACCGCGTTGACCCGCGATTTGTCTGTAGGCGCATCGGCAACCGACTGTCAGCGCCGTGTTTCATCCATCCGCCCACGCCCGCTGCCGGAGCGTGCGCCAGACGGGGCTTTCCCGGTCACGGGGGCCAACGCGCTCACGCGGGCCCGCCGCCGCTGCGCGCCGCCCCGTCCCCTCGGAGGAGTTGCGGCGCGAGACTACGCCGGCCGGCGCTCGCGGTAGTACGCCGCGTTGCGCTCGATGAAGTGCTCCATTTCCTCCGGCAGGTCGTCCTCGGAGAAGATCGCGCTGACCGGGCACTCATCCACGCACAGGCCGCAGTCGATACACGTCTCGGGGTCGATGAAGAGCATCTCCGACTTCTCGAACTCGGCTTCGTCCTTCCGCGGGTGGATGCAGTCCACCGGACAGACCTCGACGCAGCTCGCGTCCTTGGTGCCGATGCACTTCTCCGTGATATAGTGCGGCACGCGTGGCTCCTTCAAACTCAGCGCCGGCCGGAGGGTCCGAACGGCATCGAATTATAGAGGGCCGCGCCGCACCCGCAATTGCGGAGAGACCATGCCGCCCAAGCTCACCTGGTCCGACACCGAGGACCTCGCCCTGGCGCTGCACGAACGCTTCCCCCACCTTGATCCCCTCACCGTCCGCTTCACCGACCTGCACCGCTGGGTCTGCGAGCTGCCCGACTTCGGCGACGACCCCCGGGCCAGCAGCGAGGGTCGCCTCGAGGCCATCCAGATGGCCTGGCTCGACGAGTACCGCGCCGCCCGCGGCGATTGACCCGCCGCCCCGACGCGCGGGTGCTGCCCCGTCCGCAGCTCAGCAGCCCCCGATTACTCCCCCGCGTGCGCCTGTGTGGCCGGTACCCGCTCCGCCGGCGCCGAGCGCCGCTTCACCTCTTCCGGCACCCTCTCCAGGTACTCGCGCAGCGCCATCGGCGACCAGCTCGTGATCAGAAAGCGGTCCGTCACCGTCCACGCCGGGCCTGCCAGCCCCAGCCACTCCGGGCCCGCCCCGAACCGCAGGTACCAGATCCCGTCGTCCTCGCCCAGCACATGGAACGGGGGGGCCGAAGCCTCCGCCAGCGCCGCCTGCCACGCCCGCCCCATCGCCTCCACCGTCTGCCGCACGGCCGCCGGGTTTTCGCGGATCTCCGTCAGTGTCGTGAGCGCCAGCGGCAGCCGCAGCGGATGCGGCGGGTCGTTGTGCAGGATGATGTGGTCGCCCAGGTGCGCCAGCAGGTCGCGCTGGGCGTCGAAGCCGTGCCGCGCCTGCACCTCGGCCCACACCCGCTCCACGTTCGCCCGCACCTTCGGGCCCTGGACCGCCAGCAGCCCGCGAAAGAATCGCGGCAGCAGCTCCTCCGCCCGCAACGCGAACACCGCGTAGCGGCACCCCGACGGCACGGCCGCCAACAGCCGTCGGTCGCTCGCATCCGCGTCGGCGTAGACGCGCCGCACCGTCCGGTTGTTGATCCGGAAATGCGCTATGCAATACAGCGCGCGCCCCTCGTACCCCAGCAACCAGTGGGCCTGTTGTAGCCCGCCGGCGTCCCACGCCTGAAAAAACGCGCTTGCCCGCCCCTCCACGAACGGGTCCAGCCGCTGCTGAATCCCATCCGCCGACACAAGCACCTCGATCAGCCCCTTCCGGGCCCGTGACCCACGCGCCGCCGCGTACCACGCATCGTGGACGAGCGACTCCTCCTCGCCCGCGGCCACGGCCGCGATCTGCGGCCAAACCCCCGGCCCGACCGTGAGCACGAAATGTCCGTCGAGGTGGCCCCACGCGATCGCAACCCACTCGGGCAGGCGCCGGTCACGCAGCTCCTGATACGTCCAGCGCCCGGCCGTCTTCGATTCAAGCGTGGCTTCGCCGCTGTTGGTCTGCTCGTTCACCGCCTTCTGGATAATCCGCAGGAACGGTTCGGTGTCGCCCCGGTTTTGCACGACCAGCGCGAACCGGAGCCGGTCAACCTTGCGGGCGGTCGCGTCCGTCTGCGTCGGCTGGGCCTGCGCGTCGATCAGCGCCAGCGCGTGCGGGTAGCGGATCATCAGCCCGAACATCTCGGCGGCTCGCACGTTGAGTTGCGTGCCCTGATCGAGCGGCTGGCTCGCGAGCCGTGTTCCGAGCTCCAGCAACGTCTGGAGCGTGGAAGGCCGGCTGTCCGCCGGTGTCGCCTCGGGCAGCGGCCGCCCGGCCCAGCACAGCAGACTTCCGGCGGGGATCAGCTCGACCGGCTCGCGGGGCTCGCCCGCCACCGGGCCGCCCAAGGAGAGCACTACCGCGACACGCAGAGCCCAGCGAAGCACGACGGTCGGGCGCTGCGCCGGCAGGCGGCCGCGCACCGACAACGCCGGCCCCCCGTATCCGGCGCGAGGATCGGAAGCTCGACGGTACATGGCGCGAAAGGGTAGAGGCGGGCCGGGCTCCGGCCAAGTCCCGCCGACAATTAAGCACAGGGACCGGCTGCCGGCCGCGGCCAGCCCGTGCCGCCGCGCATTCGGTGTGCCCGCTCCGCGTTCCGGCTGCTGAGCGCTTCGCAGGGTCTCAGGTGAGCTTGCAGCCGTTCAGAACTGGGCCCCCGCGTAGTTCGGCGCCAGGTCTTCCTCGATCGTCTTGCGACCGCGGAACTCGACTTGCAGGTCGCGGTTGAGCACGTTCATCCCGTCGCGATGCGGGCCGTAGATCCTCTGGCCCTCCCACATCACCAGATCGCGGATGTACGTCCCGCGCAGCAGCGCCGCGCGCTGCGCGTCCTCGATCGGGTCCCCGGTCAGCTCCAGCCTGAGCTTCTTCAGCAGCCGGCCGTCCAGGAAGGCGAAATGCTCGCGGAAATACCAATAGTTGCGCGGATCGAGCACCACGCCGTAGGGCTGATTGGCCGCCGCCTCGCGATAGGTGTACTGCGGCGTCTGCCCCCGCGGCCAGCCGATCCGCGCGGCCGGGCACACGAACAGCTCGCGCACCTCGCCGATGTACCGCGGCATCAGCACGTTCGGCAGCGAGACCGGCCAGCGCGTGCGATCGAACGGGTCAATGACGTCGTTGGGGTGGGCGGGGTTCCCGTAGCCCGGCCGGCTCGTCCCGTTCGTCATCGGCGACTCGATGTACGGCACGCGACCGTTCCACTCGGTCCAGTAGGCGTAGAGCGCGACGCCCACCTGATAGAGCCGTGCGGCGCAAACGGTCTGTTTCGCCCGAGCCCGGGCCTGGCCCAGCGCGGGCACGAGAATCGACATCAGCAAGGTCACGATCGCTACGACGACCAGCAGCTCAATCAGCGTGAATGCGCGGCGATGCATGGGTGTTCTCGGCTTCCAGCTTGCGGCCATTGGCTCGAACGGTCTCTCGCACACCTGACTCCCGTTGCCCGGTCAGCCGGCGTAACCGGGCGCCGCGGCGGGGCCCCGAAAGCGGGAAGGGGCGCCCGCCGCTGCGCCCGAACCGGTCCGCCCGTTCCGCGAACCGGCGCCCGGTCAGCCCAGCGGCCGGCCGGACAGCAGCGCCACGAAAGCGTTGATGTCGGCGAAATCAACGAACCCGTCGCCGTTGATGTCGTTCTGGCACCGGAAGCGGCAATCCTCCGACGCCAGCCCGGTGGCCCGCCAGGCCGACTCTCCCCCCGAGAGCGCTGCCACGAACGGGTTGAGATCGGCGAAGCCCACACTCCCGTCGCAGTTGACGTCGCCCGGAACGAACGGCCCGCAGCCGGTCGCCGCCACCAGTACCACGTCATACCCGATGGTGTCGGTGTAGACCGGGTCAAAGCTGTTGTTCACGCCGAATCCCGCTGACTCGAGGTACACGAACCGGTCGGCACCGTCGGGCAGCCGCGGCAACACCACCGCTTCCAGGTAGGCGCCGAGGTCGCCGCCGTAGTCCGCCAGCGCCAGCCCCCCGTTGCCCGACGCCGCGTAGTTGTCGGCCCCGGCTCCCCCGAAGATCGTCGCGCTGCCGCCGGCCAGACCGTGCGACGTAGTGACCACCGTGCCCACGTGCGCTACGTCGACATCCGGCCAGCGCGTGCTGCCGAGCCCTTCACCCGCCAGCAGCGGGAATTGCCCCGTCTGCGGGTCCGCGACGACCAGCCAACCCTCCAGCGTGCCCAGAAACTGCATGCTGCCCAGGACGGCCGGGGCGCTCGTGTACGGGTCGATCGAGTCCTCCCACAGCTCGAAGCCCAGGTTGGTCACTGCGTATACGCCTTCGAGCGTGCCGCTCAAGCCATTGAACGGGGTCAGCACGCCGGTTCGCGTGTCGACCGCGGGGTTAATCGGCCCGGTCTTCTGTCCGAACGCCTCGGTGCCCGCGATCGTCACCAGGATCGTGCAGATGTCCGGCCCGAAGTTCGGTGCGCCCTCGTTGCAGCCGGTCGCGTCGAAATCCAGGAGTTCAATTGTCCCGCCCGCCAGGTCGGTCTCCAGCCGGATGAAGCTGTCGGTGTCCGGGATCTCGAGCGCCTGACCCGGCGGGGCGTTCGGGTCGTTCGGGTCGACCGGCACCAGCCGGCGTACCCCGTTGCTCAGATTGCCGTCGAGGTCGAGCAGCGGCCCGCCCAGAAACTCGATGCCCAGGATCGGAATCCCGCCCACGGCGGGAATCGTCCCGCGCCGGTACAGCATGCTCAGCGAGCCCAGGTAGTTCGGCTGATACTTCGGCTGCGTGCCGGCCGAGCCGCGGTAGGGCACGATGATCCCCACGTCCGATGTCCCGGCCAGGCGGTCGCCGTCGTAGATTTCGCCCGGAACCCCGCCGGGGCCGAAGAGCAGTCGTGTTGCCCCGGGATAGTGCCGTGCATCGGCCCCGGTTACCAGGTAATACTTGTCGGCGAGCACGTCCGCGGCGCCCGCGAGCAGGACGACCAGTGCGGTATATCGAACGATCATCGGTGTTTCTCCTTGCGTGAGTGATCGAAAATGCGGATGGAAAATCAACGGCTTCGTGCGGGCCGCGCGCCCCGCGACGCTGAGGTCTGACGGCCGACATGCGCGCGCAATGCGGCGCCATGCACGGGCCGGAGCGCACAGACTAGACAGGGGAGGTCGGTGGAGCCCGATTGACGGGGCAGGCCAGCACGGCCGTGCACCGCCGCAGCACGAGGGCGAGCGCCGCGATGGCGTCCAGCGCCTGTTGCACCAGTACTCGCGCGCGGCGCTGGAGGACCCGCGGCCGCACAGCGTCGCGCACCCGCGGCCATTGCAGCGTCAGCAGCGTCACGACCGCCGATACCCACGCCGCGACCGGCGCGGCCGCGGGTGACGCTTCGTCGATTACCATGCGCCGCGCAACGTCCGCGTGCAGCAGCGCGATCGCCACCGTCACGATCAGCCACGCCCGGCGGCTGCGCGGCAGCCGCAGCCAGCGCACGTCGACGAGCTTGAGCACGAAGAACGCCTGGCTGGCGCTCAGCGCGAACCAGCGGAGCGGGTCAATGTCAGTCGAACCGGCCCCCAGCGCCGCGAGCCAGCCCGGGCCGTGGGCCACGAGCATGAAGGCCCAGAACGCGCGCCGGCACCACGTCGCAGCGCACCCCCGCGACGACGCCGGGCTTCGCGACCCGGGGGCGCTCCGCGGCCGCACCCACCCGCCGGCCCGCGATACCGCCCAGTCCAACGCCATCATGCGGATTATTTGCCCCGCCCGATCGCAATGCAAGCCCGATTCAAAAACCCGCCCGCAGGAAACCGAGCGCGCACGGCCGACCAGGCCGAAACCCGCGGCCACCCCGCCGGCCGGGGCTGCCGCCACATTCCCGCCTCAGGTCGTCTCCGCCGCGGCGGTCGCGGCCGGCTCGGCCTTGGACTCGGGCGCGTCCGTTCCCTCAAACACGAACTGCCGCTCGTCGCCCTCCCCCGTCACGCTGATACGGATCGCCTTCTTGCCGGCATACTTGTTGCGCAGGATGTCCTCGCTGAGCGGGTCCTCGATCATGGTCGAGATCGTCCGCCGCAGCGGCCGGGCCCCGAACTTCTCGTCGGTGCCCTTCTCCACCAGGTACTCTTTGGCCGCGGGCGTCAGCTCGAGAATCAGGCCCTTCTCCTTGACCCGCCGCGCGACCTTGCCGATCTCGAGGTCGACGATGTTGAGCAGATCGGCGTGCGTGAGCTTGTGGAAGACGACGACCTCGTCGATGCGGTTGATGAACTCGGGGCGGAAGTTTCGCTCGAGCTCGTTGACCAGCATGTCCTTCATCTTCTGATAGTTGATCTCCTCGTCGCGCTTCATGAAGCCGAAGGGGTCCTGGCTCATGATGCGGTCGGCCCCGATGTTGCTGGTCATGATGAGAATCACGTTGCGGAAGTCGACGTGCCGGCCGAACGAGTCGGTCAGCCGGCCTTCCTCCATGATCTGGAGGAGCATGTTGAACACGTCGGGGTGAGCCTTCTCGATCTCGTCCAGCAGAACGACGGCGTAGGGCCGCCGGCGGACGCGCTCCGTGAGCTGCCCGCCCTCCTCGTAGCCGACGTAGCCCGGCGGCGCACCGATCAGCCGGCTGACGTTGTGCTTCTCCATGTACTCCGACATGTCGATCACGACCAGGGCTTCCTCGTCGCCGAACATGAACTCGGCCAGCGTCTTGGCCAACAGCGTCTTGCCCACGCCCGACGGGCCCAGGAAGATGAACGAGCCCATCGGCCGGTTCGGGTCCTTCAGCCCGCTGCGGCTGCGCCGCACGCTGCGGGCGATGGCGCTGATGGCCTCGTGCTGGCTGATGACCTTCTTGTGCAGCTCGTTTTCGATCTCCAGCAGCCGCGCGGCCTCCTCCTTCTCCAGCCGCGTCAGCGGGATGCCGGTCATGCGGCTCACCACCTCGCCGATCACGACCTCGTCCACGATCCCTTCCACTTCCTGCGAGTGGTCTTTCCATTCCTTCTGAATGTTCTCGCGCTTCATGCGCAGCGATTCGCACTTGTCGCGCAGCTCCGCCGCCCGCTCGTAGTCCGCGTTCTTGACCGCCTCGTCCTTCTCCACGCTCAGCCGCTCGATCTCGCGCTCGATGTCCGCCAGGTCGGGCGGAATGGTCATGCTGCGGATCCGCACCCGCGCCCCGGCCTCGTCGATCACGTCGATGGCCTTGTCCGGCAGCACCCGCCCCGTGATGTAGCGGTGCGACAGCTCGGTCGCGGCCGCCAGCGCCTCGTCCGTGATCTGCACCCGGTGGTGCGCTTCGTACCGGTCCCGCAGCCCCTTGAGAATGTCCAGCGTGTCCTCTTTGCTCGGCTCGTCGACGTGGATCGGCTGGAACCGCCGCGCCAGAGCCGCGTCCTTCTCGATGTACTTGCGGTACTCGTCGAACGTCGTCGCCCCGATGCACTGGATCTCGCCGCGCGACAGGGCCGGCTTCAGCACGTTCGACGCGTCGATCGCGCCCTCGGCCCCACCCGCCCCGACCAGCGTGTGCAGCTCGTCGATGAACAGGATCACGTTGCGGGCCCGCCGCACCTCGTTCATCACCGCCTTGATCCGCTCCTCGAACTGCCCGCGGTACTTCGTGCCCGCGACCATCATCGCCAAGTCCAGGATCACGATCCGCCGCTCGTGCAGGATCTCCGGCACCTGATGATTGATGATCTTCTGCGCCAGACCCTCCACGATGGCCGTCTTCCCCACCCCCGCCTCGCCCAGCAGCACCGGGTTGTTCTTCATCCGCCGGCACAGCACCGTGATCACCCGCTCGATCTCGTTCGCCCGCCCGATCACCGGGTCCAGCTTGCCCTCGCGGGCCAGGTCCGTCAGGTCGCGCCCAAACGAGTCCAGTGCCGGCGTCTTGCTCTTGCCCTTCTTGGCCACCTCCCCCGGCGGCGTCACCGCGCTGGTTTCCTCCGCCTCCACCCCCGCCCCCAGCAGGTTCAGCACTTCCTCACGTACGTCGTCCAGCTTCAGCCCCAGGTTCATCAGCACCTGCGCCGCCACCCCGTCCTGCTCGCGCAGCAGCCCCAGCAGCAGGTGCTCGGTCCCCACGTAGTTATGATTGAGGTTGCGGGCCTCCTCGATCGCGTATTCGATCACCCGCTTGGCCCGCGGCGTCTGCGGAAGCTTGCCCATCGTCACCACTTCCGGGCCGCTCTTGACCAGCTTCTCCACTTCCAGCCGGACCTTCCGCAGGTCGACGCCCAGATTCTTCAGCACGTTCGCCCCTACCCCCGAGCCCTCTTTCACCAGGCCCAGCAGGATGTGCTCCGTGCCGATGTACTCGTGGTTGAACCGCTGCGCTTCCTGGTTGGCCAGCGCCATCACCTTCCGCGCACGATCCGTAAACCGCTCGAACATCTGGATCTCCAGTCGCCCGCGCCGTCGGCTCCCCCGGCGCCGCAGCCGAACTTACGGGACCTCCGCCCATCCGCCGATTCTACGCCTGCGTCCACCAGCCAGCAACATGCCGGCGTTGTACCGTGTTATCGACCGTCACGCACGCTCGCATGACCCCGCCGCAACCCGCATTCCGGCCGCCGTTCCGCCACCCACCGTCGCCGACCCAAACGCCTAGCGAGATCACACCTCGGCTCCCCCGTGACCCTGCAACTCGCAAATGCCGTGAGCAGGCTCCCGAAGTCGGCCCTCGCGCGACGTTTTTTCGCGCGCGTTCCGGGCCGGCTGCGCATTGGCGAGACCCGACCTGTTCAAAACCCTCGCTTACCTCCGTCCCGACGAGGGCCGCAATGAGCACGTCAGCTCGGGCCGTCAGGAGGCTTTGAGTCCTGCTCACCCGAGGGTGCACACCGTGCCTCAGGACGCTCACGTACCGCCGCGCTGGAAACGCCGGGGCTCCCGTCGTCATCGCCTGGCCGCTCGACCCGCCGACCTGTCGCAAACTGATGTGCCGGAATCATTTGTGCCGGTAGCGTCCGAATAAAAAAAGGCTTGCATCCGAGGCCCCAGCCGGGTAATTATCGAGAACGGTTCGTCTCAGAAGCCCCGGCTTCGCGCCGGTGCAGATTGAAAGGGTGAGGGTCTTACTTGATGACAGCCAGCTTTGCTTATGGGGAGGCCCGCCCTTCGTGTCTGCGTCCGGCGTTCACGCTCATCGAGCTGCTCGTCGTCGTCGCCATTCTCGCAGCCCTCGTCAGTGTGCTGCTTCCCGCCCTCAGCCAGGCGCGCCGGCACGCCCGGCTCGTCCGCTGCGCAAATCACCAGCGCCAGATTGTGGCGGGGGCGCTGGCGTACAGCGGCTCCAACGGCGTGTTCCCGCCGTCGATTTGCTGCAACTTCTGCTACGACCCGATCGGCCGGTATTGGGCTCGTCCGTCCTATCTGCGGTACTTTGCCGCATCCGACTGTGCGTCGGGCGACGGCGCGGTCTGGCCATACCTCGGGCCGCACCTGATCGTGGCCGAGGTTTTCGCCTGTCCCATGTCGCCGGGTCAGCCGGTGGGCTTCCCGTCCATCGACTTCGTGGACACCGATGAGCCGCTGGACGGCTCTTACTCGCTGCTCTGGAACTACCGCGGATTCGAAGCCTGGTCCTTCTTCGGCCCGCGGTCCGACTCGGACACCGGCGAGCAGCGCCTACCAGCCAGCCTGCGGCTGCTCACGGCCGACCGCATCGAGTGGAACGACCCGCCGGGCTCACAGACATGGATCACGGCGCACCCCTTCGACCAGGCTCTCGGCCTCGTTCAGAACGGCTCCGCCGTCTGGAGCCGAAGGGGCGACGGCGGCCCGCAACCGGTGGACGCCCGCATGAACGCCGGCTACCTCGACGGCCATGTCGAGGCCTTCGACGGCCGCGACACGGTCCTGCTCGAGCGTCCGCTGCCGGTCACGTCGTACATTTACCTGCCCAAGCGTGCCGTGCCGTACTATCCCGACGAACCGCCCCCACGCTGACCGCCAGGTCGCCGCCGCGATCCGCCCGCAACCATCCACCCCACCCCCATCCAATCCGCCCCGCGCCCCTCCGATCCGAGCCGCGACCGTGAGGGAGCGGAATTGTTTTCGGGTAAACGGCGGAGCCGGCGCAGCCCCGGTCGCACGATCCGGAGCTCGCCACCGCGACCCGCAGGGCCCTGCCCTCCGCGCGCCGCAACCATCGTGGCCTGCCGCGCCGCCTCCACGGCCCCGCGCGGCCGCGCCGCTTCGACCGCGTGCCACCCCGCGCGCGGTGCGCGGCGACGAGTGTTTTCCCTCGCGCGCCAGGGAAAACCCGTGTGAAGCGACGAATAAAACGCTTCGCCGGAGCGCTCGCTGGCGCATCCGGACGTGGCCGCGCCGCCGCGCGGACCCACCGAACGTGAAATCCGACAAAAAAAGTGACAAAACATTTGCCCCCCCCCCCCTGAAAGCGCGATTACACTTGAGTTACAGGACCCCGGGATCGGCCGGGGCGAACGTGGTGGGAACACGCCATGCGGGGCCGTTCACAGCGGGTGAGATTGCTGGCCGCACTCGATGGGCCGGTGCTGCGCCGCCGCGGTCGGCTGCTGGCCGCCCTGCTGGCAATGGTCATCGCGCTGCCAACATCAGGGACGCCATACTGGGTCGAATATGATCCGGCCGGCGGAAACTTCCCCGAGGCCGAGGGCTGGACGCGCTACACGTCAGGCGGAGGTGCAGCGCGTTGGATCGAAAACGGGGCGCTAGTCATTGACTCTCAGGCCAGCCCAGCCATCACGGACTGCTACGCCTGGTGGCGGCCCGGAGAGCTCGATCCGAATGGCCCCACTGAGTTGTTCGTCGCCCAGTGGGCTTTGCGCATCGACACCCTGCAAGGCCCGTGGGACCCGACGTTCGCGGTATACTCGGACGAGCGTCGGTCCGTCCACTTTGACTTCTCGGAGGACGGCGTATCGATCCCGGGCGAGGGCACGGTCGCGATTTTTCAGCCCGGGGTGTTTCACGAATTCGAGCTCCGGTCGACGGGCATGGCGACTTTCGACCTCTACGTCGATGGATTCCCCGCATACAGCGGGGCCTTCACAGTACCGCTACTGAGCGCTTCGTTGGTGGTCTGGGGAGACAATACCATCGGTGGAGCAAGTTTGGCGCCATGGCAATATGTGCGATTTGGTGTAACGGTGGTCCCGGAGCCCTGCGCTGTCTGCATGCTGCTGACGGCTCTCCTCGTGAGACTCACACCGCGCGGATGAGGCGAGCCACGGCAGCACGCAAGTAGGTTCATCGGACAACATGGAAAGGGGACCTGCGCATGAGAGCTACAGCCTTGGTCTGCGCGTTGACCGCGTGCGCTTGGTGCGCATGGGGGCAGGAAGTCAATATCATCTGCCAACACAACGGAAATCTCGTTTACGGAACGCACTACACGATTTCGGGACCACCTGAGGACGCGGTGAGGATCCTGGTGGGCGTCCAAGGCGAGACATTTGAATTCGAGGCGCTGCTGCTGGAAGATCCCAACGACCCGAACACGTACGTCGGTCCAGGCGACGTCAACGGCATCACCGCCGACCCCAACGCCGGCCCGGTGACGATCAGCGTCGTCGGCCACAACGGCCACGAGTTCGGCGCGCGGGACATCGGCGCGATCGACCTGGACGCCGCCGGCGTGACGGGCACGATCGCGGCGCTGAACATCTCCAGAGATTTCGGCGCCCTGGGGCCCCTGCGAGCCGGCGCTGCCGCGGCGTTGACGTTCGGGCACGACGTGCTGAGCAGCGTTGAGGTCTCCGGGCCCATCAGCGGCCCCGTCGTCATCGCCGGCACGCTCGATGCTGAGCTCGACTGCGGGGCGCTGACAGACCTGGACGTCGCGGCCACCACCTCGAACGCCGAATTCGAGATTCACTCCTCGTTCGAGCCTGGCATCGGCGAAATCAACGTCAACGGCCCACTGAATCGGCTCTGGATCTGGGGCTCGGTGCGCGCGCCCATGACACTCGGCGACGTCGCGTACATGTTGATCGGCGGAACGATTGAACCGCCGCCCGAGATGCTCGTCACCATCGGGAACGTCGGCCTTGCAGAAATGATCGCCGTCACGGGCAAGCTCAAGACCGGCGACCTGCATGGCCCGTTCACCGTCGTCGAGGACGTAACGGGTACAATCGAGGTTTCCGGCGAAGCGCACTCCGCATTGTGGATCAGTGGGAGTCTGACGGGCCGCCTCGAGGTCGAGATACTGTCCGGGACCATCCAACTGGAGCACGCTTCTTCCGGTGCCGTCGAAATCGCCAACATGGAGCTGGGCATCGTGCGCACGGTGCACGACGATTTCGCAGGTCGTATCGTCGTCCACAACACCACCGGCGGCGCAGCGTTCTGGATTGGATTCCGGCCAAACGGTACGCCCATGTACGCTGACCTGACGGGTAGCATTGAGGTCAAGTCCAGTGACGATGGGCTGATCATGGTGTATCTGAGCGGAGCGCTCGATGATCCATATGACCCGGAAATCCCCGGTAGCCTGCCGCTGTCCGGCGGGTACGTCATGCTGCCGAGCTACTGCGGTGCGGCCGACCTGCAAGGCGGCCTGGCCGGCTCGACCGAGTTTTTTACCGTGAACTACGATGCGGGCGTTCCGTACCATTCGTGGTGCACCGACGCGGAGGTCATCGTCGCGGGCACGACCTGCTCGGGCAACACGCCCGGCGCGCGAGTCTGGGAAAGCTCGCCCTGGAAGGCAGACATGAACGGCGACCATGCGGTCGGCTTCCTGGACATCAACCCGTTTGTGATGGCGGTCAGCGATCCGATGGCCTACTCGCTGGCCTACCCGGGCCTCGGTGGTGTAGCCAACGACCCGTACCACCCCGACTACACGGGCGGCGGCCGGGTCTGGCACGGCGACCTGAACTGCGACGGCGAGCTCAATTTCGCGGATATCAATCCGTTCGTCGCGTTCCTCAGCGATCCCTGCCTCAAACACGACTGCAACCCCTGCCCGGACGAGGCGCTGTTGGGCGATCCGGGCGCGACCGCTGCGCTCCTGGCTGCGAACGTCGATACGGCTTGGCGCCCGGCCCTCGTTGAACTCGTTGCCGGCTACCTGGCGCAGGAAACAGACAAGCCGACGCGTGCTTATTGGCAGGCCGTCCTGGCCGCACTTGCGGAGTAACCGGCGGTGCAGTCAGGGAGCGAGCGGCACGACCGGGCCGCTTGCCCCCGCTGAAAGCGCGACTAGAATGTCTACAGGACCGGACCTGCCGACGTCCGGGGCGACACGGAGGCCCATGCCATGCCGGGCAGATTGCGGCGCACGAACCCGCTGCTGGTGAGCCTGGGCCTGACGTCCGCCGCCTCAAAAGTCGGGACGCTCACCTATTTCTCCTTCGCGCACGGCGCAACCCGGCCCCGTTGTTTCAAATCTGCAAAGAGTACCAGACCCCGTACGCGCCGCACGATACTCTTGGTACTCTTCCCCGCGCCGCGTCCCTACGCCCAACTTATCGGCCACAGCCCCGTACTCTTCTCGCCGCGCACCGCCTTCTGGATACGCTTGGTACTCTTCCCCCCGGCCGCGTCGCAGAGGACCTTTTATCCGTACCAGGGCCCGCCCGGCCGTCAGCTCCCCTGCCAATGCCCCGCCATCCAGGCCACGGCCTCGAGCGTCACCGCGGCCTGCGCGGTCGCCGGCTGCGTCGCGACCGGCGGCTGCGGCCAGCCGGCCGCGAGCACCGCGAACGCGGCACCAGCAATCATCAGCGACAGGACGAGGCGCAGGCTTGGGGAGTGCTTGGCGTTCTCCGATCGGCAGGGAACTCTCCGGTCGCCCGTCACGCGCCGCTGCGGCTGTCAATTCGCCACGGCGGAGCTATCATGACACCCATGTCCGTCGCACCCGTCGAGCTCGGCCCGCACCGCGTCGGCCCCGGCTGCCCGCTCGTGCTCATCGCCGGACCGTGCGTGATCGAATCCGCGGAGCACTCCCTGCGTCTGGCTGAGCGCATCGCCGCCATTGCGCGCCGGCTCGACCTTCCATACGTGTTCAAGGCCAGCTACGACAAGGCCAACCGCTCGAGCGGCAGCTCGTTCCGCGGACCCGGCCTCGACGACGGCCTGCGCATCCTCGAGCGCGTCCGCGAGTCCGTCGGCGTCCCCGTCCTCAGCGACGTTCACGAGCCGGCGCAGGCCGAAGCCGCCGGACGAATCCTCGACTGCATCCAGGTCCCCGCGTTCCTCTGCCGGCAGACCGACCTGCTCGTCGCTTGCGGCCGCTGGGGCCGCTGCGTGAACATCAAGAAGGGGCAGTTCCTCGCGCCGGAGAAGATGCAGCTTGCCGCCGAAAAAGTGCGCGAAGCCGGCCGCGCGGGCGTCCTGCTGACCGACCGCGGCACATTCTTCGGCTACGAGCGGCTGGTGAACGACTTCACCGGGCTCGAGGTGCTGCGGCAGTTCGCGCCGGTCGTGTTTGATGCGACGCACTCGGTGCAGCACCCGGGCGGCGGCACGGTCACCGGCGGCCGGCGCGAGTTCATCCCCGTCCTCGTCCGCGCGGCCGTGGCCGCCGGAATCGACGCGCTCTTTATGGAAGTGCACGACGACCCCCCCCGAGCCAAGAGCGATGCGGCCACGGTCTGGCCGCTGGCCGACCTCGAGCCGCTCCTGCGAACGGCGATCAGGATCCGCGCTGCGCTGGCTTAGCAGCCCGGTGGAGAAGCGGACTCGCTGGAAGACGGGAGCTGAAAAGGGGCTGGAAAAGGGGACAGGCCTCTGGCCTGTCACCTGACCGACCGGAGGTCGGTCCCCCAGTTGGTCGTGATAGGCCCTTTGAGGAATTTGGACGAAAATGATATGAGTTTTCTTTTGACATATCGCACAAATATGGTACCTTACTGATCGAGGGATTGCGGGAGAGGACGCCGCACCCGAAGCTGGGTGACGGGGCAAGAACGGGCGGGCCGGTCGTGCGGCTCGCCCGATTCTTATTGATTCGGTTGCGCGCGTGTGCCGTTCTGCTCGGCCTCGCCTCCCGCCCACAGTGCCGCCACCGCGATGGCTGCGGTTTCGACCCGCAGGATGTGATTCCCCAAATGCGCCGGTCGTCCCCCGGCCTCCACAATTCGGCCCAGTTCCTGAGGCGTCAGGCCGCCCTCCGGTCCGACGACCACGGTCGCAGAGCCCCTCGCCTTGGCGAGCGCCGCTCCCAGCGCCGTCGCGTGTGCGGCGGCTTCCGCGACGAACAGCGGTCCTGTGGCCCGCGCCGCCGCCTCCACCACGCCCGGGCCGAGCTCGATCTCCGGCAGCCACGCCCGCCGGCACTGCTTACACGCCTCGATGGCCGTGCGCCGCAGCCCCTCGGCCTGCTCGGCCCGCAGCCGCACCACCGAGTGCGCGAACTCGGCGAACACCAGCCGCGCCACCCCCAACTCGGTGCACTTCTCCACCAGCATGTCGAGCCGTGGCCCCTTGCAAGCCGCCACAACGAGCGTCAGCTCCCGCCCCGCCCGCGGCCGACGATCGACCCGCTCAACCTGCACCACCAGCGCTGCGGCCCGCCGGCCCCCCGCCGCGCTTGACTGCGTCGCCCCCCAACCCACTCGCCCGCACCCGTCGAACAGTGCCACCCGCTCGCCCGGGCGCACACGTCGACTCCGAAGCGCGTGTCGCGTTTCGGCCGCATCGAGCTCGACCGCGCCCGGTCGCAACCCCGGACAATAGAACCAGAATTCGCCCATGTCCCCTGGTCAACTCAGCAACGCGTCCAGCGCCGCGCCCGGGTCCGGGCTGCGCATCAGCGTCTCGCCCACCAGCAGCGCCCGTGCCCCGGCCGCGTGCAGCCGCTCGACGTCGCGCCGGCTCTGGACGCCGCTTTCGGACACGACCGGAACACCCGGCGGCACCAGCGGCACGAGCTGTTCGGTCGTCTCCAGCCGCACCTGCTGCGTCCGCAGGTCACGATTGTTGATGCCCAGCAACACGCCCTGCTGCTCCACGGCGTGGATCGCCGGCAGCGCCGCCAGCAGCGACTCGCGCGCGTGCACCTCCAGCAGCACCCACAGCTCCAGTTCGCGGGCCTGCCGCAACAACCCCTCCAGCGCCGGGGGGGCCAGCGCCTCGGCGATCAGCAGCACCGCATCGGCTCCGGCCGCGCGGCTCTCCACGACCTGGTACTCGTCGATGATGAAATCCTTCCGCAGCACCGGCAGCGCCACCGCCGCCTTCACCTGTTCGATGAACTCCAGCCGGCCGCCGAAAAACCGCCCGTCGGTCAGCACGCTCAGGGCGGCCGCGCCGCCCGCCGCGTACGAACGGGCAATCGCAACCGGGTCGAAGTTCGTGCGGATCTCGCCCGCCGAGGGGCTGCGCCGCTTGATCTCGGCGATGATGTTCGGTCCCCGGGCCCGCGGTGCTGTCACCGCCCCGAAGAAGTTCCGGCGCGGCAGGTGGTACGCCGGCCGCTGGCGGAGCTCCGCCGGCGGCACGGCCGCGCGGACCTGCTCGACCTCCGCCCGCTTGTGTGCCAGAATCTCGGCCAGAACGTCGGCCATGACGACGCCTTGTGGCGGACGGGACCGGGCAAGGCCGGACCCGTCAGCCGACCGTCCCGAGCGACCGGGCTGCCCCCCGTTTCTTGAGGGAAGCGGCGAAGAATCTCGCCGCCCGGGGGGTCACACTGCTTGCCGCAGATTCTACACTAGCCGCGATGCTCGACGCGGTGCAAGTCGCCCACTTCGGACTGCTCGCGGCCGGCTTCGGCTGCCTGGTCGCCGTCAGTGGGGCCGCGCTGCGCAGCGGCCGGTGGCGAAATCCGCTCCGCGGCACACGCCTCCCGGCGGGCTTCCTCACGTTCGTCGCCGTCGGTGTCGCCATTCTCGGCTACCTGTCATTGCAGTTCTTCGTGACCGCGGTGCTGAGCACGAGCGGCGCCCTGGCCGGCGAGCGGCAACCGGGCACCGCGGCCTGGCATGTCCTCCACGCCGGCGGCACGATCGCCGGGGCGGCCGCGGCGATGCTGATGGCGGCCATGCTCCGACTCGCAGGCGATCGCGGCCCGGGCGTCG
>CAZMCT010000025.1:0-29168 GCA_964564785.1 uncultured Planctomycetales bacterium
GGCGGCCACCGCCGGCTGCGGTGCCGCCGCCCGATTGCCTTCTGCCGAGACGACTGCGCCGCTCAGGCCTACTGTACGTCAGACCCGTCGCCGACCGGCATCTGCTCGGAGAGCGTGTTGAACGTGCTCTTCAGGGCACTGCCGAGGGCCGTGATCGCCGCGATGCAGGCCACAATAATCAGCGCGAGCATCACCGCGTACTCGGTCGCGGTCGGGCCGTCCTCGTTCACCAGAAACTGACGAATGCGATTCATGACCTTTCCTTTCGCGATTACCGGCCCCAGCCCCGGGGCCGCTTAGCGTTCGCGCATCCCTGCGACCCGTCTCTTCCACCACTCCGGAGAGCACGCACACCGCTCTTCGTGCCACGTGCCCTCTGGAACTGCTCTCGTGTCCGAAAACCGGCGGGATTTTGCCGGCTCGACCCCGCCAGCCCACGCCGACAAGGGTCATGGGGAGTGTTCCAAACGCGCACCGCGGAAGCAAATCTTGCGCGCAAAAACCCCCCCCCGCGCTCGCCGGCCGGAGGTCGGCCGCCCCCCCGCGGCGCCGCGTCCCGGAATACGACGCGTCCACCGCCTTGCCGCAGCCCGCCGTCCGGGAGCTTCAGGCGCCCAGAGCCGCTCGCATCCTGCCTTGCGGCGGGTCGGCACCGTGCCAGCGCCGAAACTGCTCCTCGGCCTGCCCGATAAACATCGCCACGCCATCAACGACTTCACAGCCCCGGGCGCGGGCAATCCGCAGCAGACACGTCTCGGCCGGCCGGTAAATGGTGTCGAATACGAGCATCCCCGGATGCAGCGCCGCCTCGGGCAGTGGGCTTTCGTCGACCGCCGGCCACATTCCGACCGCCGTGCAATTGAACAGCATTTCGGCGGCGTGCGCTTGCCGCTGATCCCACGGCCGCCAGTCGCAGCGCATCTCCTGCGCCAGTTGGGCGGCGCGGGCGGCGGAGCGATTGTAGATCGTGACGGGGCAGGCGAGATCGGCCAGGGCGGCCAGGACGGCGCGTGCGGCCCCGCCGGCGCCGAGCACGGCGGCGGGCCGGCCGCGGAGGTGCTCGAGGCCGCCGGGGGACGCGCGCAGCGCGGCAAGCACGCCGGCGACGTCGGTGTTGTCGCCGGACCACGTGCCGTCGGCGTCGCGGATGAGCGTGTTCACGGCGGCGCAGCGGTACGCGCGGGGCGTGCACGTGTGGCCGTGCTCGAGCAGCCAGCGGAACGCGTGCTCCTTGTGTGGGATGGTCACGCTGAGTCCGCGCAGCGCCCGGGCGGGGTCGACGTCGGCCGCGTGCATGAAGCGGGCGAAATCGCCACTGCCGGGCGCAACGGGCAGCGGCAGATAGACCGCATCGATGTGGGCGGCGGCGAGCGCAGCATTGTGGATCAGCGGGCTTTGCGAGTGCGCGACGGGCCAGCCGACCACGCCGTAGACGCGTGTGTCGGGTCCGAGCGCGTCCCAGCGATACACGCTGCGCAGCTCGGCCAGCGTGGGCTGGCCGGGGGCGGAACCGTGCCGGGGGTCGAGGGCGGCAAAGGTGAGAAACGCGCCGCACGAACGGGCCAGGACGCGCGTGGCCAGCCCGGCCTCGCCCATGGCCAGCAGGATCGTGGGGCGGGTGGCCGCGCGGCGTCGCAGCTCGGACAGCACGCGCAGCGCGTCGGCCGCGTCGTGGGCGGTGAAGACCGCCTTCAGGATGTCGGCGGGCGTGTCGGCAAGCAGGTCGCAGACGGCGGCGAGGTCGGTCGGCGTGGTGCCGAGGTCGTGGTGCGAGAGGATGAGCTGCGGGCGTGCGGGAAGTGCGGCGAGGGCGGCCCGGAGCTGCGCGTCGGCCCGCCAGGTGGCCAGCTCGACGTCGAGGTAATCGGGCCGCTCCGCCGCCAGCCGCAGCAGCGTCTCAACCCGGGCCGGCTCGCCGGCGGTCCACGCGCCGCCCTCGGCCGCGGAGCGGACCGTAAGGATCAGCGGCAGCGGGCGGTGGCCGCGTAGCACGGCCGTCACGGCCTGGACATCGCGAATGAGATCGACGCGCAGCTCGGCAAGGTCGGCGCCGGCGGCGCGGGCGGCCGCGAGCTGTTCGCGGAGCGACGGTCGCCCGGAGATGATCGGCACGGCAATTCGCGTCGGCGAAGTCATGAGCTCACCACTGAAGGCCGGGCGGTGGTATGTTGCGTGCCGGCGGCCGGTTCCGCGCCGCCACGTGTCAGAGCTCCGCGAGGAGCCGCTGGAGCGGGACGCCGAGTGCGGCGCAGATCCGCGCCAGGCCCCACGCGGACGTGCCGCTCTTGCCGAGCTCGATCTGCGACAGCTGGGCGACCGTCAGGCCGCAGCTCTCGGACAGTTGTGCCAGGGTGCGCTCCGACTGGATGCGCAGGGTTCGAATCCGGATTCCGAGGCGGCGGTTGAATTCCGGCTCGCTGCGCACCAGGACGCCCGTGGCCGCGAGCTGCCGCTCGAGCGCGACGCGCAGCGCCTCCTGCTGCACGGGCTTCTCGAGCAGGTCGGCGGCGCCGGCCCGGACGGCAGCGATGATCTGGCGCGGCTCGGGAAAGGCGGCCAGCGCGATCAACCGCATGGCGGGGGCTGCGGCGTGCAGCGCCGCGATCAGCTCGATCCCGTCGGCGTCGGCGAGGCGCAGGTCGACCAGCGCGAGCTGAGCGGGGGCGCGGCGGGCGTGTTCGAGTCCCTCGGCCGCCCGCGTGAACGTCACCACGTCGCAGGCCGCGTCGCGCAGCCAGCCGGCCAGTCGGCGGCCGACGGCCTCCTCGTCGTCGATCACGAGCACGCGGACGGGGATCAGGCGCAACATGTGTGTTATTGTGCCCGTGTGGGGGCCGATTTCCAGCCGCCGCGGCCGGGAGCCGAGTCGTGTGTAAAAATGTCCGATCGGGTGGTCGCGGCCCGCGGGCACTGGACAATGGACGGGTCGGCCCGCAAAGTGCGTGCGGGGGAGTTGGGGTGGTAGCCGGTACGGGACCGCCCGCACGGAGATCCGACGATGCGTCTCGGGAGAGTGTGCTGCTGGGTATGGCTGGTGGCGCTGGCGGGGGTCGCGTGCGCGCAGCCGCGGGGTGAGCCTCGGCCGACGGACAGTCCGGTGTTGTTCTTCACCCCGCGGATCGTGGACCTGTTCATCAACCGCATTACGGACGAGATGTCCAAGCTGTACGGGTTCGACGAGGAGCAGTTGTGGAGCACGCGCGAGGCGATCAAGAACCGCTTCCCGGCCTGGGTTGAGCAGCATCAGAGCCAGATCATCGAGCTGACCAACGAGTACCTCGAGTACACGATGGGCGACGAGCCGCCCACGCCGGCGCAAGTCGCCGACTGGACGCAGCGGGCTCGCCCGCTGTTCGATCAGGGGTTTGCGTTGATCGACGAAACCGCCGAAGAAATGCGGTCCTTCATGACCGACGAGCAGCAGGTGCTGCTGGACGGGCAGTTGGCGATGTTCAACGTCGTGCGCGGGCACATGCAGCGCCGGCTGGACAACTGGCAAGGAGGCGGCTTCGACCCCGAGTCCGACTGGCCGCGGGGCACCGAGTTCCAGCGCCGCGAGCGCGAGCGGCAGCAGCAGTTGGAGCAGGAGGCGATGCAGGCGCACGACGAGGCGATGGGGCTGACGCCCGAAGCCGCCGCACACAGCACCGCGGCCGGCGGCGGAGGCGCGGTCGCGGCCCCCAAGAACGCGCGTCCGGCCAGCGCGCCGGCGGTCCGCAAGGACGAGTGGACGCAGTACGTGGAGAACTTCATCCGGCGCTACCAGCTCGATGACGCGCAGCAAGCGCGGGCCCGCAGTTATCTCGACAGCGCGATGCAGAATCGCGAACGTTACCTGCGGCGGAAGATCGACACCATCAACACGCTCGAGCAGCGGCTCAAGACCGCCAAGTCGGACGCCGACCGTAAGCAGGTCCAGGACGAGCTCGAGAAGGTCCAGCAGCCGCTGGAGCGCTACTTCAGCGAGCTCAAGAACAAGCTCGACACGCTGCCGACGCGCAAGCAGCGGGCGGCGGCAGCCGAAAGCGACCTGAAGCGGCTGGGCGACTCGCCGGCCTCGAAAACCGAAAGCGACGCTCGGCCAAGGGCGGACCGGCCCGTCGGCGAGAAGCCCGTCAAGCCGTAGCAGCCCGTTGAAAACGGGGAAAGGCAGCGCGGGCGTCGCTGTTGTCGCCACCGTGCTGGCGGGTTGGAGCGGAGCCGGCTCCCTTGCTCGACGGGCGGTCAGCGGACGGGGGAGCGGACGCCGCCGTGCGCGTGGGGGGAGGTATCACCCGGCGTCGGGCGGGGGGCGGACCGTTGACGGCGGAGCGGATAAGCCGCAAACTGCTGCGATTGTGGGTTTGGTCGGCGGCCGCGGCCGCCGTGGTGCGCGGTCCAGATTCCGGATCCCGAGGCCTCCAGTCTTGCCAGCCGAGCTTGAGATTCTCTGCCTTATCCTGTTTTTGTTGCTGGTCGGTTTGCCGAGCATCTACGGTTTTCACATGTATCTGCTCATGTACCTGGCACACCGTCGGCGCAAGAGCGTGCGGGCTCAGCAGCGGGTACTGATCGAGCGTTACCAGCGTGAGACACCGGAGTCGGCGTGGCCGACGGTGACGACGCAGCTTCCGCTGTACAACGAGGTCACGGTCGCGCGGCGGGTGATCGAGGCGGCGGCACGAATGGACTATCCGGCGGGCCGGCACGAGGTGCAGGTGCTGGACGACAGCACGGACGAGACGCGGGAGGTCGTGGATCGCACCGCGGCCGAACTGACGGCCCTGGGCTACGATGTGAAGGTCGTGCGGCGGCCGACGCGGGCGGGGTACAAGGCCGGCGCGCTGGCGGAGGGGCTGAAGACCGCCCGGGGAGAATTCGTGGCGATCTTCGACGCGGATTTCGTCCCGGACCGCGGGTTTCTGCGGCGGATGATCCCGCTGTTCAGCATCGGTCCGGACGTGTGCGTCGTCCAGGGTCGCTGGGGGCACCTGAACGCCGACGAGAGCTGGGTGACGCAGGGGCTCTCGCTGGGCCTCGACATGCACTTTGCGATCGAGCAGGCGGCCCGCAACTGGAACGGTCTGCTCATGAACTTCAACGGAACCGGCGGCATCTGGCGGCGCACGGCGATCGAGGACCCCGCCGTCGGCGGCTGGAGCGGCGACACGATCACGGAGGACTTGGACCTCTCGTACCGCGCGCAACTGGCCGGCTGGCGGATGGTCTACCACGTCGATGAGGTCTGCCCGGCGGAGATACCGGCCGACGTGACGGCACTCAAGGCTCAGCAGCGACGCTGGGCGGTAGGCATCATGCAGGTGGCCCGCAAGCTGCTGCCGGCCGTGTGGCGCAGCGGGCGGCTGAGCCTGTGGCAGAAGATCCAGGCCACGATCCACATGACGCAGTATGCGATCGCCGTGCCGATGATCCTGGTGGCGCTGGTGGGGCGGTTGCTGCCGCTGATGCTCACGGGCGAGCAGTGGCCGGCGTGGATTCAGTGGCTGTGCATGTCGTTCCTGTTCGCGGCCGTGGCGCCCTGCGTGGCGTACGTGAACGCGCGCTATGTGATCGGGGGCGGCATTCCCGGGCCGCTGCGGATTCTCAAACTGATGGTGCTCGGGCTGGGGCTGTGCGTGAACAACGGCGTGGCCGTGCTGACCGGGTTGGTGCAGCGGGGCGGCGAGTTTGTGCGCACGCCGAAGTCGGGCAGCGTCGGGCGGCCCACGCGCTCGGCGTACGCCGGCCTGCGCTCCAACTTGTGGCTCCTGGAGCTCGCGCTGGGCGTCAACTGCCTCGTACAGTGGGTGTATTTCCTGCCGCGCGACGGCATCGGTGGCGCGTTCCTGCTGCTGTACGCCATCGGACTGCTGCTCATCGGGTGGAGCAGCCGCCCGCACCGCACGCCGCAGCGCGTGGTGACCGGCCGCGCGGTCCCGGCCGCCGCGGTCCCGCAGCTACCGCGGCGCATCGCGAGTGACGAGCCCTCGGATGTGCTGGTCACACGCTAGCAGGCCGGTAAGAGCGGGGGCTCCCTCCGCCCCAACTCCGGAACACCGTCGCACGAACAGGTACTCCCGCGGTGCCTGTCCCCGTCTTCAACGGGTCGTCAGCTTGGGCCGGTTGGTGCGGGTGTGCCGCCCGTCTCCGGGCCCTGCACCTCCCCGCTCGGATCGAGCTATACGAAGTCTTCCATCACGCGATTGGCCAGCAACAAGCCCGCGGACGTGAGCCGAATGTGCGTCGGAGTGATCTCCAACCGACCGGCCGGAACGTGGACCGCGAGCGCATCAGCGAAGAGCAGGGTCGGGTCGCGGCCGAAGCGCGCGGCGAAGGCGGCGCGGTCGATCCCCTCGATCAGCCGCAGGTTGAGCATCGCGGTCTCGCGTGCCCGCCGCTCGGGCGGCAGCGTCTCTTCCTCGACGCGTGGCGAGCGGCCGGCCCGAATGGCTGCGACGTACGCGGACATGTCGGACACGTTCTTGTAGCGCACATCATCCACGAAGCCCGCGGCCGACGGACCGATTCCCAAATGCGGTTCGTTTCGCCAGTAGCGGAGGTTGTGCCGGCACTCGGCCCCGTCGCGGGCGTAGTTGCTGATCTCGTACTGCCGCAGGCCGGCCGCGGCGAGCACGGAGCGCGTTCGCTCGAACATGGCGGCTTCGAGGTCCTCGTCGAGCGGCGTGACGCGGCCCGCGTCGAGCCGGGCCCGCAGCGGCGTGCCGTCCTCGTACGTCAGGCCGTAGCACGACAGGTGTTCCGGTTCGAGCTCGAGCGCGGCGGCGAGGCTGCGCTCCCAGGAGGCGAGCGACTGGCCGGGCACACCGAAGATGAGGTCGAGCGAAATGCGCGTCAGACCGGCCGCGCGGCAGCGGGCGACGGTCTGGGCCACCTGCTCCGGGCGATGCCGGCGGTCGAGGATGCGGAGCTCGGCCGGGTCAAACGACTGGGCGCCGATGGAAACGCGATTGACGCCGGCGGCGCGGAGCACTTGGGCAACGGCCGGGGTGACGGTGGCGGGATTGGCCTCGACCGTAAACTCGAGCGGGGCTTCGGTTTCGGCCAGTTGCCGGGCCGCGTTCAGGAGTCGCGCGAGTTCCGCGGGGGGCAGCACGGTGGGCGTGCCGCCGCCGACGAAGATGGTGTCGAAGGGGCCGGGATGCTCGGCCGTGGCGTGGTCGAGCTCCCGCAGGAGGGCGTCGACTAGGGCGGGGACGGCGCGGCGCTCGAGGCGTTCGGAGTAGAAATCGCAGTAGCCGCACAGGGTGCGACAAAAGGGCACGTGCAGATAGAGCGAGCGGGGGACGGACATTGTCAGGGCTCGGCTTTTCGCATAGCATAGCTGCGGGGCGTGCTCGCATCATGGGCGGGCCCGCCCCGTGGGGCGGTGCGAACAGAGGATGGCCGGCATGAAGGTCGTGTTGGTGATGTTCAAGGACGACGAGCGGCGCGAGTTTCCGCTCTCGGAACCACAGACGATCCTCGGTCGGCGGCAGGACTGCGATCTTCGCATCCCCACCAAGGACGTCTCGCGACAGCACTGCGTGGTTTCGATCGACAAGAGCAGGGTTCTGGCCAAGGATCTGGGGAGCTCGAACGGCACGTTCGTGAACGGGAAACGGATCGCCGAAGCCGAGCTGGCCCCGGGCGACCGGTTGCGGCTCGGGCCCGTCACCTTCGTAGTGCAGATCGACGGGCAGCCCAGCGAGATCAAGCCGGAAGATGCCCGCGTGCCCGCGGCGGCGGCACCCACCGTGGGCGGGCAGAAAGTCGACGACGAACCGACGTTCGAGTTGACGGAAGAGGATTTCGATCTTGACCAGATGCTGTCGGGCCCGGACGACGAGAAGGACATGCCATAACGGTCGGCCCGGACGGAGCTGGGCGCCATGCAGCATCGCTTCGGCGGATCGCGGGGGGCCGGCTGCTGGAAGCATGCAATCGTAGCGGGCGCGGTGACGCTACTGCTTGGCGGAGGGGGCTTGCTGGTCGGACTGGTCTGGCGTCCGGCGTGGTATCGGCCCGCGGCGGTGGACTACGGGCGTCTGCGCGAGGACAAGGCGGCGCTGGTCGCCCTCGAGGAGGAAATCAGCGCGGCGCTGAACGCGGGCCGCTCGATCCGGGTCGAGATCCGGGCGGAGCAGCTCAACCGGTGGCTGGCGGCGCGGCACGAGATCTGGCCGAATCTGATCGCAGAACTGGCAGACCTGGAGGACCCGGTCGCGGAGATCGGGGCGGGCACCGTGCGGCTGGGGGTGTTGTGGAAGCGTGGGCATTGGCGGGCCGTGCTGAGTGTTCAGGCGGAGGTGCTTGAGACGAGGGACGAGTTGGCGGTCCGATGCGACGCGCCGCGGGTCGGGGCGGTGCCAATCCCGCGCGACTGGGTGGCCGGCATTCCGCCGGCGATGGGCGCGACGTGGGATACGTCCGGGGTGCTGCGAATCCCAAATTGCTGGATCTGGCCGAATGGACGGCGGGCGTGCCGGCTGACTGCCTTGGAGTGTCGGCCGGGCGTGGTGATGGTTGAGTTGGGGCCGCATCCGCAGTAGAAACACGCCGTGGGGCGGCACGGGGCACAGGGAGACCGGCCGTGCGGGGCAGGACCAGAACAGTTGCCCGGTGACTCAGGAGTGGCCCAAGAGCGCTGCGCGGGCCCGCAGCTCGAGTTCCGCCTGCTGCCAGTCCCAGTCTGGGTTGCCCGGCGCGTTGCCGCGCGCGAGGTAAATCTCGTAAGCGCGTTTGCGGATCTGCTCCTCGGTCGGCTGGATCGCGACAGGGACCGATTGGGCGGGCTTGGTGCGCCTCGCGCGGACACCGGGGTTGTGCGGCGGCATGGCAACCTCCAGAGGCGGAGTCCGGTCGAAAGTGACCGAAGTCCACCTACAAAGGTTCTGATCGGATTGATCGTGCCCCGGGCTGAATTCGCGCGCGGCAAGCGCTCAGGGCGACAGCCCCGGCGGACGCGCCGGCGCGGGGGGCACCATCGCGACCAGCAGGTCGCCCGCGGCCGGTTGGGGGGAGTCCTCCGCCGTCATGAGGACGAGGTGGTTGTCGGCTGCCAGGAAGCAGAGCGGTACGGCCCGCTCGCCGTGTTTTTCCCGGAACCGCGCGGGATCGTAGGGCTCCGTCAGCGGCAGCGCCTCAATCGTCGCTCCGTCGCCGAAGCGGCGGGACAACTCCGCGTATGTGTACGACTTCCCGAACAGCCACCGGCCGTGCAGGTGCGGATTCTCGCCGGGAAAAGGCTCGGCGTCTTGCCGTGGGGGAAGCTGGTAGCACTCATTTGCCCCGAACACGCGCCCAAAGCGCAGCACCGCCATGGCGTTCACCCAGTCGTTGGGCGTAGCGGCCATGAGCCTACCGAGGCCGCCCAAGTCGATCTCGTCGAGCACATACTCGGCGAGAATGCTGCCCGAATACGTGGGCAGGCCCTCTTCGCGCGTTGCCGCGATCTTGTGCCGGTTGTTGTCCACCAACAGGACGGGGATACCGCGCTGGCGGAGGACGCGCGCGAGCGCGCGGGTCCAGGCCTGGGCACCCACGATCAGGAGCCCCTGCGGATTCCGGATCGCGACGCCGAGCGCGCGGGCCGCCACTGGCGCCCCGAGGCGGTAAACCACGACGGTTCCGATCATGACCAGAAAGGTGATGGGAACAAGCAATTGGGCCTCGCTCGCATAAGACTCGCCGAGTTGCAAGGCGAACAGCGAGCTCAGCGCTGCGGCGACGATTCCACGCGGCGCCGCGCACATCAGGAACAGCCGATCGCGTGTAGCGAGTCGCGAACCGAGGGTCGCGACCAACACCGAGAGCGGGCGGACGACGAGGACCAGGATGGCGACAAACAGCGCGCTGCCCGCCAAAACCTGCTTGAGGTCGGCGGGGTCGAGCCGCGCCGCCAGCACTACAAACACGATTCCCACCAGGAGAACGCGGAAGTTCTCCTTCAACTCGACGATGTGCCGCACATCGGCCGTGCGCAGGTTGGCAAGCGTGAGGCCCATCGCGGTGGCGGCCAGCAGACCGGATTCCGGCTGGAGCGCGTCGGCCGCCGCACACACGGCGACCACAAGAATCAGCGACGTGGCATTCTGAAGGTAGTCGGGGATCCAGCAGCGCCAAAGCAGGCCTGCGAGCAGCAGCGCCGCGCCGACACCCAGCCCCACACCCGCGAAGGCCGTACGCCCTATCTCGAGGACACTGCCGGTCGTCGGGAGGCCCGGTTGGGCTGCAACGAAGACAAAGCTTAGGACGGCCAGGGCGGCGCCGGCCGGGTCGAGAGCAACTCCCTCTCCCTTGAGGATCGGCCCGGTCGGCCCAAAGGGGCGGATTTGAAGTAGCAGCGGGTCCACGACACTGGGACCGGTCACGACGAGTGCTGCGGCGAGGAGTGCGGACAACGAAGTGTCGAGACCGAACACCGGCCGAGCGGCCAGCGTCGCCACGATCCACGTCGTTAAACTGCCGAAAACACAGAGACTTAGAACGGTTCTCCGGTATGGTCCCAGGTCGTCGAGCTTCAGTGTAAGCCCGGCCTCGAACAAGATCAGGGCAACTCCAACCTGCGTGAGGGGTAACAGAAGCTGGTCGTGCGGTCGAATCCAGCCAGCGACGGGCCCGGCGACATAGCCCGTGATCAGCAAGACGAGGATGGCCGGCCAGCGGGCGCGTGCTGCGAGCCACTGGGCCGCGACGCCCAGCACGAGCAGGGTGGCGAGCTGTGTCAGCGGGGCTTCGAACAACGGCATCTCTCGGAGTCCACCGGGCAGAGCGGACATCTTACCACTTCCACGAATGCGAACGTGTGACCGCGACGACGGTTCGGTCAGGGCCCGGGGGCACGAAGCGTGATGAGCAGCAGCAGGCCGTCGCGGAGGGGGAATTCGCGCGCGTCACCGAGCCGGCAGGCGGCGGCGGGGTCGGAGCGCAGGCGCGCGATGAGGGCTGCATTCTCCTCGCGTTCGAAGCCGCGGCCGATCTCGAGGGCGAGGTAGCCGGGGCCGGCCTGGCGGATACGGCGAACGAGAATGTCGTAGTCGGCGGGGTCTTCGTACCAAGGCTGCCAGACCAGATCGGAGTAGAAGGCGATGCGGCGCGTGCTGCTGCCACCGAGGAGTACGCGGCCGGCGCCGTCGGGCTGTGCGCGGAGCCAGTCGGCGGCTTCACGCAGGTGGGCATCGTCCGCGTTCGGGACGCGCAGGGCGTACACCGCGAATGGCAACAGGGCTGCGCCGACGAGGACGGCGGCCGGCACGCGGCGGCGCACGTCGAGGAGCAAGGCGACCAGACGCGTCAACTGCATGGCGGCGAGCGGGACGAGGAGCATCACGGCGACGAGCATGTGGCGCGGGTCGAGGTAGCCGTGGCGCGCGAGCAGGAGCGTGGCGAGTGTGAGGTGGCCGGCGAGACAGGTCGTGTAGCCGGCGAGGCCGCGGATGAGCGGTCGGCGGAGCGTGACGAGCGGAAGGAGGGCGAGCAACGGGACAACGTAGCGGCCCGCGCGAAAGAGGCGTTCGAGGGCGGTCGGGAGGACGGCGTACCAAGGGAGGTCGAGCGTGCGGAGGCGGGCGAGGGCGCGCCGCGAGACGCCCATCTCATGTGTGCCACGGCCGTGTCGGCAGCGTCCTTCTTCGAACCACTCCCGTGTGCCACGGCCGTGTCGGCCGTGCTGTTCTCCGATCGACAAAGGACACGGCCGCCCCGCCCGTGCCACAACCTGATGTGGCAGTGCTCGACCTGCGGCGCGCGTGGCGGCCGGCGAATGCGGGCGAAACCAGTCGAAGACGTCCTTCTTGGGGGAGAACCGGCCGACGGTGACCCAATAGGGCAGGGCGAGCACGAGGAAGCCGGCGAGAACTGCGAGGCCGCGCCCTGCGAGCCGGCGCGCGGGCACGCCGCGGCGCTGGGCGAAGAGGGTCGCGCAGCCGGCGAGCACGGGGACGAAGCCTTCCTGTCGCGTGAGGAACGCGAGACCCGCGAGCAGGCCGCAGGTCAGTGCGGCGCGGAGCGCGGGCAGGCCGTCGACGAGCAGCAGCACCGCGCCGAGATAGAACGCGAGGTGGAGCTGCTCGGACATCACGTCGGCCGAGAGCCAGACGTTGAGGTCGAGCGCGGCGGCGAGCGCCATGGCAAGCAGCGCGGCAAGTCGCGGGGCGAGCGGCAGGTCGAGGCGGCGGCTGAGGCGGGCGGTGAGCGCGCCGCTGAGAGCGATGACCGCGAGTCCGGCGAGCAGCGTGACGGCCTGGCCGCTGCGTTGCCAGGTGAGCGGCGAGTCCGGCGCTCCCAGCGCGCGGGCGATGTATTGGACGGTCAGAATCGACGCGGGAAACAGCGGGTGCTGATCGGCGGCCGGGTCGCGCAGGTACGAAAGCCCCTGCGTCCCGAGGTCGCGGGCGAACCAGCAGAAGGTGACGCCATCGCGACTGATGACGGGCAGCGCGGCAGCCATGGCGAGGCGCCACCCGGCGGCGACGAGCAGGACGCCGGTGGCGGCGTAGCGGAAGGCGCGGGGCGAGAGGCGGTCGGTTGGTGTCACGCGTGACCCTGGAAACGGGCGTGGATTATACGCTTCGGGTGGTGGTGCGCGGCTTTTGCGACTCATCGGCCCTACACTCTACGATGCGGCGAGGGCCGCGACGGCGAGCTGCGCACGAGGAACCCCGATGAGCGGCGACCTGGCGAACCGAGTCCGCGACGAGCTGCTGCCGCACGTGGAGCAGCCGGCGCAGTACATCGGCGGCGAGGTCAATCAGCTCGTGCGGCCGGGGGACTGGGAGCGGGCGGAGATCCGCGTCGCGGTCGCGTTTCCCGACACGTACACGATCGGGATGTCGCACCTCGGTTGCCAGATACTGTACTGGCTGTGCAACCACACGCCGGGGGTGTGCGCCGAGCGCGTGTACGCGCCCGCGCCGGACGCGGAGCGGATCCTGCGGGCCCGCGGCCTGCCGCTGTTCACGTGGGACACGCGGCAGCCCGTGGCCTCCGCGGACATCCTGGCGATCTCGCTGCAATACGAGCTGTGCTTCACGACCGTGCTGAACCTGCTCGACCTGGCCGGCATCCCGCTGCACAGCGCCGCGCGGACCGAGCGCGACCCGCTGGTGATCGCGGGCGGCCCGCAGGCCGACAACCCCGAGCCGATGGCCGATTTCCTCGACCTGGTGGTGATCGGCGACGGCGAGGAGAGCCTGGCCGCGATCCTCGCGGCGTACCGTGAATACAAGCGCGCGGGCGTCCCGCGGCGCGCGATGATCCTGCTCATGGCGCGACGCTTCCCCTGGGCGTACGCGCCGGCCTGCTATGCGGCGGAATACAACCCCGACGGGACGCTGGCCACGCTGCGGCCGACGGTCGCAGGCGTCCCGGAGCAGATCGCCCGCTGCCAGACGCCGGACTTCGAGCACGCGCCGTTTCCGGTGCGGCCGCTGGTGCCGTGGGTGCCGGCGGTGCACGATCGGATCGCGATCGAGGTCATGCGCGGCTGCCCGAACGTGTGCCGCTTCTGCCACGCGGGCTACACGAAACGGCCGCTACGGCTGCGAAGCGTGGAGCGGATCGCGGCGCTCGCGGAGGAGGCGTGGCGCGCCACGGGCTACGACGAGCTCGGGCTGCTGTCGCTGTCGACGGCGGACTATCCGCATCTGCGTGAGCTGGCGGAGCGGCTGAACGCGCAGTTCGCGGCGCGGAAGGTGAACCTGAGCTTCCCCTCGCTGCGCGTGGACAAGATGCTCCAGAACATTCCGTGGATGGCGGGGGCGGTGCGCAAGGCGGGGCTGACGCTGGCGGTCGAGGCGGCCGCGGACGACATGCGGGCCGCGATTCGCAAGAAGGTGACGGACGGGAACCTGCTGGACGGGGTGCGGGCGGCCTACGAGGCGGGGTGGGCGCGGGTCAAACTGTATTTCATGGCAGGGTTTCCGGGCGAGCGGCCGGAGGACATCGACGCGATCTTCGAGCTAAGCTGCGCGGTGAGTCGCGAGCGGAAAAGCGTGGGCAAGCCGCCGGCGGCGGTGACGGCCGCGGTGAGCTGGCTGGTGCCGAAGCCGTTCACGCCGCTGCAATGGATGGCGCAGCCGACGGCCGAATACTTTCACGCAGTACGCGCGCGGTTGCACGAATTGCAGCGCAAGCGCCGCAGCGCGGTGCGGATCGGCACGCAGCCGCCGGAGCAGTCGATCCTCGAAGGAGTGTTGGCGCGCGGCGACGGGCGTTTGGCGCCGGTCATCGAGGAGGCGTGGCGGCGGGGGGCGCGGCTGGACGGCTGGAGCGAGCAGTTCAGCCATGAACGCTGGCTGCGGGCGTTCGACGCGACGGGGGTCGATCCGGCGTTCTATGCCCACCGCGAGCGGCCGCGGCACGAGCGGCTGCCCTGGGACCACATCGGGCTGCACATGAGCCGCGGCTATTTGGAGAAGAGCTACGCGGACGTCTTCCAGCGGCTGGGAATGGCGCTGCCGACGGCGTGAGAATCATGGGGCCGGCGGAGACGCCTGCTCATCGGACGCGAGATGCGACTGGTTGCCGCCGAGCATACCGGGGCGCGATTGCGCGGGCAGTTGCAGCGCAAGACACGCGTCGATCAGCGCGGCTTCGGGCTCGCGGTAGCCGGAGACGGGCAGGGCCGCCAGCACCTCGGGCCGGGTCATCCCGACCTGCAACGCAAACTCGCGGACGCGCTGCGCGGTCTCCGAATCGAGGCGTGGCGAGGCGATCAGCAGCCCGAGCGGCAGCGGCGGCGTGCGACCGATAACCCGGAGTTGGTCGCGGGCCGGGCCGTTGCCGACCTCGGGAAGCTCGTCCCAATCGGCTTCGTCAATGAAACCGGCCGCGGCCGCACCGGACAGGACTGCTTCGGCCGTCGCCCGGCCGTCGGGGTAGTGCCGCGGGCTCCCCGGGATCGGCAGCATGTCCAGGGCGAGGTCCTCGAGTCGCACCCCTTGCGACTGAAGATATTGAACGGCGCCGTGGTGCACGATCGCATCTTCGGCGGGGCCGAAGCCGACCACGCGGCCGCGAAGATCCTGAACGGTCTCGATTTCGGATCCGCTGCGAACGACCAGCACTGCGGAGCGGGCGGTGCGGCCCTTGCGGTCGGCGGCGACGCAGAGTGTCCGCACGGCGGCCGGGTTTTTCAGGCGGGCGTACTGCGTGGCCGTGACGACAGCTAGGTCGTACCAGCCGTTGGCGAGGCACGGCTCGACCTGGAAGCAGAAGCAGACGTCCAGGGCGACGGGGCGGCCAAGCTGTTCGGCGAGCGCGGTTTGCAACGGTCGGTAGGCGGCGAAGGGATTGACGGCTTGGACGGCATCGTCGGGCCGGTCGGCAACGAGCGCGATCGAAAGGGGGCGCTGCTCGAGCCCCATCAGGCTGAGGAGTCGAAACCCGGCCGTCTGGCAGCCGGTGCCGACTAGGAGAGCAGCGACGAGGGGCCAGGCGGGATGACGAGCGCCGAGTTGCATGCGCGACTCCATTATGTGCCGGGCGAGGGCGCGTAGTCGAGCAAATCGTCGCGGTCGAAGACGGGGCCTTCGGTGCAGGTCAACGCCCAGCGCCAGCCCTCAGGTCGACCGAGATCACGCAACCGCACGACGCAGGATTGACATGTACCGACGCCGCAACCCATGTTGCGCTCGATACATAGCTGACATGCGCAGCCGAACGTGCGAGTCAGGTCGGCCACGGCCCGAAGCATCGGCTCGGGGCCGCACGCGAGGACGAGGCTGTCCCGCCCGAGTGGCTGATGAAGCAGGGCATCGCTGACGCGGCCGGGCAGGCCGAGGGTGCCGTCGTCGGTGGTGATCACAGAGGCAAAGGGGGCTTGCCCCGGTAGCTCAACGCACGGAGAGGGGGCACCTTCGCGGTTGGGCTGGGCCCGCAGTCGGAGCGGAAGCAGGTCGCGTGTGGTTGCGCCGAAGATGCAGGTGACAGCCGTGTACCGGCGTTCGTGCAGCCATCGCGTCAGGTAGAGGAGCGGCGGAATGCCCACTCCGCCGCCGACGAGGACGAGCGGCGCAGACGATGGGGGAATGCGAAACCCGCGGCCCAGCGGCCCGGTAATGTCGAGCCCGTCTCCGGGGCGAACGCGATCGAGCCAGCGCGTCGCAACGCCGACGGACCGCGAGATCAGAAGCAGGTGCGTGCCGTCGTCAGCGTCGAAACGGTCGGCGATGCTGAACGGGCGCCGCAGGTACGGCTCGAGGCGGGTGAAATCGGGGTCGTGGATGGACGGAAAGCCGTCGGGCGGCCAATGTTGCGCGATAGGGTCCGGGTGCTCGTGTTCGCGACAGAGCACTTGCAGGAACTGGCCGGGGTGAGAGGCGGGGAATTCTGGGAGGACGAATTCGATCGCGATGTGCGCATGGCAGAGATTCGTAGTGTGCAGCACGCGGGCCGGCGCGGCGCACCGGGGTGGGGGCGGGTTGCCGGAGGCGGTCTGCGTGGTAGTCACTTTTCCGGATCCGGGTTTCGCAGGCGAAGGGCGCGCTTCTCGCGGGGCGCCATAAAAAAAACTTCCGGGATCGAACCCAAGGGTCGGTCCCGGAAGCGCGCCACGGCTAGAACAGCCGCAATATCCATCTTCACAGCCCGGTCGAAATCCCGACTAGGCACCCGGGACTATAACAGATCGGCTCGGGGCTGTCCACAAAAACCGGCGGAAATGGACGACACGCAGTTCAATTCATAAAACGTTTACAGTAATTGGCTTACGTATTATCCGAAACTGCGATCCACACAATGCGAACGGCCGGAAACCGCTCACGGAAGGTCGGCTCAGGCCGGCCGTTTCGGGTGCCGGGCGGCCGCAGTAGACTCGTCAGATGACCTCGGAGCAGACGCACGTATGAGCAAGCCGGAGCATCGCGTCGCGTTGGCTTTGGTGCAACGGGGCGGCCGTTGGCTGATCGCCAAGCGCGCGGCGGATGTTCATCTCGCCGGCGCATGGGAGTTCCCCGGCGGCAAGCTGCTGCCGGGGGAGAGCGCGGCCGATGGTGCGGTGCGGGAGCTGTTGGAGGAGTGCGGTGTTCGCGCCGACGCGCGGGCGGTATTGCCGGAGGTGCGGTGTGAGTACGAAGATCGCATCGTGCATTTGACACCCGTTGTGTGCCGTTGGCGAGCGGGCGAGCCGCAGCCGCTGGGCAACGAGGGCTGCCGGTGGGCGAGCCCGGCAGAATTGGCGCAACTGCCGATGCCGGCCGTAAACAGCGGGATCGTGCGGTCGTTACTGGCCTGGCGCGATATGCCGAGATAACAGGCGGTTGAGAAAGGGGGCTGGCGCCGCGTGAACCCACCATCACGGTAGCGCCGGCGGCTACCGCCGAGGTGCCGGCCGCTTTTCTCGACTGTCCCCTTTTTCGACGGGCTGTGAGATGGCGGCGGAAGCTTCAGCCGCCCGACTTCCAGCGCTCCAGATCTTTGCGTAAATCTTGCTCGTCGCGCAGCTCAAGCGCATGCGCGAGATCGATCGCATCCTGCAAGGCCACAATGGCTTCGGCCCGGCGGCCGAGCTGCATCCGCGAACGGGCGATCTCGCGCAGGCAGACATACTGATCGAGCAGGCCGTCGCCCCGCCGGACCTCCTCGTAGGCCTGCTCGAACTGCGTGAGCGCCTGCTCGATCAGCCCCATATCGCGGTAGACCCCGCCGAGCGTCACGCGAACAGCCGGCCGTGCTTCCGCATGGGTGAGCGCCAGGCAACGGGTCACGGCGTCGATCGCCTCGGCCCAACTCTGCCGGCTGCGGTGCCACTGGCCGAGATAGAGCCAGGCGGTCGCCTGGTGCCGGCGCGAGCCGAGCGTATCGGCCATGGCGAGCGTGCGACGGTGCATGGCGAGGGCCTCTTCGGGCGAGGCGACGCGTTCGTAAATGAGTGCGAGCTTGTTGGCTGCGGGCAGGCCGGCCAGAACATCGCCGCGGGCCTCGAGCGCGTCGACGAGCAGGGCCTGCCACTCGGCGGCGCGTCGCAGGCATTCGCGAGCGTAGGTTTCGGCGGCGGCCGGCGGAAGGTCGGGAACACTGGGGGGCGGCCGGAGCAGGAATGAGTCGCAGAGGGTCGTGAGCGCGGCGAACTCTCCGTAGATATCACGGTGTTGCCAAGCGAGCACGAGCGCGGTTTCGGCACGCATGTAGGCGGCGTCGAACGCGCCCTCGGCCTGGAGGACGAGGGCCTGGCCGATTTCAGCGCGGACCCGGTCGAACGGGTCGTTGTCCAAGCGCGCCAGATCGCCGATCACGCGAAGGCGTCGTTCGGCGGTGCTGCGGGTGCCGGGCCCGAGTTGTAGCTCGAGGTTGGCGAGCACGAGAAGAGCGGGCCGGAACTGACGGTCGGCATCGACGGCGAGGGCGGCGTAGCGGAGGGCTTCGCGCTGCCGATCGGCGCGCGTGGCGGAAACCGCACGAGCGTAGTATTCGACGGCAGAGGTGACCGGGCTGGGTGGCTCAAACAGGGCCGCCTCGAGCGTGGGGTCGAGCGGGGGAACGTCGAGCTGCGTGAGCACCCAGCGCGTGGCGTCGTCGAGCAACTCGAAGATCCGGCTGGGGCCCAGAGAGACGCGCGCGACGTGCTCGCGGGTCGTAGCGCGGGTCAGCGCGAGCCGCAGCTCGACGGCGTGATCGGGACCGTGACAGGCGCCGACGAGCATGAGCTGTCCGCCGAGTCCGCGGACCACATCGTTCCAGGGCGGCGGGGGCTCGTTCGGCTCGAGGATTTCGCGGCGGGCTTGATACGCGCGGATCGTGGGGATGACCGCCAGGTCGGGCACGCGCTGGAGGCGGCGCGCCAGCAACTCTTCCAGCGCCGTGGCGATCCATGCATCGCGCTCGTCTCCGCCCGGTTCGCATTGGAAGTCGACGACTGCCAGTCGCGGGCGGGTATCGGGGACGCGGGCGTCGGCGGGGGCCGGCCGGCTGTCTTGCCCGGCAGCCTGCCGCGCGGTTGCGACGAGGATTGCAGCCAGCAGCAGCGTTTTGTGGTGCAGGTGACGCATATTGCTCGTCCGGCGAAAGGCGCTGGTGTCGCAGTATAGCGAGCGGCTCACGCGCCGCCCATGGCCGCGTGCAGGATGCGCTCCTGCGTGGCGCACTCACGGTCGAGCTCCGCGACGATACGGCCGCGGTGCAGGACCAGGATGCGGTCGGCCAGCGCGAGGAGCTCGGGCAGCTCGCTAGTGATCAGGAGGATGCCAAGCCCGGCGGTGGTGAGCTGGTCGAGCAAGTGGTAGATGTCGGCCTTGGCGGCGACGTCGATTCCGCGGGTCGGCTCATCGAGCAACAGCACGCGGGGGGCCGCGAGCAGCCAGCGCGCGAGGAGCACTTTCTGCTGGTTGCCGCCGGAGAGGGCGGTGACCTCGCTGGCTGGCGAGGGCATGCGGAGGCGGAGGCGGTCGACCAGGCCCAGGCAGCGCCGCTGCTCGGCCCGATGTGACAGCACGCCGGCCCGCGTGTCGTGGGCGAGCGTGGCGAGGCTGAGGTTGTGCAGGACGGACATCGGCGGCACCAGGCCGCTGGCCTGACGATCGTTGGTGAGCAGGGCCACACCGCGTCGGAGCGCCGCGGCGGGTGACGGCCGAGGAAAGGGCCGGCCGTCAACCGTGACGGTGCCGCGGGCCAGCGGGATCCGGCCGAAGAGGGCGCCGAGCAGCTCGCTGGCGCCGGAGCCGAGCAAGCCGGCGAGTCCGAGGATTTCGCCGGCGCGGACCCGCAGCGAGGCGTCCTGCACGAGCCAGCGGCGGCGGTCGGGGGTCGCGACCCAGATCCGCTCAGCCCGGAGTCGCTCGATTCCGGGCGGGGCGGAGCGGCGGGCCGGACCGATAGCGACGTTGCGACCGACCATGTGGTGCACGAGCTGGTCGCAAGTCAGCTCGGCGCTGCTCGCGGTCACCACCCGCCGGCCGTCGCGGAGCACGGTGATGCGGTCGGCCAGGGCGTAGAGCTCGTCGATCTTGTGCGAGATGTAAATGATCGCAACGCCCCGCGCGCGCAGGCGGCGTACGGCGGCGAACAGCCGCTGCGTGTCCTCCTCGGACAAGGCGCTGGTGGGTTCGTCCATGACCAGGATTTCGGCCCGACGTGCGAGGGCCTTGGCGATCTCGACGAGCTGTTGGACGCCGATCGGCAATTCGGCGACCGTCCGCGTGACGTCCAGCGCCAGGCCCAGTTCGTCCGCGAGCACGGTGCGGGCCGCGGCCCGTATGCGGCCGGCGGCAAGCTGGCCGAAGGGCGTCCGCGGCTCGCGGCCGAGCAGCAGGTTCTCGGCCACGGACAGATGCGGAATGAGGGCAAGCTCCTGGTAAATGACCGCGATGCCGGCGCGTTCGGCGTCGCGCGGGTCGGCGAACCGCACTTCGTGGCCGCGGAGTTCGATCCGGCCGGTGTAGTCGCGGTAGGCGCCCGCGAGAACCTTGATGAGGGTGCTCTTGCCGGCGCCGTTCTCGCCGACGAGAGCGTGGACCTCGCCGGGGCGGAGGTCGAAATCGACGCCGTGGAGGACCTCGTGGCCGGCGAAAGCCTTGCGGATCTCGCGCAGGGCGAGCAGCGGGGAGACAGCCATGGCGGGGCTATCTTACCGTGCGGGGTTGAGACCGAGCCAACGGGCACGCAGCGGGCACGACATGCTGGTCGCCTGCGGCGATCCGGGGGGTTCCTGTGACGTCGAAGCCACCGACCTCGATTGAGCGAGGGGCTTCCTGAGGCTGCGCCTGTTCGACGACCGCCACCCCACCGAGTGCGACCGGCGTGAGCCGCCGCCCGGCCGGCGTTGCGACAGGCTCGCCATGCGAGCGACGCCCCCCCCGGGGAACGCTCAAGCCGCGGCCGGCTACCTCCGGGCGCGCCGACTGCCCAGTGCAGCCGCACCAGCCGCGAACAGAAACAGCGTTCCGGGGTCGGGAACCATCAACACGTTCGGCGGTGCTTCGTCCACTGGATGGCTGTTCGTGACCGTTCCGGCCGCGAGACCCTCAATCAGCCGTTCGGCGGCCGTGGCATCGCCCCGCAGCACGGTCTGGATCAGGAGGGGCGCGAGTTCATCCCCGCCAGTGGGGGCCGGGTTGCTGATCTGTGCTGTGGCCGTTGTTTCTGCCAGTACCGTGCTGACGGCCGGGGGGTTGTTCAGTTGGTCGATCGGCGACTTCGGGAACAGCTCTTCCAGGGCGGTAGTATCGAGGCCGAGGCCGTTCATGAGGGCCGCCAGGCCGTCGACGAAGATGTTGCCCTCGATGACGATCGGCCCGACGTTGAAGTTCGTATCGTCCCGGTCGCGGGCCACGACGCCATCCAGCTCGAGTTGCGAATTGGTGTTGCTGATTTCGAGCTGCAAGTTGTAGAACCCCCACTCATTGAGTTCGAAGGATGCGCCCCCGTTCAACACGCCCGTCAGGCTGGCATCCTGGCCCCCCAGCTTGCTCCGCAGGTTGTACCCGAGATTGTTGATGACGAAGTCGCCGCGGTACGTGCGGAAATCACGCCCGTTGTAGCCCAGCGTCGCCTGCACGTCGCCGTTCAGCCCAAGCTCGCCCGCCCCGCCGAACCGCAGCACCTCCGGTCGCCCACGCGTGTCGAGCCCGAACGAACGGTCGAACTCGAGCTGGTAGCCGCCTCCCAGCCCGTTCGGCACGATCCGCAGTCGCCCCGAGCGGGACCCGTTGATCCGGGTCCCATCGCTGGTGGTGGAGAGCGGACCGCCCAACGGCGTCGCAACGTATCCGAGCCCGCGAAACACGTTCTGCCACAGGTCCGCCTGTGCGGCGCACGCCCCCAGGAACCCCACCAGCAGCACACTTCCGAATCGGCGTGACATATTTGCTCCTGTCCGTCCGCCCGTGACGGACGCGGGGGGGCCAGAACCAGATTTCGGCCAACCGGGCCGTCCCGGCACCGCCGTTACGTTAGACCTTCCGTGGCGCGGTTTCAAGTGCGCCTCTTCCCAGGTGTTATCGACGGGATTATGAAGCCGCTTTCGCGTTCCAACGCGACCTGCGGCCTTTGATCGGGTATACTTCTCTTGCGATGGAGCGCGGCCGGGGGCTGTGAGTGGACAGGACGGCTAACGGCCTGTGCTCGCCTGGGTCTGTCCTCGCGGGTCGGCTGCATCCCAAGGTTTGCGGGTGCGTGCATGCGGTTTCGAGCGCTACTCGGAGTGCTGGCGTGGTGGGCGGCGGTGTCGGCCGCGGCCCAACCGCCGGCGCAATCGCAGCCGACGACGGGAACCGTCCCCAGCAATCAGGCTCGCCTGAACGACCTTATCGGCCTGATCGAGGGCCAGAACGCGCCGGAGGTTCGTCGGACGGTCGCCCGTGAGCTACTGCTCCAGCGCTGGCCCGAAACGCCGCCCCGACTGGTCTCGCTGCTGGGAGGCGTCAACTCCGCCGCCAAGGTGGCCGTGGCGGGCGCGCTCGCTGAGCTTCCTGAACTGCTCGACCCCGTGTACATCGAGCCCCTCATTGCCATGCTGGGCGACGCCGATGCGGCCGTGCGCCAGGCGGCCGCGACCGTCCTCGCCGCGTACCCCGACAACGGCGTAACCGTGCGTCTGCGCCAGCTTGCCCTCGACGCCGACACGGCCCGCCTCACGCGACTCGCCGCGATTACCGCCCTCGGGCTGATGACCGAGCGCGAGGCGATCGACGCGCTCGTAGCCGTCCTCGCGGTCTCCGACGCGGCCATCTCCCAGGCCGCCCTCGCGGCCCTTTCCCAAGCCACCGCCATGGATTTCAGCGACGATCCCGCTGCCGCCCGCGCCTGGTGGGAAGAGACCCGCGCGCTTTCACGCGAAGCTTGGCAGCAGCATCAGATCGAACGCCTGGTCCGCAAGCACCGCGAAATGCGCCGCCGCGTCGAGACGCTCGAAAGCCGCCTCGGGAAGGTTGTCGAGGGCAGCTTCTTGCGCGTCGCCGACGCGGAGCGTGCCGCCCTCCTCGCCGGCTACCTGGCCGACAGCACCCCGACCTTTCGGCTGCTGGGCCTCAAGCTTACCCAGCTCCACCTCGCGGAAGGCCGCTCGCTGCCGCCCGAGCTCCAGGACCGCGTCCGCGAGCTGCTCGCCGGCGCCGCCGACCCCCGCGAGCAGGCCGCCGCCGTCCAGGCCGTCGCCAGCCTGCGCGACTCGCAGGACGCGTCCCGCTTCCTCGACATGCTCGCCCGGACGCGCGCCCGCGAGGTTCGACTCGCGCTGCTCAACGGGCTCGGGTACATCGGCGGCCCCGCGGCCATCGACGCCCTCTTCGCCTTTCTGTCCGATCCCGACGACGCCCTCGTCACCGAGGCCGTCGCCGCCCTTGGACGCCTCGCCGAGCGCGGCGTGATCACCGAGGGCACGCGCGAGATCGTGGCCTCGGCGCTCCTCGACGTCTTCGGCCACTCCGGACCGGCCAACGCCGCCCTCCGTGAACGCGTCCTGTGGGCGATGGGAAACCTCGCCGACCCGCGGCTCGCGCCCGTCGCCGCCGCCGCGCTCGATCGCCAGGAGACCGTGGCCGTCCGACAGGCTGCGGTCCGCTGCCTCGCCGCCATCAAGAGCCCCCAGTTCGCCGACGCCCTGCTGCCCGCGACCGGCGATCCCGATCCGGGCGTCCGGCGCGTCGCCGTCGAGACCCTCGCCGCCATCGGCTCGAGTGCCAATGACAGCCACGTCCAAGCCCTGTGGGAACGGGCCGGCTCGACCCAGGAAACCGAGGAGACCATCCGCCAGCTCGCCTGGCGCGGCGTCCTCGACCTGCTCTCCCGCGGCAGCCCCGAAGATGCCGAACGCTGGATGGCCCGCCTGCCCACGTCCGGCACGACCGACGCCGCCCGCACGCTCGAACTCCTCGAACGCCTGGCCCGAGCCGCGGCCGACACCGACCCGATTGACCACGCCCGACTGGGCCGCATCCGCGCCCGACTCGCGGGCCAATACGCCCGCCTCGGCCAACCCGCCGAGGCGATCAACGCCTACATCGCCGCCATCGACGACCTCGAGGCCGCGCGCGCCGAGGGTCTCGACCGCGTCGCCCTCGACCTGCTCCGCTGTGCCATCGCCAGCGGCCAGTACGACGCCCGCATCGCCGATCTGCTTGGCCGCTTCAACTCGCAGGCCGACACCGCCGAGTTCTGGCGGGCCGTCAAGGCCGAGGTCGAGCCGCGGCTCACCCCGGACGGCGTTGACCAAGCGCTCGCGATCCTGACCGCGGTCGAAGCCCACCCGCCGGGCGCCTGGCCGACCGAGATTTCTCGTGAGCTCGCGCAGCTTCGCGAACGCGCCCTGCGCCTCAAGCAGCCCGCCGAACCCGCGGAAACCCAGCCCTCGCGCACCGCCATGTCGTCCCAGCCCTGAGGCCGCCTGCGGCCGGTCCACTCGTTTTGCCCTGCGGCCGCCCGCCGGTTAGCTTTCCTGTTTTTGCGCGAGGATCTGCCATGACCATCACGCACGCGCCGAGCGGCTGGAACACGTGGGACTTTCAGGGTTTCAACCGCTTCGTCTACCTCCGCGACGGCGAGACCATCGTCGCAATCGACTTCGCGATCTGGGACGAGACGGTCCCGGCCCGCGTTCCGCCGCCCGACCCCGAGCACCGCAAGATCGGCAGGCTTTACGACACGTTCCGCTGGGATCACGTCACCCGCCTTGGACCGCACGCACCGCTCGGCCTGCCCGCCCGCCTGGAGTTCAAGGCCGGCGACGTGCTCTATCGAGCCGAGGCCATCGACCGTCGCGGCACGCTCGTGCTGTCCGTCACACCGCTGGTCGAGTCGCGGCAGCGGATCGTCTTTCGCTTCCTCGCCCCGGTCGGCGCAACTCCGGAGCGACCCGGGCCCGACCGCGGCATATTCGCCGGCTGTACCGTGCGGCTTGACGGCGCCACGTGGCCGGCCCGCTATTTCGTCAACATCGCCGAGCCCTACGCCGTCGCGCTGGCGGGCCGACCGGCGACGATCAGCGTCCGACCGCCCGCGGCCGTTTCCCGCGCCCCCGGCACGTTCGGGGCGCTGGCCCGCCAGGCGCTGACCGGCACCGGCGCGCTGACCGACGCGCCCGGGGCCATGATGCAGGCGATCTGCTGGAACACGTTGTTCGACACGCGCCGCCGGCTGGTGTCTTCGCCCGTCAGCCGCGACTGGTGCTACGACTGGCGCGGCGTGCTCGTCTTTTGCTGGGACACCTTCCTGGTCGGGACGTTCATGTCGTACGAGGCCCCCGACCTCGCCCGTCACAACTTCGAGTCCGTCTGTGCCGCGATCGATGAGCTGGGCTTCGTTCCCAATTACTACATGGCCCACGGCGCCGCCTCACGCGACCGGTCGATGCCGCCGCTCGGCGCGTACCTGGTCTGGAAGACGCAGCGCCTGCGACCGGACAAGGCGTGGCTGCGCCGCATGTACCCGCGCCTGGCCCGCTGGCATGCGTTCTGGATGAAGCACCGCGACGGCAACGGCAACGGCCTGCTCGAGTGGGGCTCCGACAACGTCGACTACGAGTTCCCCCAGCTCGTGCCGTACAACCAGAAGCTTCAGCACACGCGGCAGTCGGCGATGTACGAATCCGGACTCGACAACTCGCCGCTCTTCGACGATGTCGCGTTCAACGAGCGGACCTGTACGCTGGAGCTCGACGACGTCGCCCTCTCGAGCTTCTACGCCATGGACTGCGACGCGCTGGCCCGCATCGCCGACTGCCTCGCCCGGCCCGCCGACGCCACCCGTTACCAACGCGAACACGCCCGCCTCGCCGAGCGCATCAACGCGCACCTCTGGGACGAGGAACACGGGCTCTATGTCAACCGCCACTGGGACGGGCGCTACAGCAGCCGCTGGGCACCGACCTCGTTCTTCCCCCTCATCGCCGGCGTTGCTCCGCCCGACCGCGCGGCCCGCATGGTCCGCGAGCACCTGCTCAACCCGGCCGAGTTCTGGGGCGAGTGGGTCATCCCCGCGATCTCCCGGAGCGACCCCGCGTTCAAGGACAACGACTACTGGCGCGGCCGCATCTGGGGGCCGTTCAACTTCCTGGTCGCCGAGGGCCTGCGGCGTTACCGCCTCGACGCCGAGGCGGCCGCCCTGGCCCGCAAGAGTCTCGAATTGTTCATGAAGAACTGGCGGGCCGACGGCGGAATCTACGAGAACTACAACGCCGAGACCGGCCAGGGCGCGGACGTCTGGAACGCGGCGCGGCTCTATCACTGGGGCGGGCTGCTGGCGTTTGTGGCGATGCAGGAGCTGATCGACGTCGAGCCGGCCGGCTACCTCCGGATCGGCTCGCTCCACTTCCCGGATGCCGGTTTGCGAAACATCCGCCTGGGCGGGGGGCTCTATGATGTGCACCTGCGAAACGGCGGTACCAGCTCTTCGCCGAGCAGTGATCGTCGTGTGGGCTTCGAGCCCGGTTCAAGTAGTACCACCGGCTACCGGCCGGTAACGCGGGCTTCCAGGTCCAGTCCGCCGGCCGTCGAATGCCGCCGCGATGGCCGGCCGCTGCTGACGTGCACCGCGCGAGCCATCATCCGCATCCCGCTCGACAGCCCGGCCGACGAGCCGATCGAGGTCACGGCCGCCGGTCCCGGCGAGTTGCGGCTTTACGGCGCCCTTGTTGGCAAAACGACCCGCCCCCGCGAAGTGCGCCTCCCCGACGGCCGACGTATCCGTCCTCGCCGTGGAACGGGGTCTGTCAGTTGGGCCTGGTGACCGCAGTCGGTGGCAGCGACTTCCAGCCGGTGTGTCTGGGTGGCTTCGGTTGATCGCCGGTGGGCTCCCCAGGCGAAGATCTCTCCGCCCGCATCGTGGGCGTTGCCGGTGCCTGCGGTTGGTGCCGCTTTCTGGCCGATGGTTTCCCCAGGCCGGCCAACGAGCCCGCGGCCGCTACCACTTGGGGTGTGTGGCACCGCCGCCGTTGTGTGACACCGCCGCCGTTGTGTGACACCGCCGCCACTGTGTGGCACCGCCGCCGTTGTGTGGCACCGCCGCCTCGGCGGTGATACGTCGATTCAGTACGGCACCGCCGCCCTCGGCCGTTACCGATTCCAAGCCGCGACCGTGAAGGAGCGGAAACGCGCCGACCACTCCCTCACTCACGGTCGCGGCTCGGATCAACGGTCGCGACTGGGACCCGGTGTTCCGACTCGGGCCCTCACCCGTGTCTCGGCTCACATTCGCTCGATGACCTCGATCCCCAGCAGCGCCAGGCCCAGCCGCAGCGTTCGGGCGGTCAGGTCACACAGTCGCATGCGGCTCAGCCGCGAAGCCTCGTCCGCCGCCTGGAGCACCGGGCACGACTCATAGAAGCGCATGAACTCGGCCGCCAGGTCGTACAGGTAGCCGCACAGGATGTGCGGCAGCAGTTCCGACGCCACGGCCTCGATCGCCTCCGGCAGCCGGGCCAGCCGCAGGGCCAGCGCCCGCTCGGCCGGATGCTCGATCCGCAGCGCCACGTCCGCCGCGTACACCTCCGGCGCGCCATAGCGCTCGGCCGCCTTGCGGTAGATCGAGCGGATCCGCGCGTACGCGTACATCATGTACGGGGCGGTGTTTCCCTGGAGCGAGATCATTTTGTCCCAGTCGAACACGTAGTTCGAGTTGCGGTCGGTGCGCAGGTCCGCGTACTTGACCGCCGCGATTCCGACTCGCGGCGCGATTCGCTGCTTCTCATCGGCCGTCAGCGTGGGCCCGCGCACCTCCCCTTGATCCCTTGATGCCTCGATCCCTCGATCCCTTTCTTCCAGCAGCGTCCGGGCCCGCACCTCGGCCTCGTCCAGCAGCTCGCGCAGCTTGATGCTCCGCCCCGCGCGGGTCTTGATCCGCTTGCCGTCGGCCCCCAGCACCATCCCGAACTTCACGTGCGTCACTTCAACCTCGGCGGGAATCAGCCCCGCAGCCCGCGCGGCCGTGAACACCATGTCGAAGTGCGGCCCCTGCGCCATGTCCACCACGTACAGGATCCGGCGCGCCCCCAGCGCCCGGATCCGGTAGCGCAGCCCCGCCAGATCGGTCGTCTCGTAGTTGTACCCCCCGTCCGCCTTCTGGATGATCATCGGCAGCGGGTTGCCCTCGCGCGTCGCAAACAGCGGCGTCCCGTCCGCCTTGTACATGAACACGCACACGGCGCCCGCGTCGTCGCGCACCTCCGCCCGTACACCCGCCAGCACTCCCCCGTCCCCCCCCGGCTTCAGCCGCTGCCGCAGCTCCGCCACTGTCTCCGCCAGCCACGGGTTGTAGAAGCTTTCCCCGCACACATCCTCCGGCCCCAGGAGCACGCCGAGCCGGTCATAAAGCTCGTGCACCGCCGCCAGCGACAACGTCCGGATCTGCTCCCACACCCTCCGCGCGTCCGCGTCGCCGCCCTGGAGCGCCGTCACCGCCCGCCGCGCCTCGGCCGCGAACTCCGCGTCCTGCTCGAACCGCTCGTTGGCCGCCTTGTAGTCCGCCTCCGCCGCCTCGAGCACGTCCGCGTGCGACTGCGGCGTCGGCAGCGGGTGCTCGCGGTACCAGCGGATCAGCATGCCGAACTGCGTTCCCCAGTCGCCGATGTGGTTCTGCCGGATCGTGTCGTGCCCCAAGAATGCGAGCACGCGGGCCAGCGCATCGCCAATGATCGTGCTCCGCAGGTGGCCGACGTGCATCTGCTTGGCGATGTTCGGCTGCGAATAGTCGATCACCACCCGCTGCGGCTGGGCAACCGGCCGGATCCCCACGCGATCCACGATCGGCCACGCGGCCGGTCCGCCGCCCGGCGCGAGCGCCGGTTCACCCGCCGGTGGCAGCTCCGGCGGCGCCGGAATCTCGCGCAAGTGGCGGGCCAGGAACTCGCCGGTGAGTCGAATATTGATGAACCCCGGCCCGGCGATCGCCAGCGGCTCGACCATGCCCGCCAGCCGCGGCTCGGCCAGAGCGCGGATACGCTCCGCCACCTCGCGCGGCTTCATCCCGAGTGCCTTCGCCAATCCCATGGCCGCGTTGCACTGGTAATCCCCGAACTTAGGGTCGCCCGCCGGCCGCACGGCCGCGTCGGCGGTCTCCGCCGCCCGGCCGGTCAGTTCGGCGATGGCGCCGGCCAGCGCGGCCGTGAGTTGTGCTCCGATGCTGTCGTGCGCCGCAGCGGAGCCAAAGGTCGTGTCCGGGTCATGCGTCATGGCCCGCCAACGCTATCCGCGGCGCGGCGGGCTGACAACTGTGGCCCAGCCGCCCCCGGCTGGGAATCTGTGGCCCAGCCGCCCCCGGCTGGG
>CAZMCT010000025.1:29268-35172 GCA_964564785.1 uncultured Planctomycetales bacterium
CTGTGGCCCAGCCGCCCCCGGCTGGGGATCTGTGGCCCAGCCGCCCCCGGCTGGGAATCTGTGGCCCAGCCGCCCCCGGCTGGGGATCTGTGGCCCAGCCGCCCCCGGCTGGGTTGCCATCACCGCCGAGGGCGGCGGTGCCACAATGAATTGACGTCTCACCGTATCACCGCCGAGGGCGGCGGTGCCACAATGAATCGACGTCTCACCGTATCACCGCCGAGGGCGGCGGTGCCACAGGGGCGGGGCTGCCCCAACGGCCGATGGGTCGGCGGTGAACGTGCGGATGACGGACGCTGGGGCGGGTTGTATGATGCGCTGCTAGGCAAAGGTGCCGCCGCGGCCACGCTGGACAGGAGAATCGCATGTTCGATCGCATCGTTTCGCAGCTCGGTGACAAGGCCAAGGACCTGCTGGAGTACAAGTGCCGCACGATTCCGGCCGACGCGCTCACGCTCCCCGGCCCGGATTTCCTCGACCGCGTGTTCGTGCACACCGACCGGAATAACCGCGTCGTGAACCGCCTCGCGTGGCTGTATAAGCACGGCCGGCTGTCCGGGACCGGCTATCTTTCGATCCTGCCGGTCGACCAGGGCATCGAGCACTCGGCCGGGGCGTCGTTCGCGCCGAACCCGGCATTCTTCGACCCCGAGAACATCGTTCGCTTGGCGATGGAGGGCGGCTGCAACGCGGTCGCGAGCACGTTCGGCGTGCTGGGGGCCGTGGCCCGCAAGTATGCGCACCGCATCCCGTTCATCGTCAAGATCAACCATAACGAGCTGCTCACGTACCCCAACCGCTTCGACCAGCGGCTTTTCGGGGTGGTTCAGACGGCGTGGGACATGGGCGCGGTCGGCGTCGGCGCTACGGTCTACTTCGGTTCGGACGAGTCCACGCGGCAGATCGAGGAGATCTCCGACGCCTTTGCCCAGGCGCACGAACTCGGCATGTTCACCGTCCTCTGGTGCTACCTGCGCAATTCCGCGTTCAAGAAGGACGGGGTCGACTATCACACCGCCGCGGATCTCACCGGTCAGGCCAACCATCTGGGGGTGACGATCCAAGCCGACCTCATCAAGCAGAAGCTGCCCACCGTCAACGGCGGCTACGCCGCGCTCAACACCGGCTCATCCGGTTACGGCAAGTGGGACAAGCGCGTCTACACCCAGCTCTCCGGTGCCGACGAGCAGGGCAAGGGCGGCCACCCCATCGACCTCTGCCGCTACCAGGTCGCGAACTGCTACATGGGCCGCATCGGCCTCATCAATTCCGGCGGCGAGAGCAAGGGCGCAAGCGACATTTCGGAAGCGGTCTGGACCGCAGTCGTCAACAAGCGCGCCGGCGGCCAGGGACTGATCTCGGGTCGCAAGGCGTTTCAGAAACCGATGAAGGACGGCATCGAGCTGCTGCACGCCATTCAGGACGTGTACCTCGCGAAAGAAATCACGATCGCCTGATGTCGTCCGGCGTGGTGACCGGATGCCGCTGGGCGGTTACTCCGACGCGTGCGTCGCCCGTGCCAACCCCGGCGTGATTCGTTCACAAACCGGTCATCTGACGGGACTTACGATCCGCATCGAGGGGGAGGATGACGGGAGGTGCCCGAAACCGCTCCCATCTCGACACCGATGCACGATTCGTCGCCGTCCAGACCTCTTGCTTTCGCGGCTGACCTCGTTAGCATTTACGGCTTCGCTTACGCGGCGAACGGTGCGGTCGGTGTAGACAGCCCGGGCGTGTGGTTGCCGCGAAGCGGGGATCTGAAGGAGTTGCAGAATGTTCACTCGTTTGTCGCGTACGCTGCTGGTGGCGGTACTGGCGTGTGGCTGGGCCGTCGCGCAGGAGCCGGCCAAGAAGCCCGAGGCCAAGCCCGAGGCCAAGCCGGAAGCCAAGAAGGCCGACATGCCGGCCGCACAGGAGAAGAAGGACGCCGCAAAAGACATCGTCGCCGTCGCTCAGGAATCCAAGTTCAACACCCTCTGCGACCTGCTCAAGGCCGCCGGCCTGGTCGACACGCTGAAGGGCACCGGACCGTTCACGGTCTTCGCCCCGACCGATGAGGCGTTCAACAAGCTCGGCAAGGAGAAGCTCGAGGATCTGAAGAAGCCGGAGAACAAAACCAAGCTGGCGAACATCCTGAAGTACCACGTGGTCAGCGGTAAGGTCATGGCCGCCGACGTGCTCAAGATGGACGGCAAGACCGCCAAGAGCGTCGAAGGCGGTGAGATCAAGATCACCGTCAAGTACAACAAGGTCACGCTCGACGGCAAAGTCAACGTCACCAAGACTGACGTGGCCGCCAGCAACGGCGTCATTCACGTGGTCGACGCCGTGCTGATGCCCGCCGAGAAGAACGCGGAGGCCAAGCCGGCCACGCCGGCGCCGGCCGCGAAGCCCGCGGACAAGCCCGCCGAGAAGAAGCCCGAGGAACCGAAGCACTAACGTCGCCGCTTCCAGCGACGTAGCAAACGGAAACGATCGAAGGGCGAACATTCGTTCGCCCTTTCCTTTGCGCCGCTCCCGGGCGGGCTCCGAGCTCCAATCGCGAAGCCGCGGTTCTCAACCAGCCCATTGGAACAGGGGAGCGGTACCGCGGGAGTGGCCGCTGGCGCCAACGTGATGCCCGCTTCACGCGGAGACGACCCCCTTTCTCAACGGGCTGTTCCGCCGCGCCCTCTCCCCGAGGTCGCGACGCGAGTCCCCGTCGGCCGAATGGGGTCGGCCGCTAAGCCGGGTGCTGATCATCCAGGGCTGGCAGCTCCTCGGTCGTGAGCAGCGCCATGCCGTCGATTTCCGGAAGGCTGGCGCCGATCAGCCCCTGTAAGTCCCCGTACATCCCCGCAGTACTCTGGACGGCCTGTTCGAGCTGCTTCTCGCGCCTGGCCCAGTGCCGTTGGAGCGCGGCTTTCTCGCGCTCCAGGTCGCTCCGCAGCGCGACGAACGCTTCCACAATCCCCGTCACGCGGTTGCGGAACTCCGTACCCGACAAATATTGGTATAGGGCTTCCATCTTCCCGTGCTGGCCCTCCAGCGCCCGCCGCGCCTTGCCCACCTCCAGCAGCCCGGCCCGCAACACCGCCCCGACTTGCACCGCGCAGGCCCAACTGCACACCCACACGCCCTCCACCTGCCCGAAGTGCTCGATCCGTTCCGGCAGCGCCGTGCTCACCAGCACCGCGCACGCGGCCTTCGCCTCCCGCTGGTCATGCCGCAGCTTCGCCAGCCATGCATCCGACCAGTTCTTCGTCCGCTTGGCCTCCCAGAGGATCGACCCGCAATCCAGACCGGCCGGCGAAATCACGCGTTGCACGACGTCGCCGCCGCGAGCCCCCTTGACGACCTCCTCGATCGCGTCGGCCGGGAAGCGCTGCCGCAGTAGCTCCTCCAGCGCCAGCTCCAACACCTCCCCTTGCGCCTGCTGCGAGCCCTGCTCCGCCTTCCGTTTCATCTCCTCGAGCTGCTGGACCAGTTCCGCGATCTTGCGGTCCTTCTCGGCATGTCGCAGCGCATGCTCGTCGGCCGCCCGTTTGAGCGCCTCCTGGCGGATCCGGTCGCGCTCCTCGTTCAGCCGCCGCGTCAGCTCCAGCTCCTGCTCCTCCGCCTTCGTCTTCAGCTCGCGCTCGCGGCGTCGCAGCTCCAGCTCGTTTTGCTGCGCCGCCTTCAGCTTCTGGTCCAGCTCCCCGAGCCGCTCGTCGCGCTCACCCAGCTCGACGGCCAGGTCCGCGGCCGCTTTCTGCCGGGCCTGCTCCAGGAGCTTTTGCCGCTCGGCCGCCAGGCGCCGGCCCACCTCCTCGTCGAGCTGCGCGCGGCCCTGCTCGAGCGCCGCCTGCTGGGCCCGCAGCTCGGCTGACTGTTTCTCCAGCCCGGCCCGCGCGGCGCGCAGTTCGGCGTCGAGCTCCGCGCGGATCTGCGTCGTGAGCTGGGCCGACAGGACCTCGCTGACTTCGATGGCCGCGTGGCAGTTGGGACAGGTGATGGTCGTGGTCGGGTTCATGCTACGCCTCCGTGCAGGGGCGCTCCATCGTACCCGGTCACCGGCCTGCCCGGCGGGCAGGGTCCGCTCACCAGCCCGGCAGCCGCCGCTCCGGCTCCGGCCCGAACTCCGTCGGCCGCTACGCGCATCATCTTCGGCCAACGAGCTATCGGCTGTTATCGCTTCGGGTATGTGTCACCGCCGCCTCGGCGGTGAAGCAACGACGGCGCCGCGCAACCTCACAGCCGAGGGCGGCTGTGCCACGTCTTGTGGCACCGCCGCCTCGGCGGGGTGGCACGGTCCGCAGCGGCGCAGCCGCGCAGGGCCGTGGCGGGTCGACGCTGTGCCACCGCCGTGTCGGCAGTGCAGGGTGCGCCTCTTCGGCCGACGAGCCGTCGGCCGCTCCACGCCGCCCGACGCTACAATCTGCGTGCGTCCGCTGGCGGCCGTTCGCCCGCGGCGAACTCGGGAGAACCATGAAACCACGCCGCAATACCCGCCAGGTCGCCGTCGGCCGCGTCAACGTGGGCGGCGACGCCCCCGTCGCGCTCCAGTCCATGACCAGCACGTACACCTACGACGTCGACGCCACGCTGGCCCAGATTCGCAAGCTGGCCGCGGCCGGGGCCGACTTCGTCCGCGTGGCCGTGCCGGACAAGCGCGACACGGAAGCGCTCAAGGAGATCGTCCCCGCTTCGCCCGTGCCGATCGTCGCCGACGTGCACTTTCACTTCGAGCGGGCGCTCGAGGCCATCGCGGCCGGCGTGCACAAGATCCGCCTCAATCCCGGAAACATCCAGGATCGCACCAAGGTCCGCCGCGTGATCGCTGCCTGCAAGGAGCGCGGCATCCCGATCCGCGTCGGAGCCAACGAGGGCGGCATCGTCGAGCGGCGCGACAAGCAGCAGCGGGCGGCCGAGCAGGCCGAGCTCGACCGCGACTACGCGGCCGGCCTGATCCGCATCATGTGTGACAAGCTCGACGACTACCTGCGGATTTTCGAGGCCGAGGACTTCCATGACGTGGTGATCAGCGCGAAGTCGCCCGACCCGCGGATTGTCATCGACGCTTACATGGCCATCAGTCAGCGCTACGACTATCCGCTGCACCTGGGCGTCACGCACGCCGGCCCGCCCGAGACCGGCCGCATCCGCTCGATCGCGGCCCTGTCGACGCTGCTGGCCAACGGCATCGGCGACACGATCCGCATCTCGTACGCGGCCGACCCGGTCTACGAGGTCGAGGACGGCAAGGAGTTGCTGTGCAGCCTGGGGCTGCGGCCGCGGACCGAGCCCGAGCTGATCGCGTGCCCCACCTGCGGGCGGATCGAGGTCGACCTGTTCAAGCTGGTGCAGGAGGTGCGGGCGAAGCTGGCGGCGGAGATCACGCTGCCGCTGAAGGTCGCGGTGATGGGCTGCGTGGTGAACGGCCCTGGCGAGTGCGAGGGGGCCGACGTGGCGATCTTCGCCGGCAAGGGGCGGGGGATCATCTACGTGCAGGGGGTGCAGAAGCAGACGGTGATCGAGGACCGCATGCTGGACGCGTTGCTGGCAGAATGCCGCGAGCTGGCGGCCCGCGTGCAGCGCGGCGAGGCGAAGCTGCTGGGGGCGCAGGTCGTGGTCAAGCCGCCGGACGCCGCTGCGCCGGCCGGCGCGAGGGTGGTCCTGCCGATGGGGCGGAAGTAACTTGCCGGCGCGCTCACCCGGTGCCGGTGTGTCCTCTTTTACTAACCGTGAAGTCTGAGCTGGTTAGCAAGTTGAGCGGGGTCTACGAATCGGCCGGCGTACACCCCGGCCGACTGGACGGACTGTCGCAAAACGCGGCGTTGCTACATGAGCGCTGCCCTGAGCGCGAAGCCTGTTGGGGCCCGCACCTTGAGGTAGCCTGGAATCTTGTGGAAATTGGAGGCGCGGGGCATCCTGCTGGTGCGT
>CAZMCT010000026.1:0-34484 GCA_964564785.1 uncultured Planctomycetales bacterium
GCCGTGGAGCACCCGACCACGGCCCTGCGCGGCTGCGCCGCTCCGGACCGTGCCACCCGCCGTGCCACGCTGCACGCCACCCCGGCAGCGGCCGCCGATGTGCACGGTGCTCCGACCCCGCTTGACGAGCGCCGGCAGCGCGTCTTCGAGCTGGCCGACGAGGACACGCCCCTGTTGACGATCGCCGACCTGCTCCAGATGCCGATCGGCGAGGTCGAGCTGATCCTCAGCCTGCGCGAGTTCGCGGGGGCATGCCAGACCTGACGAGCCACCACGGCCCTGCGCGGCGGCGCCGCTGCGGACCGTGCCACCCGCCGTGCCACCGGCCCCCAGCCTACGGCGGCGCTTGGGTCGCTCCGTTTTCGTCGCGCAGCACGCCCGCCAAGCGCTCAAAGTACTCCTGGAGCACCTTGCGGTATTGACGCGGGACTTCCTCGCGCTCGATCGCGTCCAGCGCGTCGCGCACCTGCGCCCGGGCCGCTTCGTACACCTCCGCCGTCGCCTCGCCGCGCACCTGCGGCCCCGGAATCAGCATCTGCCCGGTGATCGACCCACCCTGGAATCTCGTCAACGCCTTGGTCGGGTCGGTCTTGTAGGCCGCCGGCTCCTTGCCGATCCGCGAGCCATACCCCAGGCCGTACTGCGGGCCCTGTCCACCGATGCGGTTGCCGGCATCGCCCGGCCGCTGGCAGTTTCCTTCGCACACGCCCTCGCGCAGATTCTCGAGGTCCGACAATCGCGCTTGCAGCTCGGCCGCCAGTTGCTCGGCCATCTCCATCTGCGAAAGCTGGCTGGCCGCGTCCGACAGGGCGGCCGACGCCGACGCGGAGGCGTTGTTGCCGGCACCAGGATTCTGGCAGGCCTTGCACGCCTTGGCCGCCTTCGAGAGGCTCTGGGCCAGATTCTGGCAGGCCTGCTTCGCCTGCTGGTTCTGCTGCATTTTCTGGGCGAGCTGCCTGAGCTGCTCGGCCGACATCTTCTGCCCGAGCCGCTGCTGGAGCGCTTTCTCCAGCTCCTCGGGGTCGATCTTCGCCATCTGGTCCAGCAGCTCCTTCGCTTCCTCCTGGCTCAGCCCGCCCTTGTTCTGGAGCTCCTTTTCGAGCGCTGCGCTATTTTCGAGCCGGTTCATCTGCTCCGCCAGCCGTGCGAGCTGCTCCTCGAGCGCGGCCAGTCTCTCCTTCGCCGCGGGGTCCTCGACCTTCTCGGCCGCCTCGCGCAGCTCCTCGGCCATCTTCTGGAGGGCCTGCCGGGCGCCCTCGAAATCGCCGGCCGCGAGCGCCTCGCCAAGCTGTCGCTGCGACTTGTCGCCGCCCAGCGGCTCGAGCTGGCTTAGCATCCGCTTCATCTCGGATAGCGGGTTGGTCTCGGTGTTCTCGAGCTCACGGCGGAGCTTTTCGCCCACGGCGTCGAGCTTCTTCACCGCGTCGCGGCGGATGTCCTCGGGCGCGAGGTTCGGGCCCTCCGGCAACTTCAAAGACTCGAGCTCGGCCGCGAGGTCGGCCAGCTTCGCGTTGTCCTTGGCCATCTGCCGCAGCCGCTGGGCCTGGTCCTCCATCTCTGCCTTGATCGCCTGCTGCTCGGCCTCGAGTTCGGCCCGCGACACCGTCGGCCGCGGCGGTTCCTCTTTCGCGAACAGACTCAGGGTCGGCATGAACCACGCCAGCAGCAGGGCGGCTGCCATTGTCGCCACGGACCATGACCAGAGCCGCGGAGCCCGATAACGAATGTGGGCCGGCACGTGCACCCTTCCGGCGATCCACTCGGCGTCGCGCACGGCCGCCTGCGCAAAGGGGTCCGCCGCCCGCCGCACGACCAAGGCGGTACTCAGCCGCTCTTTCAGGCCCGCCGCACTATCCAAGGCCGCGGCCGCCCGCAACGGCGACGGCCGCGTCAGCCACGTGGCCAGCCCGGCAAAGGCCCCCGCCAACCCGGCCGCGGCCCAGAAGCCGTGCCAGACCGGGGCGGGCCAACCGAATGTTCGCACGAGGAGGATGGCGATGGCCCACAATCCGGCGGCGAGGAGGGTGCCCAAGGCCAGGCGGTCGAGGAAGAGGTTGCCGGTCAGGCGACGTCGGGCGTGGCGTACCTGCCGATCGAGCTCGGACATCCGCAACCCTCACAACGGAGGCGTCGGCGCCCCTGTACATGGTATTTCGACCCCGTACGGGTCTCAATGGTTCTTGTTTTTTGTCGGAACCGGAATCGCCCTAACCCGGAGTTCGAGCGCGAATTCGGGGAGCGATTCGGGCAGGGTTCGGAATTTGGTTCGGTTCCGGTTGCGGCTCGCCCGCAGGCGGCTTCCCGGCTTGCAAAAGACCAGCAGGTCCGTCACAATGGTGACTCGCGCCTGTCGCCGGGGGACGGGCGCCGGCGGCGGGTCTTAGCTGGCAATCACCTGCTGCCCGAAGGACCGGTGGTCGAGCCGGCGTGGCCGGCCCGGCTCATTGGCTCACGGACTAGGCCGTGAGTACCGGATCGCCAAGTTCATGCCTCGCAGCGGTTGCGCAAGCTTTGCACAGGTTGATCCGGGACAGATTTGCCGGCACGGCGCCGGCTGGTGGGCGGTGCGGACTCCGCTCCCATACGCGTCATGGCCGTGCGACGCACCGGGTTTCGGTGCAGCGACGGCCGGTAACGAATAACGGAGAGGTCGCATGTCGACGTTCGTCAGGGATTTCATGCAGGAGGTGATCGCAAAGAACCCCGAGCAAAAGGAGTTCCACCAGGCGGTCCAGGAGGTGGTGGAGTCGCTGGTGCCGTGCCTCGAGCGACACCCGGAGTTCCGCAAGGCCAAGATTCTCGAGCGGATCGTCGAGCCCGAGCGGGTGATCATGTTCCGGGTGCCGTGGGAGGATGACCGGGGCGAAGTGCACGTCAACCGCGGCATGCGGGTCGAGTTCAACAGCGCCATCGGGCCCTACAAGGGCGGCCTGCGATTCCATCCCTCGGTGAACCTGGGCATCATCAAGTTCCTCGGCTTCGAGCAGATCTTCAAGAACGCCCTGACCACGCTGCCCATGGGCGGCGGCAAGGGCGGCAGCGATTTCGACCCGAAGGGCAAGAGCGATCGCGAAGTGATGCGCTTCTGCCAGTCCTTCATGAACGAGCTCTGGCGGCACATCGGCGAGTACATCGACGTCCCGGCCGGCGACATCGGCGTCGGCGGGCGCGAAATCGGCTTCATGTTCGGCCAATACAAGAAACTCACCCGTCGCTTCGAGGGTGTGCTGACCGGCAAGGGCCTGAACTGGGGCGGCTCGCTGATCCGGCCCGAGGCGACCGGCTACGGCCAGGTCTACTTTGCCGAGGAGATGCTCAAGACCCGCGGCAAGAGCATGAAGGGCATGCGCTGCGTGGTGTCGGGCTCGGGCAACGTCGCCCAGTATGCGGCCGAGAAGGCCATTCAGCTCGGCGGGAAGGTGCTGACCTTCAGCGACAGCAACGGCTTCATCGTGGACGAAGAAGGCATCACGCCGGAGAAGCTCGAGTTCGTGAAGGACCTGAAGAACAACCGCCGCGGGCGGATCAAGGAGTACGTCAGCAAGTACCCGAAGGCGCACTACGAAGAGATCGACGCCAACAAGAACTACAACCCGCTGTGGCAGGTCAAGTGCGACGTCGCGCTGCCCAGCGCCACGCAGAACGAGATCAACGAGATCGATGCGGCCAACCTGGTCAAGAACGGCTGCTTCTGTGTCTCGGAGGGCGCGAATATGCCGACCACCCCGGCCGGCGTGAACGTGTTCCTCGAAAGCAAGATCCTCTACGGGCTGGGCAAGGCGGCCAACGCCGGCGGCGTGGCCACCAGCGGCCTGGAGATGTCGCAGAACGCGTTGCGGCTCTCGTGGACCCGCGAGGAGGTCGACCAGCGCCTGCACAACATCATGATCAACATCCACGAGAACTGCCGGAAGACGGCCGAGGCCTACGGCGCCCCCGGCAACTACGTGATCGGCGCCAACATCGCCGGCTTCCTCAAGGTGGCCACCTCGATGATGGACCAGGGACTGGTGTAAGCGGCCGAAAGCCGCAAACCGTGAGCCGCGCGGCGGTATGTCCGCGTTGACCCGCGAGCCGCAAGCCGTGAGCCGGAGGCGCGGTCAGCGGCGGAGCGTTGTCATTCCGAGGAAATCGCCGTGGGCGACTGACGAGGAATCCGGCCGCGGATGAAGGTCGCATCCGGCGCGCGGGCGGTCGCGCGGTCCGCGGCCAGATTCCTAGTGGCTGCGCTCCTCGGAATGACCCGGGCCGGTGCTCCGCCCCTGGCCGGCGCCGCGCCGCGCCTACAATCGGGTCATGTCGACCGAAACCCCCATCGGGCCCCACGGTCCTCGCACGCTGGGAGCGCTGAAGGCCGCCGGCTGGCGGTCCAGGTCCGTCAAACGCGAGCTGTACGACAACCTCCTGCGCCGGCTGGCCGACCGTCAGGAGCTGTTCCCCGGCATCATCGGCTATGACGACACGGTGATTCCCGAATTGGTCACGGCCCTGCTGGCCCAGCACGACCTGCTGTTCCTGGGCGAGAAGGGCCAGGCCAAGAGCCGCCTGATGCGCGGCCTGCGCGACCTGCTCGACCCGGTCATCCCCTACATCGACGGCAGTGAGCTGCACGACGATCCGCTGCGGCCGATCACGCGTTTCGGCCGCGAACAGCTCGCCCGCTGCGGCGACGAGACGCCGATCGCCTGGTGGCCGCGGGAGGAGCGCTACGTGGAGCGCCTCGCGCCCGGCACCAAGTTCGCCGACGTGATCGGCGAGATCGACCCCGCGCGGCTGGCGGCCGGCACCAGCCTGGCCAGCGAGGAAGCGCTGCACTTCGGGCTGATTCCGCGGCTGAACCGCGGCATCTTCGCGATGAACGAGGTGCCCGAGCTGGACGAGCTGGTGCAAGTCGGCCTCTTCAACATCCTCGAGGAGCGCGACGTCCAGATCCGCGGGTACCCGGTCCGCTTCGACCTCGACATCGTGATCCTTTTCAGCGCCAACCCGGCCACGTACAACCGTTCGGGCAAGGTCATTCCACAGCTCAAGGACCGCATCGGCTCGATCATCCGCACGCACTACCCGACGGAGCGGAGCCACGGCATCCAGATCATGGAGCAGGAGGCCGCGGTCGAGCTCGACGGCGAATACCCCGTCCGCGTCCCGCTGTTCATGAAGGAGATCGTCGAGCAGATCACCATCGAGGCCCGCAAGTCCCCCTACATCGACCACGCCTCGGGCGTCTCGGCCCGCTTCTCCATCGCGAACTATCGGACCATGATCGCCAGCGCCCGCCGCCGGGCCGCGCTGCTCGGCGAGCGGCCGGCCGTGCCGCGGATCAGCGACCTCGGCCACCTGGTTGCGTCCAGCCTCGGCAAGCTCGAGATCGATCTGATGAGCAGCCACCAGCTCAGCGAGGCGCAAATCCTCGAGGCGGTGCAGAACGCGGCCGTCAAGCACGTGTTCGACGAGTACGTCGACCAGCACGGGCGCGACTCGATCGCGGACGTGTTCGCCAAGGGGGTGAAGATCGAGGTCGGCACGTTGCTGCCCAGCAGCCAGTACGCCGAGCGGCTGAAGCGTGTGCCGCCGGCGTGGGAGAAGGCGTTCGAGGTCAACAATGCCAGCGACCCGGCCATGCGGGCCGCATGCGTCGAGTTCGTGCTGGCAGGCCTGTACGCGAGCGAGAAAATCAGCCGCACGGTGCGGCGGGGAGTGATCCGCTACGAGGTGTGACGCGGCGGGATCAGGGGACGACGTCGCCGGCCGCCTCCGTGGTCATGCCGATCGGATCGTTGACGATCGAGCCCGCGGGGTACCAGCGGTCGATGGCGCGCGAGGCACGGTCCGTCATGCGTTCGGCGTGTCCGTCAAAAAACACCGCGTTCAGTGTGCCGTGGTTGTCGCGGGCCGCGCCGCTCCGCCCACGCCGCGGTGAATCGCGGGGCGGCGCCTCCGGCGCGACGGCCACCTGCGGCACGACCGCGCTGAACGGATCGTGGCGGTACGACAGCGGGAGATTGAGGCCCGCGGACGGACTCCCGGACGCGACCGGATCACCGTCCCAGTTCAGCGTGCCCGGTGCGACGCCCCAGGCGACGTCCCCCGGCCACCAGCCGCCGGGGCTGGACCAGGCCCCGAAAAGGCTCGGGGAGGGCGAAACGTCGAGACTGATGAGGCCGCCGGCGTCGACGTAGCGGGTGCCGTCGGCCAGGAAGATCTTGCGTTCGGCGGGGCCGACCAGGTCCCGGCGGGCGCGGAACGCGCCGGTGTCCACTTCCCAGGCCGGGCTCATCGTGCGGGCGTAGATGGGAATGGGCGTCCCCTCGTAATGCCCGACCACCGTGCCCGCCAGGTCCGGCCCCCAGAACTGAAACGAAGCCGGCATCAGATAACTTGTGGCGGGCCACGCGTATGCCTGGAAGTCGGCCAGGTCGGGCACGCTGCCACCGCTGTAGATGAGCGCCGACCGGTCTTGTGCGGGGCAGGCGTAGCGGGTCATGAGGTCGTGCCAGCGGGCGGCCCGGTTGGCGGGCAGGACGTCGCCGTTCACCAGCGCCAGCGGCGCCAGCCAGTCCCAGGTTTGCACCGGCAGGTTGGGATCGTGCAGGACATTGGGGTCGGCGTTCCATTGCAGCTTGTGGGCTTCGAGCGCGGGCCCAGTGGTGTTCACGCCGGGGAAATAGTCGAAGTTGTCATTGCCGTAGATCTGCATCGCGGTCCCGAGCCGGCCCAGATTCTGCATGCAGAGATTCACTTCAGCCGCGTCGCGGACCGGCCGCAGTGCCAAGATCCCGACCGCCCCGGGCAGCACGAGCGCGGCCGCGGCCACGAGCACATCGGCGACGGTGGCGGCACGGGAGCGCGTCACTACCGGGGCGTAATTGTCCTCGGACATTCGGTTGCCTCCCGAATCCGGCGGTGTTCGCATTGTACCGGCCGCCACCGGTCGGCGTGAAGGGATTCTGCACTCCTTCGCGAACGGCAGGTCCGGCGCGCGAGCTGACGCGCGGCGCAGAGGTCAATGCAACGCCCGGTCCGCTCGGCCTGCGGTGGTCGGCGTCCAAAAGGCTCCACGGGAGGTGGATGAAACGCAGCGCCGGCCAGCGGCGCGGTCGCGCTTACGCCTTGCTCTTGACGGCGTGCCGCTGAAGGTCTTCGAGCGATACGAACTCGAGCGTGGAGATGTGCGTGGCCTCGAGCACGACCGGCGCGGCGACGCCGGCCTCGAGCGCCTCTTTCCAGCGGGTCACGCACACGCACCAGCGGTCGCCGGGCTTGAGTCCGGGGAAGTCGAACTCGGGGACCGGCGTGGTCAGGTCGTTCCCATTCCTCCGCGAGAACTCGAGGAACTCGGCCGTCACTTCGGTGCAGACGCAGTGCAGGCCGAGGTCGCCCGGACCGGTGTCGCACCGTCCGTTGCGGTAGAAACCGGTCCGAGGATTCAGCGAACAAAGCTGCAATTCGGTTCCAAGGACATTTTTGGCACGCGGCATCCCAGCGCTCCTTGATGGACGTCTGATGATAGTCGAGGGCCCTACAATTCGGCATGTCTTCCAGCGCGTTTCAGCCCGACCGCCTGCACGGCGGCTTCGTCCACACCTATCGCAAATACGAGCCGCAGCGGTTCCCGATGCCGGATGCCGCGCCGCCGGACCTGGTCTCGCCCGCGTTCGAGCATCTGCTGACGTACGGGCGGATGCGGCCGCTGACGCCCGAGCAGCTCGCGGACGCGATCGAGATCGACCCGCGGCAAATCGGCGGGCTGGGGCCGAGCCTCGAGGCGCTGCGGGCGCTGCTGGAGGAGCGGAAGCGGAAGATCCTGGCGACGTACGAGACGGGGGCGGTGCGGCGGGAGGCCGAGCGGGCCTGGCGTATGGCCGGGCGGCGGATCGAGCCGCCGCGGCACCTGGCCCGGGCGTACGCGCAGGCCCTGCGCGACGAGCAGGCGATTGACCTCGAGCGGCTGTGGTATCGCGCCGACCAGCGCAGCGAATTCGCCCGCCAGCTCCTACACCTCCAAGAGCGGCTCAACGAGCGCGACGAGATCGAGGAGCTGGCCAGCCGCTACCCGTTCACCGGACACGAGCCGCTGTCGGTGCCGCGGGCGCTCCAGATCAAGGAGGAGCTGGAGACGATCGACAAGCTGCTCAAGCAGCTCGAGGAGGCGGCCAGGTCGGCGAAGGTGTACGTGATCGACCTGGAAGCCCTGTCGCGATTCGCCGCGGAGGGGCAGCTCGAGGAGCTCGGCCGCATTCAGAAGCAGATCGAAGAGCTGCTGCGTCAGCAGGCCGAGGCCCAGGGGCTGCTCGAACAGCAGGGCACGCTGCGGCTCACGCCCAAGGCTTACAAGCTGTTCCAGGGCAAGCTGCTGGACCAGATCTTCAGCGAGCTCCAGGCGGCCCGCAGCGGCCGGCACGCGGTGCCCGTGTCGGGCGATGGGGCGGTGGAACTCCAGCGTACCAAGCCGTACGAGTTCGGCGACTCGCTGGCGAACATGGACGTACCGGGCTCGCTGGTCAATGCGCTGCTGCGCGAGCGTGCCAACCCCGGTCCTTCCAGAGGAGGGGACGGGGAAGCGCCTCGCCTCCGTCTGAGGCCCGAGGACCTCGAAATCCACCTGACGCGCAACACGCCCAAGTGTGCAACGTCCGTCCTCATGGACATGAGCGGCTCGATGCGCTGGGACGGGATGTACATCCACGTGAAGCGCATGGCCCTGGCGCTGCACGGCCTGATCCGCAGCGAGTATCCGGGCGACTTCGTCGATTTCATCGAGATCGCGACGCTCGCCAGGCGCCGCGCCGTGGGCGAGATCGTCGAGCTGCTGCCCAAGCCGGTCACGGTGCACGACCCGGTCGTGCGGCTGCGGGCCGACCTCGGTGACCCGAAGTTCTCCGAGCTGGCCCTGCCGCCGCATTTCACGAACATCCAGCACGGCCTGCGGCTGGCGCGCCAGGTCCTCGGCGCCCAGGACACGCCCAACCGCCAGATCATCCTCATCACCGACGGCCTGCCGACCGCGCACTTCGAGCAGCAGCAGCTCTACATGCTCTACCCGCCGCACGAGCGCACCGCCGAGCACACGCTCCGCGAGGGCTTGGCCTGCCGCGAACAGGGCATCGTGATCAACATCTTCCTGCTGAGCACCTGGGCCCAGGGGCCCGAGGACGTTCGTTTCGCGCATCAGCTCGCCGAGGGCACGGCCGGCCGCGTGTTCTTCGTCGCCGGCGGCGAGCTCGAGCGCTACGTCGTGTGGGACTACCTCAAGCGGCGGCGGCTGATCCTGGGCTGACGCGCTTCGTTCCCTGTTCACCGGCCGTCCGGCAAGCCGCCGGACGCTACGGCTGAGAAATCACCGCCGGGGGCGGCGGTGCCACACGGACCTCGATCCCTTGTTCCCGCGATCCCGTGATCCCTCGGGCTCCCGCTTGGTGCCTGCGGATCTTGGTGGTCTAATGGACGCGCGGAGAGTCGCGGATGCTCAAACAGCACAACCAGTTCATGCTCGGCCTGCTGGTCGCGGCCGATGCGCTCGCGGTCGCGGCCGCGTGGCTGGCGAGCTACTGGATCCGCTTCGCGCTGCTGCCGGTCGACCCGGCCAAGGGCGTGCCGCCGCTGGGGGACAAGTTCCTGCCGCTGCTGCCGCTGGTGGTGATCGGACATGTGGTGATTTTCTCGCGGCTGCACCTGTACCGCCCGCGGCGCGGCGACAGCCTGCTGCACGAGCTCCGCGACGTGTTCAAGGCGTTCGTCGTCGCGGTGGTCGTGGTGGTGCTGCTGGACTACGCCATGCCGGAGACGAACAAGATCTCGCGGCGCTTCATCGCCACTTACGCCGTGGTCGGCTCGACCAGCTTCGCCCTGTTTCGCCTCATCGTTCGCGGCCTGGCCCGATCGCTGCGGCGGCGCGGGCTCAATCGCCGCACGGCCGCGATCATCGGCACCGGCCGGACTGCCCAGCGGCTGGCCCAGGCCCTGCATCGCAATGCGTGGACCGGCTACCACGTCGCGTACTTCATGGACGAGCGGCACGGTGACGGCGAGCTGGACGGCATCCCGGTCCGCGGGCCGCTGGGGCGCCTGACGGCGCAGCTCGAGGCGTATCCGGTCGACGCGGTCTTCATCGCGCTGCCGATGAACCAGGCCGGCCGGGTCAACGACGTGCTCGCGGCCCTCTCGACCTCGATGGCCGACGTGCGGCTCGTGCCCGACGTCAATCCGCTGTTCACCATGCGGCCGAACGTCAGCCAGCTCGACGGCGTGCCGGTGCTCTCGCTGCGGCAGACCCCGTTGTACGGCGTGAACGCGCTGGTGAAGCGCGCCTTCGACTTGGTGGTGGGCACGCTATGCCTGCTGATCGCGGCCGGCCCGATGCTGCTGATCGCGGCCGCCGTGAAGCTCAGCAGCCCGGGGCCGGTGTTGTATCGGCAGCGGCGGATGGGACTGGACGGGCGCGAATTCACGATGCTGAAGTTCCGCACGATGCGCCAGGATGCCGAGGCGGGCGGGCCGGTCTGGTCGCGGCGGGTGGACGACCGGCGTACACGGCTGGGGGCCCTGCTGCGGCGGACGAGCCTGGACGAGCTGCCGAACCTGTTCAACGTGCTGGCCGGGCACATGTCGCTGGTGGGGCCGCGGCCGGAGCGGCCGGAGTTCATCGCCGAGTTCAAGCGGCAGATCCCGAACTACATGCTGCGGCACAAGATGAAGGCGGGAATGACGGGGTATGCACAGATTCGCGGCTGGCGGGGCGACAGCTCGTTGCATAAGCGGATCCAGCACGACTTGTTCTACATCCGGAACTGGAGCGTGTGGCTGGACGTGCAGATCCTGGCGAAGACGCTGGCGAGCGTGTGGTTCAGCGGGCACGAGCAAGCGCGGCACGCGGGTGGCGGCCCAGAGGGGGTCGTGAAGCAGGCGAGCGTGTCGGCGGCGGAGGTTTGTCCCGGGGCAGGGAACAGGGAACAGGGAACGGGGAACGGGCGGGAGCAAGCCCGGTCCGAGGCCGAAGCGCAGGCGAGGGACGCGGCGAGCGATCAAGGGATCGAGGGATCGAGGGATCCAGGCGCCCGCAGCGTGTCGCGTTGACCCCCGTTGCCGTGTGGTATCGGCTTCCAGCCGGTCCGCTTCCCGTGTGCCACTGCTGGGGCGGAAGTACACCCGGCCGGTGCGTCGAGGACGCCCCCGGCTCACTACCCGCCGCGCGAGGGCGCGGGCCGCTACCGCACGCGGCGGTACGTGAGCAGGTCCGATTGCGGCCGAGCGGGGAGGTGAAGCTCGAAGCCGGTCGCGAGTTCGGCGGCATCGCGGCGGCCGGCCGGCCCGGATCGCTCGGAATGCAGCTCGTACGTGCCGTCGCGGGCGAGGCCGCGGAGCCGGATGCGGATGCGCTCGTCGTCGCAAGCGCTGCGGCGGAACACGAGCACCATTCCCTCGTCGAGGTCCGGGCGGTGGTACTGCGACGCGAGCAAGCGGGCCGAGTCGCGGGAGTAGGGCGTCAGCGGGTACCAGGCTCCGACGAGCAGATGCCGAACGGCGCGGTAGCGGGTGAGCAGCGCCCGGCCGCGGGCCGCGTCAAAATCGGGCGCGTCGGCGATCCAGCCCACGCACAGCGACGATGCCAGCGTCGAGTGGAACGAGTAGTCGTCCAGCCGGTTGAGGTGCGCGACGACTACCCCGTTCGGGAGGTACTGACTCAGGCCCCAGAGTGAGGCCTGGTCGACCTCGTTGTGAAACCAGAAATCCGTCTTCTGGTGAATGTGCATCCGCATGACCGTCTCGAGGTCGATGCGGTTGCCGCCGCTGGCGCACTCCTCGCGGAGGGCGTCGGGCCACGCGGTCGCCAGCCGATCCCAAAACGCGTACAGCCCGGCGATGTACGTCATTTCGGTCACGCCCTGGCGGTCGGGTGCGTCGGTGAATTGCCAGTACGGCAGCGGGTCGACGTTGAAATCCTGGCGGTAGACGCGGAAGCCGGGGAGCTGCATGAAGCCGGCCACGATGTCGAAGTAGTAGTCGCGCACCGCGGGGCGCGCGAAGTCGGCGAGGTAGATCTGCTGCGGCTCGGGTCCGGCCGCGAGCAGCCAGTCGGGGTGCAGGCGGTGAAGCGTGGTACCGGCGACGACCCGCTCGGGCTCGAACCACAGGCCGTAGACGAGGCCGGCGTGTCGGGCGGCCGCGGCCACCGGGGCCATGCCGTCGGGGTAGGCGTCGCGGCGGGGGGTCCAGTTGCCCGCGCCGTCCGGCCAGCCGCCCTCGAACCAGCCGGCGTCGGTGATGACGGCCTCGATCCCGAGCGGGGCGAGGGCGCGGATGAGCGAAATCTGGTTCTCGGCGTTGCACTCGTTGAGCCAGCCGCCGCCGCGCGTGAAGCAGGTGTTGCAAAAAGCGATGGGCAGCGGCGGCCGGCCGGCGCGGCGGGCCGCGTAGTGGCGATAAATGAGCTGGCGGAATTGTGCTCCGGCCTCGTCGGCGTCGCCGTCCCAGGCGAGCACCAGGATGCGCGGACCGCGCACGCGCTCGCCGGGGTGCAGCAGGAAGCGCGTCCGCGCCAGGCCGGCCGCCAGATGCAGCGTCCCATCCTCGCCGGCCGTGAGCCGTGCCTGCCAGTTGCCCGACCAGCCGATCGCGACCACCAGCGAGCCGCGACCGTGCTCGATCTTGAAGAACGGAAGGTGCCGGTGCGAGGAGCGGCCCTGGCCCGCGCTCAGTTCCAATGGCCGGCCGGCGGCGAGGTCGACCAGCGAGGCCTCGAAATCCGTCTCGTTGGCCGGTCCGCCCGCGGTGACGTGAACGCGGTAGGGGGCGCCGGTGACGCGCGGCTCGGTGAGCGTGAGGTCGAGCGGCCGGACCTCGTGGATCAGGGGCGTGTCGCGGTCGCCGCAATGCTCGAACTCGAGCAACCACTCGAGCGCGGGAAACGCGCGCCACGCGACCTGCGCAGCCTGCACCCGCAGGCCCGTGGCCGGATCGGTCCACGTGCGCGTGCGCCGTGCGGCGTCGGGCTCATCGCTCGGGGTGGGGAAAGCGCACTGCCAGCGCGGGAGGAAGTCGCGACTGACGGCGCATCCGTAGCGAAACGAGAAAACGCCCCCGTGCGTGGCGGCCGCCCGCGTCCGAAGATCGTCGATCATGCTGCACCTGCGACTCCGACCGGTCGAGGTCGGAGCCGCGAGAATTTGTACGACGCGATCTGCCATCCGGCAAGCGGGAGGCGGCGCTCGTGTGGCGGAGCGACCGCACCTGCGGTTCAGGCCGCATCGCGGCGCGTCACTTCGCGGATGCGGTAGCCGTGTTCGCAGGTCTCGACCACGACGAAGGCCGAGCGGCGGACGCGCGGCGGGTGCGTCGTGCCCTCGGTCCACCAGTTCACGCGAAAGTAGCTCAGTGCTCCACGGGTCCACAGGCAGCGGACGTCGAGCGCGCGCGGGTGCTCAAAAAAGAAGCTGGCGATGGCCTCCTGCACGTCGTTGGGGACTTCCAACGTCGACGACGCGTCGAGCGGGTCGATTTCGATTTCGGCAGCCGTGGTTTCGGGCAGCATGGGAAGCCTCCTGTCGTCCGGCCGGGCGAGCCAAGCCGTGCTTCAAACCACACCCTTCAAAACCGAGCGCAGCGAGCAGCTATTCCGAGCTCGACACAACCGCCGCGGTTCCACAGAACCTTAGACGCCGGGCAGCGGTTTTTGGCTTCCGGGAGAGAGGGGGGCGGGCTTGGGGTGTGACTGTGCGCCGCGCCCCGCGGCCGACACGCTCGGCCGGCGTCCGGCGCGTGAGAGCGGGAACAACGCGCCGCGGAGCGGCGGCGCACGCGTCGCGCAATATGTGGATGCGCAGCGCAAGCCTTTGGGCGGCAGCGGATTAGCAGCTCGTTGAAAAAAGGGGGCCGGCTCTGCGCCAACCCACCATCAGGGCAGCGCCAACAGCCACTCCCGCGTTGCCGGTCCACCTTCTTCAATGTCCCCTTTCTCAAGGGGGGAAGAAAGCACCGGATACGCGGGCCGGTCGCCGGCGCTGCGTATCCCGCCTGCGTTCAACGTTCGTCCCGGCCGCCGAAGAAGTCGCCGAAGCCCTGGCCCATCTCGTCGCCCAGGCCGCCGCGGCGCTGCTTGCGCTCGCGGCCGCCGCGGCGTCCTTCCTCTTCGCCGGCGGTGGTGGGCTCGGCGGCCCACTCGGCCCGCTTCTTGGACAGGCCGATCTTGCGCTCGATGGTGTCGACGCGGAGGATCTTGACGTCGATCTCCTGGCCGATCTGGACCTCGTCCTGCGGGTTCTCGACCTTGTGGTCGGCGAGCTCGGAGACGTGCAGCAGGCCCTCGAGCTCGGGCTCGAGTTCGACGAAGACGCCGAAGTTGGTGATCTTGGTGACTTTGCCGCGGACGACCATGCCGGGCTGGTAACGCTCGGGGACGGCGCGGAGCCAGGGGTCCTCGGTCATCTGCTTGAGACCCAGGCCGATGCGCATCTTCTCCTGGTCGACGGAGAGGACCACGCAGCGGACGCGGTCGCCCTTCTTGACCACCTCGGAGGGGTGACTGACCTTCTTGGTCCAGCTCATGTCGGAGACATGCAGGAGGCCGTCGATGCCCTCCTCGATCTCGACGAAGGCGCCGTAGTTGGTGAGGTTGCGGACCACACCCTCGACGACGGTGCCGGGCGGATATTTCTGAGCGACAGTGGTCCAGGGGTTGATCTCGGTCTGCTTCATGCCGAGCGAGATTTCCTGCTTTTCCTTGTCGACCTCGAGCACGACCACGTCGACCTGGTCGCCGGAGTTGACCACTTCGGAGGGGTGATTGATGCGCCGCGTCCAGCTCATCTCGCTGATATGCACCAGGCCTTCGATGCCGGGCTCGAGCTTCACGAACGCCCCGTAGTTCATGATGTTGACGACCTCGCCCCGCACGCGCGTGCCGACCGGGTAGCGCTCGGCCACGCGCTCCCACGGGTTCTCCTCCTTCTGCTTGAGGCCGAGAGCGATTTTCTCCTTGTCGCGGTCGATCGAAAGCACCTTGACCTCGATCTCCTGATCGACCTTGAGCATCTGGCTGGGGTGCTCGATGCGGTCCCAGGACATGTCGGTGATGTGCAGCAGGCCGTCGATGCCGCCCAGATCGACGAAGGCGCCGAAGTCGGCGATGTTCTTGACCACGCCGCGGCGAAGCTGGCCGACCTCGATCTCCTCGAGCAGCTTGGTCTTGGCCTTCTGCCGCTCCTCCTCGATCAGCTTGCGGCGGCTGATAACGATGTTGCGCCGCTCGGTGTCGATTTTGAGGATCTTGGCCTCGATCTCCTGGCCGATGTACTCGCCCACGTCGGCCGGGCGGCGGATGTCCACCTGGCTGGCGGGCAGGAACACGGGCACGCCGATGTCGACCAGCAGACCGCCCTTGATCTTGCGCAGGACGCGGCCCTTGACCGTGTCGCCCTCGCGGGTGGTCTCGACGATCCGCTTCCAGTTCAGGATGCGGTCGGCGCGGCGCTTCGACACGATGATCATGCCGGTCTCGTCGACGTCCTCGACCAGCACCTCGATCTGATCGCCGACCTTGACCTGGCTTGGGTCGTCCCATTCCTCGAGCGGGACGATGCCCTCGCTCTTGAGCCCGACGTCGAGCACGGCTTCGTGGCCGCTCAGCGCCACCACGCGAGCCTTGAGGATCGAGTTGTAGTCGAGCCCCACCGCGCTGCGGGCCGTGGCGGCTTCCTCCAGCACGGCCGGGGCCGGGCTGTCGCCGAACGCAGCCTTGAACTCGGCCTCGAGGTCGGCGTCGGTCACTTCGATGTTCTTCAACAGTGTCGGATCGATCATGGAGCAGTCCTGCGCACGGTCCGCCCCGCGGGAACGGCCCCGCGGCCCTGTCAGCAGCCCGTCTTGGAAAAGGGGGAACGAATTGGGAAATCTCCGGCCCTCGCCCCGCACACGCGGCAGCCGCCTGAGAGCCGAACGCACGAGTATACCCGCCGCACGGCCGCCAGAGCAAGCGGCCGTGATGGACGGGACCCGCGGAACTGCGGCGGCCTGCCTGCGGCGCGTCACCTCACCGCAAGCCGAACGCCCGTCAGTGCCAGAAGCCCCACGAAGATGTAGCGCAGGGCCCGGACCGGCAGTTTGTGCGCCAGGCCGGCCCCGGTCCAACCGCCGACCAGCCCCCCGGGCGCCAGGCACAGCGCCAGCAGCCACCCGGTGCCGGCCGACATGCGCGGGTCCGCCGGCAGTCGGGCCACGAAGATGGTCAAGCTGATCGCCGTCGCGGCCGCCACACCGATGATCATCACCGTCGAATTGGCAATCGCGTTGCGCAGCCGCACGCCGAAGAGCAACCCCTGCGCCGGCACCGCCCAGATTCCGCCGCCGACCCCCAGCAGGCCCGCGATCAGCCCGGCGGGGAAGCCGACCACGCTGTTGAGCAACGCCCGGCGCGCCGGCAGCGGACACCGGTCCGTCAGGTGCGGCTCGCCCCGACTGCTTCGCCATTCCTGGAACGCCATGATCACGACGACGAGCTGGAGGAAACCACCGAACAAGCGCCGCAGCGTCTCGGTACCCGCGCCCGTCATCAGACCTGAAACGAGCACGCCCGCGAGCACGCCGAGCAGCGCGCCCGGGACCATCGCCCACTGCATTCCGCGCACCACCGCCCCGGCCCGGCGATGGTGCACCGCCGCGGGGATGGACAACAGCACCGAGCTGATGATCGACGCGAGCTTGTAGACGTGAAGGTAGTTCGGCCCGTACGTTTCCGCGCGGCCGAGGATGAACACCATCGCGGGGATCATCACGATCCCGCCCCCGATGCCGAGCATGCCGCCCAGCACGCCGGCGAGCAGGCCGATGGCGAGCAATTCGAGAATCAGCCAAACCAGGTCCATTCGCGCCGCGCGATCGTACCGGGGCGGCGGAGCGGCGGCCAACGGTGTGGCACTTGCCGCCAACAGCCTGTCGAAAAAGGCGGCTGCTTCCGCGACCGCACAACGTCACGGAAATGCCGACAGTGACTCCCGTGGTGCCCGTCCCCTTCTTCAACTATCCCCTTTTTCGACCTGCCGCTGCCCATTGGCTGACGGGCCGGGGGCTGAATAGACTCACGGCATGGTCCGTCGGACGAGACGCCTCGCCCTCGTCGCTGCGGCGGTGCTTTTGACAGTCGCGGCCGGGAGCGCGTACTGGAGCACGACGCGGCTGCCGAAGCGTTTCGCCGTGGTCGACCCGGGCCGGCTGTATCGCAGCGGGAAGGTGTCGCCGGCGCAGCTCGAGCGGTTGAAACTGAAGTACGGCATCGGGCGGGTGATCTGCTTGCTGAATGAGGCCGCACCCGTGACGCAGGCGGAACGGCTGGCGGCTTCGCGACTCGGGCTGGACTGGCACAACATTTCCCTGCCCGGTGACGGGGCCAGCACGGCAGAGGACCGGGCCCGACTGGTGGCCCTATTGACGGACGAAACGGCGCCGCCGACGCTGGTGCATTGTGCCGCGGGCGTGAATCGCACCGGGCTGGCGGTCGGCCTCTACCGATTGCACCGCCAACGCTGGCCGCTCGAGCAGGTGCTGGCGGAGCTGCGCGCGACGGATTTCCAGGACGAGCCGCGTCATGAAAACCTGCGTCAAGCGCTGGTCGAGGAGGCGGCCCGCGCAGCAGCCGCGAACCCTTTGAGGCCGCTCTGATCGACTCCGCAGGGCGGGGACAGCCCGCTCGTGGCTTCCGCGATCGGGTAGCCGGGCGCACGTCGGAAACCGCAGTAGAATAGAAAACGGATCAACCGGCGACGCCTTGACGCGTAAAAGTCGCCGGTTGGTCACGGATTGGAGACACGGATATGATCAGGTCGCAACCGCTTGCAGTCGTGGTTCTAAGTCTATGTGTTTTCTCGCCATGCGCGAAAAACGCGGCGGCACAGCCCGGCGGCGGTGGAAGCGTGACGCCCGAGGATGCGCTCCGCTACGCGGATTCACTGTCGGAGGCCTTCGCCCATGCCGCGGCCGTTATTCGCCCGTCGGTGGTCAGCATCACGTCGGTACGAAACCCGGTGGCCGAACGGCGTGGCCAGGGTGGGCCGGAGATGTTGCCCTTTGACGACGAGTTCCTGAGGCGTTTTTTCGGGGGTCGCATTCCCCAGCCGCAGCCGGAGGAAGGGGTGGGCAGCGGCGTCATCGTCGGCAGTGACGGCTACATCCTGACCAACAACCATGTGGTCGGAAATGCGGACCGCGTTACGGTGACGCTGGCCGACGAGCGCGAGTTCACGGCCGAGGTGGTCGGGAGCGACCCCATGACGGACTTGGCGGTGATCCGCATCAAGGCGACGGACCTTCCGGCTGCAAAGCTCGGGGATTCGACGAAGCTTCGGGTGGGGCAGTGGGTGGTGGCGGCCGGGAGCCCATTCGGGCTGACGGCGACGATCACGGCGGGGATCGTAAGCGCGACCGGGCGAGCGAACATGCGGATCGCGCAGTACGAGGATTTCATCCAGACGGACGCAGCGATCAACCCTGGGAACAGCGGCGGTCCGCTGGTGAACCTGCGGGGAGAGGTGGTCGGAATCAATACGGCCATTGCGTCCCGCTCAGGCGGCAACCAAGGGGTCGGGTTTGCGATCCCCATCGACATGGCCCGCGGCGTGATGACGGCGCTGATTCGTGACGGAAAGGTCACCCGCGGCTGGCTGGGTGTGGCAATTCAGCCGCTTTCGGCCGATATGGCCGAGTCGTTCGGGTACAAAGGGACCGAGGGAGCGCTCGTGGGTGAGGTGACTCCCGGTAGCCCCGCGGAGAAAGCGGGAATCAAGCAGGGCGACATCGTCGTGGCGTTCAACGGCACGAAGACCACCGATGTGCAGCAGCTGCGGAACACCGTCGCGAGCACGGAGCCTGGGCGGCGCGTGGTGGTCGAGGTGTTTCGTGAGGGCAAGAACGTCGAGTTGACCGTGGAGGTCGGGCGGCTGGACGACAGCCCGCTGGCGCGCGAGACGGGTGGCAGAGGCGATGTCGCTGATGAACTGGGGCTCACGGTGACCGATATCACGTCGGAGATGGCCCGGTCAATGAACCTGGGTGACGAGCGGGGGGTTCTGGTGACGGAAGTTGAGGTGGGGAGCTCGGCATCACGATCCGGTTTGCTGGCAGGCGACATCATCCTCCAGGTCCAGGGCGTGCCGGTCGAGACGGTCCGGCAGTTCCAGCGCGAGCTTCGCAAGCATGATCTGAAGAAAGGTGTGCGGCTGATCGTACGCACTCGGACTTCACAGCGTTACGTGCTCCTACAGGACAAGGACTAGCAGCCCGTTGAGAGACGGGGCCGGCTCCGCGCCAAACCACCATCACCTCAGCGCCGGCAGCCACTCCCGGGGTGCCTGCACTTCTGCGGCGGCCGTAGCGGCCTGCGGCTCGCGGGCCGTTGCAGCGCGTGCGGCCGGGGGTTCTCCACGGGGCGCGAGCAAGGCGGGCGCGCATTCATAAGTTTTTTTATTGAAATGTCTTAGCGCATTCATCAAGGGGCTGGAGTGAGCGTTCGCGCGGTTGGTCGACGCGGGGAGCTCGGTGGGCGGCGAGAAGGATGGGCTTGACAAAGTGGCGTTAGCTTGCAATACTGTTATTGCGTTCACAGTGTGATACGGATTTCAACATTTTGGCGGGATTATGGTCATCAGGAACTTTGCCGTGGCTTTGCCCACCCGCGTCGTGGAACGTTTGATCGCCTATCGCCGCCACCTCCGCTGGTGGCAGTCCGAAGGGCGAGACCGGATTTATTCACACGAGCTGGCGGCGCTCGACGGGGTGACGCCGGCGCTGGTCCGGCGCGACCTCATGACAATCGGATTCACCGGCAGTCCGGCCCGCGGCTACGACGTCGCCGGCTTGATCCACCGGATCAGCGGGCTGCTTGACATCGGCCAGGAGACCGGAATCGCGCTGATCGGCGTCGGTTATCTGGGCCGGGCGATCCTGGACTATTTCAACGGGCGCAACCCGGACTACCCGATCGTGGCGGCGTTCGACATTGACCCGGAGAAGGTGGGACGGGTGATTCACGGGTGCCGCTGCTACCCGCTGAACGAATTGGAGAGCGTGTTCCGGGAGCGGAAGATCCGGGTGGCAATCATCGCCGTGCCGGCCGACGTCGCGCGTGCGACGGCGGAGCGGGCGGTGCGGGCGGGGGCGCGGGGCCTGCTGAACTTCGCGCCCGTGCGGCTGCACTTGCCGCGGGAGGTGTACGCCGAAGATGTCGACCTGGGTAGTTCGCTGGAGAAGGTGACCTTCTTTGCCCGCGCAGGCGAACGGGGGCCGGAGATTGAAGTGTAATGGTCGCGGTTGAAGAGGACATCAGCGCCGTTTTGAACGAGTTTGCGGGTGCCCGCCGGGAGCAGTTGATCCCGATCCTACAGGCGGTTCAGGAGCGTTACGGGTACCTCTCACGCAGCGCGTTGGTCCAGGTGGGCAGTCACCTGCGGCTGCCGGTCAGCAAGATCTACGGCGTCGCGACCTTCTACAACCAGTTCCGCTTCCAGCCGGTCGGCCGCTACCACTGCCAGGTCTGTCGCGGGACGGCCTGCCACGTCAAGGGCTCGGCGGCCGTGCTTGAGGCCTTCAAGCATCATCTCAAGCTCGAACCGGGCCAGACGACGCGGGACGGGCTGTTCAGCCTGGAGGTGGTCGCGTGCATCGGGGCCTGTGGACTGGCACCCGTGATTTCTGTGAATGGCGAGTTCCACGCGGGGGTGACGTCCGAATCGGTCCGCCGGATTGTCGAGCGGTATCGTCAGGGCGAGGCGGCAGCGAATGATCCATCGTAGTCACGACCACGACTCCGCCGGCGGCCCTGCGTTGCGACTGGGTCCCGAGCGCATCCGCCGGTTGCTCCTGGCCCACGCCGGCGAGACGACCCTTCATCTTTCCGGGCCTGAAGAGGCGGACATGGCGGCCCTGCGGCGCGACGACGTCGCCCGGCCCACGCTCTACGTCGGCGCCGGAACCTGCGGCCTCGGGGCCGGCGCCGCCCATACGCTCGCTGCGGTCCGCAAATACCTGAGCGAGAACGGCGTCGCGGCCGACGTGATCGAGGTCGGCTGCATCGGCTTCTGCTCGGCCGAACCGCTGCTGGACGTGCAGCTCCCCGGCCGCACGCGGGTGTGCTTCCGGTCGGTCACGGCCGAGCGGGTCCCCGGGCTGCTGGGGGAAGCGTTGCGCGGGGTGATGACGAACGGGCTGTGCCTAGGGCAGTTTCGGCCGGCCGCCGGCGCGCCGCCGGGAGTCGCAAGTGCCGCCGGGGGCGGGGTGCAACGGGTCTGGCCGGACGTGCCGCTGCTGGATGAGCACCCGTTCTTCGCGCCGCAGACGCGGTGGGTGCTGGCGAATTGCGGGCTGGTCGACCCGAACCGGATTGAAGAATACGTGGCCCGCGGGGGCTACCGGGCGCTGGTGCGGACGCTGCGGTGGCGGACGCCGGAAGAGCTGTGCGAGCTGGTGGAGCAGAGCGGGCTGCGGGGGCGGGGCGGCGGGGGTTTTCCGACGGGGAAGAAGTGGAAGTTTGCGCGCGCGACGCCGGCGGACCAGAAGTACCTGATCTGCAACGCGGACGAGGGCGACCCGGGCGCGTTCATGGACCGGGCGGTGATCGAAGGTGACCCGCACCGGCTGGTCGAGGGGATGGCGCTGGCGGCCTACGCGATCGGCGCGAGCAAGGCGTACGTGTACATCCGGGCGGAATACCCGCTGGCGATCCGCAACCTGGCGCGGGCACTGGACGATGCGCGGGCGTACGGCCTGCTGGGCGAGAACATCCTCGACAGCGGTTTCAACCTGGAGATCGTGATCAAGCGCGGGGCGGGGGCGTTCGTCTGCGGTGAAGAGACGGCCCTGATGCACAGCATCGAGGGGCGGCGGGGCATGCCGCGGCCGCGGCCGCCGTTTCCAGCGGTGAGTGGGCTGTTCGGCAAGCCGACGGTGATCAACAACGTGGAGACGCTGGCGAATCTGCCCGCGCTGGCGCTGCACGGGGCGCGGTGGTTCGCGGGGCTGGGGACGGCGACGAGCAAGGGCACGAAGGTGTTCGCGCTGTCGGGGAAGGTGCAGCGGACGGGGCTGATCGAAGTGGCGATGGGGACGTCGATGCGGAAGATCATCTTCGACATCGGCGGCGGGCCGCCGCCGGGCAAGCGGTATAAGGCGGCGCAGATCGGGGGGCCGTCGGGCGGGTGCATTCCCGAGCAGCACCTGGACATCGAGATCGACTACGAGTCGCTCAAGACGGTGGGGGCGATGATGGGCTCGGGCGGCCTGGTGGTGATGGACCAGGACAACTGCATGGTGGATGTGGCCAAGTTCTTCATGGATTTCATCCAGCGCGAGAGCTGCGGCAAGTGCATCCCGTGCCGCGAGGGCACGCGGCACATGCTCGAGATCCTGCAAGCGATCACGCGGGCGCACCGCAGCGAGCAGGGCTACCGGGCCCTGGAGCGCTTCAAGGGCGTGATGTACCTGAACCGCCTGGCCGAGGTGATCAAGGACACCAGCCTGTGCGGGCTGGGGCAGACGGCCCCGAACCCGGTGCTCAGCACGCTCCGCTATTTCCGCGAGGAATACGAGGCGCACGTCTACGAGCGCCGCTGCCCGGCGGGCGTGTGCCGCGAACTGCTGACGTACAGCATCGACGCCGAGAAATGCCACGGCTGCACGCTGTGCGCGCTGAAGTGCCCGGCCGGGGCGATCATGGGCGCCAAGCGCACCCCGCACTATATCGTGCCGGACAAATGCATCGGCTGCGGCAACTGCGTGAGTCTGTGCCGGTTTGAGGCCATCACGGCCCGATGACGATCATGATCTCAGAGGCCTTGAGCGAGGAATCCGCGTGCTCCAGATCGAAGTGAACCACCAGAGGATCGAGGCCCGCCCGGGCGAGATGCTGCTGACGGCCATGCGGCGGGCGGGGATCCACGTTCCGACGCTGTGTTGCCTGGAGCAACTGTCGCCGACCGGGGCGTGCCGGCTGTGCGTGGTCGAGGTGGAGGGCCAGCGGAACCTGGTCCCGAGCTGCGCGTTCCCCGTGCAGGAGGGGCTGAAGGTCCAAACGCACTCGGCCCGCGCGGTGCGGGCCCGCAAGACGATCGTCGAGCTGCTGCTGGCGAACCACCCCGACGACTGCCTCTATTGCGTGCGAAACAACAACTGTCAACTGCAAAAGCTCGCGGCCGAGCTCGGGGTGCGCGAGCGGCGCTTCCGCGGAGCGCAACGCGAATGCCACATCGACACCTCGAGCGCGTCGCTCGTCCGCGACCCGGCCAAGTGCATCCTGTGCGGCAAGTGCGTGCGGGTGTGCGAGGAGATCCAGGGCGTGGCGGCGATCGACTTCGTGGCCCGCGGCAGCCGGGCCCGCGTCAGCACCGCCTTCGACCAGGGCCTGAACGTCTCGAGCTGCATCAACTGCGGCCAGTGCATCATGGTCTGCCCGACCGGGGCGCTGCGCGAGCAGAGCCACGTCAAGCCGGTGCTCGAAGCCCTGCGGCACGACGACCGCTTCGTGGTGGTGCAGCACGCTCCGGCCGTGTCGGTCTCGCTGGCCGAGGAGTTCGGCGTGCGGCCCGGGGCCGACGTGAACGGCGTGCTGGTCGCGGCCCTGCGGCGGCTGGGCTTCCAGCGCGTGTTCGACACGGCGTTCGCCGCCGACCTGACGATCATGGAGGAGGCCAGCGAGCTGGTGCAGCGGGTCAGGCGCAAGCTGGCGGGCGAACTGCCGCCCCCGCCGCTGCCGCTGCTGACGAGCTGCTCGCCCGGTTGGATCAAGTATGTGGAGGAGTTCCACCCGGATTTCGTCCCGAACCTCTCGACCTGCAAGAGCCCGCAGCAGATGCTGGGCGCGCTGATCAAGACCTGGTTCGCCCAGCGGGAAGGGTTGGACCCGGCTCGAATCTTCAGCGTGGCGATCATGCCGTGCACGGCCAAGAAGTTCGAGTGCGGCCGGCCGGAGCTGGGCCGGGACGGGTTGGCAGATATCGACGCGGTGCTGACGACCCGCGAGCTGGCGCGGCTGATCCGGCTGCGGGGCGTCGACCTCGCGCGCTTGGCGCCGGAGTCGCCGGACACGCCGTTCGGCGAGCGGAGCACGGCCGGCAAGCTGTTCGGAGCGACGGGCGGCGTGATGGAGGCCGCGTTGCGGACGGCGTTCCGGCTGCTGACGGGCAACGAGCTGCCGAGCCTGAAAGTGAAGGCGGTGCGCGGCCTGGAGGGGGTCAAAGAGGCCCGGATTCCGGTGAACGGGTTGGAGCTGGGCGTGGCGGTGGTGAGCGGGTTGGCGAACGCGGGGCGACTGCTGGAGCAGATTCGCGGCGGGCGGCGGGACCTGCACTTCGTGGAGGTGATGACCTGCCCGGGCGGCTGCATCGCGGGCGGGGGGCAGCCGATTGGCGGCGACCCGGAGGCGGTGAGGGCCCGGATGCGAGCGCTGTACCAGATCGATCGCGACGAGCCGCTGCGGGTGTCGCACGGCAACGAGTCGGTGCGGCGGTTGTACGACGAGTTCCTGGACGAGCCGCTCAGCGAAAAGAGCCACGAGCTTTTGCACACGCACTATCACCGCCGGGAGGTGATCCGCTGAATGGTGAATGCTGAAGGGAACGGGCAGAATGAGGAGGCCGGCGGCGGACGCGGGCCATTCTGCACGCGGTATTCGGAACGCTGAACTCGGTCTGCGATGGATCCGCTTCGCGCCCCGCTGGTCTCGACGATCAAGGAACGCTGCCGCCGCTGCTATACCTGCGTGCGGGAGTGCCCGGCGAAGGCGATCCGCATTGCCGGCGGGCAGGCCGAGGTGCTGATCGACCGCTGCATCGGCTGCGGGAACTGCGTGCGGATGTGCAGCCAGAAGGCCAAGCGGGTGCTGGGCGGCACGGACCGGGTGGAGGAGCTACTGGCGTCGGGTGCCCGCGCGACGGCCGTGGTGGCCCCCAGCTTTCCGGCCGAGTTCGCGGAGATCGAGTACGAGTACTTCGTCGGGATGCTCCGGGACCTGGGCTTCCAGATGGTGCACGAGGTCGGGTTCGGGGCCGACCTGGTGGCGGCCGAGTACCAGCGGCTGCTGCGCGAGACGCAGGACCGCCGCTACATCGCGACCACGTGCCCCGCGATCATCGGCTACGTGGAGCGCTACCACCCGGAACTGGTGCCGCTGCTGGCGCCGATCGTCTCGCCGATGGTGGCGACAGCCCGGGCCCTGCGGCGGCTGTTCGGCGCGGACCTGAAGGTGGTCTTCATCGGCCCGTGCATCGCCAAGAAGGGCGAGGCCGACAGCGAGCACGTGGCGGACGAAGTGGATGCGGTGCTGACGTTCGCGGAGCTGCGCGAGCTGCTGCGGCGGCGGGCGATCAAGCCCGAGTCGGTGCAGCCCAGCGATTTCGACCCGCCGCACGCGGGCACGGGGGCGCTGTTCCCGATCAGCCGCGGGATGCTCCAGGCGGCACAACTCCAGGAGGACCTGCTCTCGGGCGAGGTGGTCGCCGCCGACGGCCGGCTGGAGTTCCCGGAGGCCATCAAGGAGTTCGAGCGCGGCGACCTGGAGGTGCGGCTGCTCGAGGTGCTGTGCTGCAACGGCTGCGTGATGGGGCCGGGATGCACGACGACGGCGCCGCTGTTCAGCCGCCGGGCGCTGATCAGCCGCTATGCGAAGCAGCGGATGAGCGACACCGAGCGCGAGCGCTGGCACAACCACTGGCTGCTCTTGGAGGGGCTGAATCTGCGGCGCGGCTTCAGCCCGCACGACCAGCGGGTGGCGCTGCCGTCGCCGGAGCAGTTGAACGAGATCCTGGCCCGGATGGGCAAGCTCGAGCCCCAAGACGAGCTCAACTGCGGCGCATGCGGATATGAAACCTGCCGCGAGCACGCCGCGGCGATTTACCGCGGGCTGGCCGAGAACGAGATGTGCCTGCCCTACACGATCGAGCAGCTCAAGTTGGCCTGCCGCGACCTGGCCGTCACCAACGAGCAACTGGCCAGCACCCAGGAAGCGCTGATGCAGTCGGAGAAGCTGGCCAGCATGGGGCAGCTCGCGGCCGGCATCGCCCACGAGGTGAACAACCCGCTGGGCACCGTGCTCATGCTCTCGCACACGCTGCTGGACGAGTCGCCGCCGGACAGCCCGGCCCGCGAAGACCTGGCCCTGATGGCCGCGGAGGCCGACCGGTGCAAGAAGATCGTGGCCGGACTGCTCCAGTTTGCCCGCAAGAACAAGGTCGAGGCCCGGGCCACCAACCTGCCGAAGCTGGCCGAACGCACGCTGCGGACCGTGCGCATCCCGCCGGGCGTACAGGTCCGCTTCGAGCACGAGGACGAGGACCTGCGGGCCGAGATCGACCGCGATCAGATCGCGCAGGTGCTGACGAACCTGGTCAACAACGCGACCGACGCGATGCCCGCGGGCGGCACGCTCACGATCCGCACGGGCGGGCACGAGCGGAACGTCTGGCTTCAGGTGGCCGACACCGGCACCGGCATCCCGCCGGAGATCCGCAAGCAGATCTGGGAGCCGTTCTTCACCACCAAGGGGGCCGGCAAGGGCACCGGCCTGGGGCTCTCGGTAACCTACGGCATCGTGAAGATGCACAACGGCGACATCCAGCTCGAATCGAATGCCGATCCGGCCGCCGGCCCGACCGGAACGACCTTCACGGTGACGCTGCCGCGGCAGCGGCCGGCGACCTGAGCCACGGCGTGACAGGTGTCAGGTGACCCATGCAACGTGACCGAGGAAGGGCGAGCGGTCAACATCTCGTTCCGGGGAGCTTGTCGCTCCGCTTTGCGAACCCGCGCGTTCACCGCGCACTCCTCACCCGTCACGGGCAACGTAGGACCGGCTGAAGACTTGGAGTGTTGAATTGCCCCGCACGATTCTGCTCGTCGATGATGACGTCGATTTCCTCACCCAGATGCGCACCCTGCTCGAGGGGGACGGCTTCGAGGTGGCCACCGTCGAGAGCGCCCGGGCCGCGCAGGAGTGGCTGGCCGCCCGGCGGCCGGACGCCGTGCTGGTCGACGTGATGCTCGAGGACCCGGACGCCGGCTTCACGCTCTGTTACCATATCAAGCGGCAGGACCCGACGATCCCGGTGCTGATCGTGACGGCCGTGACGCACGAGACGCACATCCAGTTCGACGCCGAGACCGAGGAGGAGCGGGCCTGGATCAAGGCCGACGGCCTGCTGGCCAAGCCGGTGCGCTACGAGCAGTTGGCCGGTGAGCTGCGGCGGCTGCTGAAAGAATGAGCCGATGGAGACCGTGCGAGTACTGGTCGTGGACGACGAGGCCGGCATGCGGCACGCGGTCACGCGGGCCCTGCGGCCGTTCCGCCTGCGCCTGCCGGAGGTCGAGGGGGACGTGGGCTTCGAGCTCGAGCAGGCCGCCAGCGGCGAGGAGGCACTCGAGCTGATCGCGGTGCGACCGCCCGACATCCTGCTGCTTGATCACAAGATGGGCGGCATGTCGGGGATCGAGGTGCTCGAGCAGCTCGTGCGCCGCGAGGTGGACGTGCTGACGGTGATGATCACCGCGTTCGCCACGCTCGAGACCGCGATCCGGGCGACCAAGAGCGGGGCGTTCGACTTCCTCGCCAAGCCGTTCACGCCCGACGAGCTGAAGGAGACGATCCGCAAGGCGGCCGGGCACCTGATGCTCCAGCGCCAGGCCCGCAAGCTCGCGGCCGAGAAGCGCCGCGTGCGGTTCGAGTTCATCAGCGTGCTGGGGCACGAGCTGAAGGCGCCGCTGGCGGCGATCGAGGGCTACCTCAACATCCTGCGCGACCGCGCCCTGGGCGACGATGTGGCCGCGTACGCGCCGGTCGTGCAGCGCTGCCTGGTGCGGGCGGAGGGGATGCGCAAGCTCATCATGGACCTGCTCGATCTGACCCGCATCGAGTCGGGCGAGAAACGCCGCGAGCTGGCGTGCGTCGAGCTGCGCGAGGTGGCGCGCGGCGCCCTGGAGACCATCCAACCCGCGGCCGCCGAGCGGCACATCAGCGTCACGCTCACGGCCGATGACCCGCTGCCCATGCGGGCCGACCGCGGCGAGCTCGAGATCATCCTCAACAACCTGCTGTCGAACGCGGTCAAGTACAACCGCGACGGCGGCCGGGTCGAGCTCGTGCTGAAGGCTGAAGACGGTCAGGTCCGCATCAGCGTGACGGACACCGGGATCGGCATGACCGCCGAGGAGGCGGCCCGGCTTTTCAACGACTTCGTCCGCATCAAGAACGAGAAGACCCGCGACATCCTCGGCAGCGGCCTGGGGCTGTCGGTCGTCAAGAAGCTGGCGCTGCTGTACGGCGGCGACGTGGCCGTGACCAGCCGGCCGGACGAGGGCAGCACCTTCACGGTGGTTCTGCAACGGGATCATCTGCCGCCGGCCGAAAACCATGGACCGCCGCGAACTGCTTGACTGGCTGCGCGAAAGCGACGAGCGGCGGCTGGCGGAGCTGTGGCGCCGGGCGGACGCGGCGCGCCGCGCACACGTCGGCGACGCGGTGCATCTGCGCGGGTTGATCGAGATTTCCAATCACTGTGTGCGGGAGTGCGCGTACTGCGGCCTGCGGGCGCCGAACCGAGCGGTCGAGCGCTACCGGATGTCGCCGGACGAGATCCTGGCGTGCGCCCGGCTGGCGGTCAGGCTTGGTTATGGGACGGTGGTGCTCCAGGCCGGCGAGGATCCGCAGCTCACGCAGGCGTGGGTGGCCGACGTGGTGCGGCGCATCCGGGCCGAAACGCCGCTGGCGATCACACTGAGTCTCGGCGAGCAGGACGAGCGGACGCTGCGGGCGTGGAAGGCGGCCGGGGCCGACCGCTACCTGCTGCGGTTCGAGACGTCGAATGTGGAGCAGTTCGGGCGGATCCACCCGCCGCGAAGAGGGAACCGGGAACCGGGAACCGGGAAAAGGGATCGAGGGATCGAGGGATCGAGGGATCAAGGGGCGGGAGAGCGTGGGCCTCTGGTCCGCGGTGGCGCCGGACCTCCGAGCCCGGCGCTTCCAAGTTCCGGACCTCCGAGTCCGTTGCCGCGGGCCGCGCATCCGCGGCTGGCCATTCTTCGCACCCTGCGGGCGCTGGGCTACGAGGTCGGCAGCGGCGTGATGATCGGCATTCCCGGGCAGACCTATGACGATCTGGCCGACGACCTGGAACTGTTCCGCGCGCTGGATCTCGACATGATCGGCGTCGGGCCGTTCCTGCCGCATCCGCAGACGCCCCTGGGCGGCGAGCAGAGGGGAGCGAGGGATCCAGGGATCGAGGGATCGAGGGAAGACGCAGCCGCGGCGGGGCCGTCCGGGGAGAATGACCTTGATCCCTCGATCCCTTGTTCCCTCGCTCCCTGCGTCCGCAACAGCGAGCTCATGACCTACAAGGTCATCGCCCTCGCCCGGCTGCTGTGCCCGCGGGCCAACATCCCCAGCACGACCGCCCTGGCCACGCTCAACCGCGACAGCGGCCGCGAGCTGGGCCTGATGCGCGGGGCGAACATCGTCATGCCCAACCTGACGCCGCCCGCGTATCGTTGCAAGTACGAGATCTACCCGGCCAAGGCCTGCCTGTTCGAGACGGCCGAGCAGTGCCACGGCTGCCTCACCGGCCGGATCCGGGCCCTCGGCCGCACGATCGGCGCCGGCCCCGGCCCGTCGCCGAACTGGTTGGCCCGCACGAAGGATCACCGCGCAGACCCAGAGATCGAAAGTGGATCGGAGAGAGGACGACGGGCATCGTGCTGAGAATCGGAAGAGCGCCCGCGGACCTGTCCTTCCGAGGAGCGCAGCGACGAGGAAGCGGGCCTCGAATGGAGCAGCCCTGCATCGCGAAATGTGCCACGGTCGACCGGTGGTCGCAGTCACAGCCAGATTCCTCGTCGGTCGCGGCGCGATGGCCGCGGACTGTCGGCGCGCCGTTTCGTCTCTTCTCTCGGCCTCTGTGCCGCGATGCCTTTCGGGTTTGCGCTGGGAACGGAGTGAGCGACGTTGAAACTGCCTGAGTTGACGCTGAGTGCCGGGGCCGTCGATTTCATCGACGACGGCCGCCTGACCGCGCTGCTGCGTGACACGCGCTCGGACGCCGGCCGCGTGCGCGCGATCATTGCCAAATCGCTCGCCAAGCAGGCCCTCACGGTCGAGGAGACCGCGGCGCTGCTCGCGGCCGACGCCCCCGACCTGGTCGAGGAGATCTTCGCGGCCGCCCGGCAGCTCAAACGCGACGTGTACGGCAATCGTATCGTGCTGTTCGCTCCGCTGTACATCGGCAACGACTGCGTCAACGACTGCCTGTACTGCGCCTTTCGCCACTCGAACCGCGAGGAGGTGCGGCGCACGCTGACGTTCGACGAGCTCCGCCGGCAGGTGGAGAGCCTGGAAAACCGCGGCCACAAGCGGCTGATTCTGGTGTTCGGCGAGCATCCGCGGTACGACGCGGACTTCATCCACGACTGCGTGCAGGCCGTCTACGACGTGAAAGTGGGCCACGGCGAGATCCGCCGCGTGAACATCAACGCCGCGCCGTTCGACGTGGCCGGCTTCCGGCGGATCAAGGCGGCGCGGATCGGGACGTTCCAGATCTTCCAGGAGACCTACCACCACGACACGTTCGCCCACATGCACCCGCAGAACACACGCAAGGGGCATTACCTGTACCGCCTCGACGCACTGTGTCGGGCCCAGGAGGCCGGCATCGACGACGTCGGCATCGGGGCTCTCTTCGGCCTATACGACTGGCGCTTCGAGGTGCTCGGCCTGGTCTCGCACGCCCTGCACCTCCAGCAGCGCTACGGCGTCGGGCCGCACACGATCAGCTTCCCCCGCGTCCGGCCGGCCGCGGGCGTCACGCTCTCCGACCGGTGGTTCGTATCGGACCACGATTTCAAGCGGCTGGTCGCGATCCTGCGGCTGGCCGTGCCGTACACGGGGTTGATCCTCACGGCCCGCGAGCCGGCCGCCCTGCGGCGCGAGCTGCTGGCGTTCGGCGTCTCCCAGATCGACGCCGGCACGCGGATCGAGCTGGGCGGCTACACCGAGGCCGGCGATGCGCAGTGCCTGCAACGGGAGCAGTTCGAGCTGGGCGACATCCGCTCGCTCGACGAAGTCATGGGCGAGCTGATCACCGACGGCTACCTCCCCAGCTTCTGCACGGCCTGCTACCGGCTGGGCCGCACGGGCGAGCACTTCATGGAGTTCGCGATCCCCGGTTTCATCAAGCGCTTCTGCACGCCCAACGCGCTGACGACCGCGTTGGAATACCTCGTGGACTACGCCTCACCCGAAACGCGGGCCGCGGGCGAGAAGCTGATCGCGGCCGAGGTCGCCAAGCTGGAGGAGGGGCCGCTCAAGCAGGAACTGCTGACGCGGCTGGAGCGGATCCGGACGACGGAGCAACGGGACCTGTATTTCTGACACGACGTGCAGCGGTTTCGGACAGAACGTGATTTGCTGGGTGAGCTCGCCGTGCCCGCGGAGGCGCTGTACGGCATTTACACGGCCCGCGCGCTGGAGAACTTTCCCCTCGCCCGCCGGCCGGTGCACCCGGCGATGATCCACGCGTACGGGGCGGTGAAGCTGGCCTGCGCCCGGGTGAACAGGGACCAACGGATCGAGGGGTCGAGGGATCGAGGGATCGAGGAATCAACGGGTCAGGAGGACGCGGCGGCAAAGAACCCCCCTGAAGTCCCTCCTACGACGGGGGACGGTCAGCGGGACCGCCACCTCCCACACACGGTCTGGGACGCGCTCGAGCAAGCGTGCGAGGAACTCGCCGACGGCCGGCTTGATGAGCACATCGTCGTCGACGCCCTCCAAGGCGGCGCCGGCACCTCCCTCAACATGAACGTCAACGAGGTCCTCGCCAACCGCGCGCTCCAGCTCCTCGGCCGGCCGCTCGGCTCGTACGATCGCAGCGTCGACCCGCTGGCCGTCAGCCCGCTCGACGACCTCAACCGGCACCAATCGACGAACGACACCTTCCCCACCGCCCTGCGCGTGGCCGCGATCCGCCTGCTGCGCGAGCTCGAGCGCCAGGTCGTCGCGCTCCAGGAGGCGTTCCAGGCCAAGGAAAAGCAGTTCGCGCACGTGGTCAAGGTCGGCCGCACGCAGCTCCAGGACGCCGTGCTCACCACGCTCGGGCGCGAGATGTCGGCCTACGCCGAGGCCCTGTCGCGCGACCGCTGGCGGATCTACAAGTGCGAGGAGCGGCTGCGGGTGGTGAACTTGGGCGGCACGGCCATCGGGACGGGCGTGGGGGCCCCGCGCGAGTACATCTTCCGCGTGGTGGACGAGCTGCGGGCGATCACCGGCCTGGGGCTGGCGCGGGCGGAGAACCTGGTCGAGGCGACGCAGAACGCGGACGTGTTCGTCGAGGTAAGCGGGATTCTGAAGGCCCTGGCGGTCAGTCTGCTGAAGATCAGCGGCGACCTGCGGCTGCTCGCGTCGGGGCCGGATGCGGGACTGGGCGAAATCCGGCTGCCCGCGCGGCAGGCCGGCTCGTCGATCATGCCGGGCAAAGTCAACCCGGTCATTCCCGAGGCGGTCGCGCAGGCGGCCCTGCTGGTCATGGGTCACGACCAGGTGATCGCGACGGCGTGCGCACTCGGTTCCCTCGAGCTCAACCCGTTCCTGCCGCTGGTGGCCGACTGCCTCTTGACGTCGCTCGATCTGCTGACGCGGGCATGCGAGATTCTCCGCCGGCACTGCGTCGAAGGTCTCGAAGCCGACGAGGCCCGCTGCCGCGAGCTGGTCGAGCGGGCGACGGTGTGCGCCGCCGCGCTCGTGCCGGTGCTGGGCTACGCTACGGCACAGGAAATCGCCCAGGCCGCCCAGGCCGAGGGCAAGACCGTCCGCGAACTCGTCCTGGCCCGCGGCCTGCTGACCAGCGCCCAGTTCGATGCCTGCATCTGCGCCGAGGCCGTGCTGCGGCTGGGAACACCGGCGACAATGGCGAACGGGGAGTAGCAAGGAGCGAGGAGCGAGTTGGGGGCGGGGCGCGGCCGGCAACTCGCGACTCACCACTTGCTACTCAATCCTCTTCGGCTCGACGAGGATCATCAGCGGCATGCGATGCGGTTGCCGTCGAGCCGCGTACCACTCGACCCACGACGCCTCCAACTCGCGCTGGCTCGCGAGTCCGACGCGCGCCGCCCAGTCGGCCGGCACACCCGCGCCGAAGATCTCGAGCAACCGACTCACAGGGTCGCGCTCGGCGGGGCCCGACGCCGCTTCCGACGTGGTCGGCGGCCGCCGTTCCGGCGCGGTGTCGCCGTGTGTTGCCCCCAATGCCGCGAGCAGCCAGCTCACCAGCGTCGCGGACTCGGCGTAAAAGCCCTCGACATCGTCGGGTAGCTCCGTCGCGGCCAGCAACGCGGCCGGCGCGGGCGGCGCCGCCCCGAGCATCCGGCGATACATCAATTTGCGGGCCGGCGGCTCGGCCGCCAGCGCCAGGCCCTCGTCAACCGCCAACGGCAGGGCGGCCCGGTACAACTCGGCGACGAGCAGGTGCGTCAGCTCGTGCGGCAGCGTACTCGACAGCAGCCACGGATCCTGCTGAAAGACATGCAGCTCGCGAACGCGGACCCGCGCGCCCTGGAGCTGCGTACGGCTGACGGCGTATGCGATGCCGCCGGCCCCCGTGGCCGCGTGCAGCTCGGCCGCCGTGGTGTGCACGTGGATGGTGCAGGGCAGCTCCCAGTCACCCGCCGCTCCGCCAAGCCAGCGGCGCAGGCCGCCGTAGTGGTATTCGGCCGCGTCGGCCACGCGCTCCGCCACCAGATCGCTGTGCGCCCGCACGATGAACCGCGGCGTTGCCCGCTCCTTCCAGACGCCCGCGAGCGCGGCGGCCCACAAGCCGTCGCGGCGCTGCGTCGGAACGTCCCGGTACAGCTCCTGCGTTCGCTGAATAACCCGCGCGCGCAGGTCGGCCACACGCTGGTGGCGCCGGTCGGCCGGCGGCAGATCCCACGCGATTCCCAGGGCCGCCGCGTACGTTCGCCCGGCGTCGACCAGGTTACCGGACCGTTCGGCGAGCAGCCCGCCGATGATCTGTCCCAGGATCGGCTCGCGCGTGCGGTTCAGCACGTCGATCGCACGCGCCAGCAGCCGGCCGGCCGCGTTGGGGTCCATGGGTTGCGAGAAATCACTTTCGGCCAGGGCGCAGGCGAGGGCCGCAGCCCAGCGCGAGTGCACAGCGGGCGGGGCGCCTGGGTCGGCCGCCAGCAGCTTCTCGTACAGCGCGAATGCCTCGGGGAAGTTCCGGGCGAGGTAGTGGTCGTCGGCGGCGCCGAGCCAGGCGGCCTGCTCGAGCGGGCGGATGCGCGCGGCGAGGTCGGGTCGCAGGGCCTGCGTCTGCCGGACGCGGTCGAGCGCGGCTTCGAAGAGCTCGAGGCGCAGCAGGCGCTCGACGTCGGCGACGGCGTTGCCGGCCTGCGCGCGGGCGGTGCGGAGCTGGTCGAGGGCGCGGATGGCGGCGGCCTGCGCGGGCTCGACGTGGAGCACCGCCCGCACCGCC
>CAZMCT010000027.1:0-33526 GCA_964564785.1 uncultured Planctomycetales bacterium
CCCTCTTGTACAACTTACCCATCTTCGCGCCGCGCGCTCATGAATAACGATTTAGATCAAGGGGGTGGAGTTCGCGCCAGCGAACCTAACCAAGGGGCTTGAGTTCGAGGGGGCGAGTCAAACGCGAAACATGTCTCTGTTTTGTCTCTAGAGTTTTGTTCGAGGACGGTATCGTTCCCTCTAGTTGAAATGTCGTATCGAAATGATGCGACCGACCGGGATCAAGGACAGCGGCAAGCCCCGCGGCTTGCACTGTGTCCGGCGTGGGGATCAACGCCATCCGCGCGCGAAGTTCTCGCGTTTTTTCCTGCACGGGCGTTTTTTCTGCAAGAAGTTTCCTAAGTCGTTACCAAAAAATGACTTGTCGCCAGAGGATTTTTGCCCCCCCCGGCAGCCTGCGAGCCCCACGCCGGCCCGCCGGCGCGCGGCCACGCCAGCAGCGTCCAGATCAGGGCCAGCGCGGACAGCGTGCCGCCGATCCACATGCGGTAGTTTCCAGTGAACGCGAGTTCACTCGCGCGGCCGCATTTCCGGACCTGCGCCTGCGGGGCGCGCGCCGTGAGCGGTACTGAGCCGTGGAGCGTGCCGGATCGGGACCCGCGAGTCGCGAAGGAGCCCGGGTGGCCGACAATTCACGAGGCCGTGCGGCGATGCGACAGCCACTGCGTATAGAACGTGTTGAACGCGACGTAGAAGTAGCCCACGATGAAGATCAACAGGAACGGCAGGGCCATCGACACGCGTTGAAACCAGTTCTCGAAGAAGAACAGCGCCCCGGCACACGCCAGCAGGTACAGGCCCATGGCCAGCTCGGCCCAGGCCTTCCAGTTGCGCTTGATCCGCAGCCGGCCGAGGCGGTTGTGCCACTCGGCGCTGCGGGCGGCCGCGTCGCCGAATTTCGGGGTGCGCACGAACTCGCCGGTGTCCCCAAAGAACCCGTCGAGGGCGGCGACGGCGTTGTTGAAGGCGATGCCGATGCCCACGGCCATCAGGGCGGGCACGAAGCATAACGCCCGCCACCAGCCGCGCAGAAGTTCGTGCTGGCTGACGATGTAGAACGCGGTGGTGGAGCCGAAGCCGATCACGAACAGCAGCAACTCGTACCACAAGACCCAGGACGACTGCGGCTTGGTCAGCGCGAGCTTCGCGATCAGGGCCGGGCCCAGCAGCAGCGTCAGGAGCACGACCAGAACGTACACCGCCCCGCTGGTGAGATGGAAGACCGCCTCGAGCTTCACGCGCCAGTCGGCGTCGCTTCGCAGCACCCGTGGCAGCAGCTTCAGGCAGGTCTGCGCACCGCCCTTGGTCCAGCGGTGCTGCTGAGCCTTGAAGGCGTTCATCTCAGGCGGCAGCTCGGCCGGCGAGGTCAGGCCCGGAAGAAACACGAACTTCCAGCCGCGGAGCTGCGCCCGGTACGACAGGTCGAGGTCTTCGGTGAGCGTGTCGTGCTGCCAGCCGCCGGCGTCGGCGATCGCGGCCTTGCGCCACACGCCCGCCGTGCCGTTGAAGCTCATGAAGCGGCCGGTGCGGTTGCGGGCCGTGTGCTCGATGACGAAATGGCCGTCGAGCAAGATCGCCTGGGCCTGCGTGAGCAGCGAGAGGTCGCGGTTCAGATGCTCCCAGCGCGACTGCACCATGCCGACCTGCGGGTCGGTGAAGAAGTGGATCGTGTCGCGCAGGATGTTCGGCGGCGGCAGGAAGTCGGCGTCGAAGATCGCGATGAACTCGCCGGTCGCGGAGCGTGTGCCCTCCTCCAACGCCCCGGCCTTGTACCCCACCCGGTTTTCCCGGTGCAGGTAGACGATGTCGTGCCCCTGGGACCGCAGGCGGTCGACGGTCTGCCGCGCGATCTCCCGCGTCTCGTCGGTCGAGTCGTCCAGCACCTGAATCTGGAGCCGATCGCGCGGGTAATCGATCTCGCAGGTCCGCTCGATGATCCGCCGGGCCACGTACTGCTCATTGTACATCGGCAACTGCACGGTCACCCGCGGCAACTCGGTGAACCGCTGCCGCGGCTGCGGCGCCCGGGCCCGCACCCCGTAGTACAGCAGCACCAGGAAGTATCGATGCGCCCCGTACACGCAGATGAGGGTCAGCACCGCCAGGTACGCGGCGATCGCCACTTCCGCCCATCGTTCGCTGTGCATTGGCAACGCGCCCGCCACTCCACGCTGTTAACCGCGACCCACAAACCGTTTATCCTACGGGCCCGGACCCAGCGGGTCAATCCACCGGCACACCCGTTTTCGGACCGTCGCCTGAACCGGTAGAATCCACGCCCGCGGCCGAGCGGTTCGGCCGCCCCAGGAGACCCCTTTGTCCACCCGCCCCGAAGACCCGACCGAAGTGCAGCGTCGCCGGGACCGGGCCGCCGCGATCCACGAGTTCGCCAACCGCTTCCTCGCGGGCCCCAACCAGGACCTCTTCGAGGACATGCTCGTCACGCTCACGCGGCTGGCCCGCGACGCCGCCGATCGGGGGGACGTCAAGCTCATCAACAAGGCCCTGGCGGAGCTCCGCTACGCGTTCAAGGTCTTCGCGCCGTACAAAGCCACGCGCAAGGTCAGCATCTTCGGCTCGAGTCGCACGCCGGAGGACCACGCCGACTACCACACGGCCGTGCAGTTTGCCCGCCGCATGGGCGCCGTCGGGTGGATGGTCATCACGGGCGCCGGCGACGGCATCATGAAGGCCGGGCACGGCGGGGCCGGGCCCGACGCCAGCTTCGGCGTCGCGATTCGCCTGCCGTTCGAGCAGAAGACCAACGAGATCATCGCCGACGACGCCAAGCTGGTGAATTTCCGCTACTTCTTCACGCGCAAGCTGATGTTCATGAAGGAAGCTTCCGCCGTCGTGCTCTTTCCCGGCGGTTTCGGCACCCAGGACGAGGGCTTCGAAGCCCTGACCCTGATTCAAACCGGAAAGGCCCCGCTCATCCCGATCGTCATGCTCGAGCAGCCCGGCGGAACCTACTGGCTCCAGTGGCGGGCCTACGTCAAGAGCGAGCTCGTGATGAACAACATGATCAGCCCGCAGGACCTGCACCTCTTCCGCATCACCGACGACGTCGACGTGGCTGTCCGCGAGCTCACGCAGTTCTACCGCGTCTACCACTCGATGCGCTACGTCGGCGAAGACCTCGTTCTGCGTCTGCACCGCCCGATCTCTCCCGCAACGCTCGAACGCCTCAACGATGAGTTCGCGCCGCTGATCTCGAGCGGCCCCATCACCCCCTGCGAGCTCCTGCCCGCCGAGGGCGGCGAATTCCCCACGCTCACCCGCCTGCGCCTGCGGTTCGACCGGAAGAGCTGCGGCCTGCTGCGCCGCTGCATCGACGCCATCAACCTCGATCCCGAACCACCCGCATCCGCCCCCTGAGCGGACCGGCGCCCGGAGCGCGGCGCGGGCCGTTTTTTGCCCCTTTTTCAGCGATATCTCGCAAGAACCCCTTGACGAACCGTGTTGGCCGTGCGAGAAGGGCCGCTGGCGCGGCCGGCCGCAGACGCGGTCGTTTGCGAGGCGGGGTGGGAACCTGAATCGCCCCCGAGCGCGCCACGGTGTTCCTGCCTCGTGGACCGGCAGCCGTTGGCAGCCGGGACCCCGCCGGCCCCTGGGGCGGCCGGGCACGGGCCCCGCTTGAAGGAGCAGCAGCAATGGCGAAGGCAGCGAAGAGCAACAAGGCCAAGGCCCGCGGGAAGTCCGAAATCTATCGCGAGTTGGCCGAATCCTGCGGCCTGACCCGCAAGCAGGTCGCGGGCGTGTTCGATTGTCTGTCGGGCCTGATCAAGAAGGACCTCGGCAAGGGGCCGGGGGTCTTCACCATTCCGGGCCTGATGAAGATCACGGTGGTCAAGAAGCCGGCCACCAAGGCCACGACCCGGCCCGACCCGTTCCATCCCGGCCAGATGATGACTGTGAAGGCCAAGCCGGCCCGCAAGGTCGTCAAGGTCCGCGCGCTCAAGAACCTCAAGGCGATGGTCTAAGCCGCGGGGTGCGGCGGCGACGCACGGGCGTTCGGCGGCCGTGGGGGCCGCGCCGCGCGTCGCCGGTTCCCGACGTCGAATGCAGCGGGGCGCAGGTCCCGGGTGGGCCCGCGCCCCGTCGTCTCAATCGTTTCTGGATGCCGTCCCCGGGGGCGAAGAAGCCCCCCACGCAACCACAACGCCCGACATGTCGCACGGGCACTCGACCGCCCCCGCCGACGCGCCGCAAGGACGCGACCGTCAACCGGATGTTGCCGCGACGATGGCGGCTGTGGTCGCGGCACACACGGCCGCCTGAGCCGCCTGCACGGCGGCCTTCGTCCCGCGTCCCACAAGCTGCCCGGTGGCGATCTGCCGAATACGCTCCTTGTGCTGCCGCAGCGCCTGCCGGTCGAACACCAGGCTCAGGAGCTCGCCCGCGTCGAGTAGGGCCAGCAACGTCGCCGTGCGCGGGTCGACCGTCGCCCGGTCGTCCTGCACCGCACGCATCAGCCGCTCCCGGATCGCCCGCTCATACCGCGGGTCCTGCTGCGGGTAGCGGCGCTGCGGGAAGACGAGCAGGATCCGGACCTCGGTCTCCCGCAGCACGCCCCGCTCGCACAGGCCGGCCGCGACCCGGTGCCGCAGGTCGCTGCGCTGCGCGACGCGCGTGACCCAGACCTGTAGGCGCTCCCGGCGCCGCGCGCGGGCCACACGCCCCTGGAGCTCGTCCAGCAACGGCTCGCCGACCGGCCGCTCGTCCGCAACCACGAGGAACCGCTTGCGCTCATCCTCGATGCCGAGACGCCCCGCCCGCAGGAGTTCCGAGATTGCCGCGCCCGCCATCGCGTAGGCATACATGCCCGCGCGATGGTCCACGGTGCCCTTCTCGTCCGTCAGCGCCAGCAGCAGGATCTCTTCGTGCAACCACAGCTCGACATTTCGGACCGGCATGCGTGTTCTCCCCGTGCGGACGCCAGTAGGCGCTGTCCGCTCGCCATGAGTAGATCATTCGCGTTCGCCCCCGGCCATTAGACCGACGCCGCGACTTTGGAACCGCCCCTGCACCACCCGAGGGCCGCGATTCCCGCCAGCCCCAGCAGCGTCAGCACCGATAACGTCGCGCCCGCGGCCATCCACGGCGGTGTGTATTCCCACTCGACTGTTGCCACCTCGCCGGGTGGAATGCGCACGCCCATGAGAACGCCGTCCACGCGCTCCAATTCGGCCGCGACGCCGTTCACGCGCACACGCCAGCCGGGGAGGTGGAGCTGCGAAAGCACCAGACGGGGCCAGTGGGCGCGCTCCGCCGCAGCCGCTCGCGAAGGATTGGCCGGCCAGGTATCCGCGACGGTGGTCGTGGCCCGCGCCGGCGTGTCCACGACGTGCCGGACCGCGCCGGGCTGACCGGCATCCTCGAGCACCGCCGGACCGGCCGCACTCGGGTTGCGATACAGCCGCCAGCCCTGCGACGTCATCAGCAGCAACTCGCAGCCGTCGGGCGCGGGCCATACCGGATCGCACAGCAGCACCCAGCCGACGTTGTACAGCCGCATCCAGCGCGTGTCGGCGAGCAGCTCTGCGGCCTTCCACGACTCGCCCCACGGCTGGAATCCGAAACGCTGCACGTAGGACCGCGGTTGCAATGGTCCGTAGTCGGTCAGTGTCAGGATGCCGCGCAGGATGCTCGTGTTCGCGACGCACTTATCGAGGGGGTCGTGATACTCGCCCGGAGTCCCGTCGTCGCGGGCCGTGACGACCCACAACCGGTGCCCGGACGTCCGGACGACGTCCAGCCACGGACTCGGCACGCTGGGCAGCAGCAGCGCCAGCGCGTCGGCGCGGCCGCGAGGCACGTCGAATGTCCACCCGATCACGCCCAAGTCCACCAAGGTCACCAGCGGCAAGAGCGCCAGCAGTCCCGTTCGACGCCAGCCCCGTACGACGATGCGCAGTGTGACGAACGACAGCAGCCCCGCCAGGCACGGCACCCAGATCGCCGGGTTCCAGGGCCGCAGCGCCTCCAGCGCCGCGGAGCGCGCGGCCGGTCCCATCAATGGCACACCCAACAGAACGAGCAGGACCGGCACGCCGATCAGCAGCGCCGTTTTCACCACGGGGCGTCGTGTCCAGGACAACGCCGCCGCGCGGAGCCGAGCGCGGTCCGGAGAAAGCCGCGGCCCGAGATCCGCGAACGTGGCCGCGGCCAGCGCTGCGATCGCCAGGTTCACAATGAGCCAGCCGCGGGCCGGACAGCGAAACAAGCTGCTGCCGGGTACCCAATAGAGCAGCGGGCACACCGGGCCGTACTGCCCCAGAGCCAAAAGCAGGCCTCCGACGCCGAGGATCACCCACGGTCGGCGGCGCGGATCGGTCGCCCAGCCGGGGCGCAGCGCCAGCCCCGCCAGCAGCAGCGGCAGGATTCCCGGATATGCAAACTGCTCCACCTGGTGCGACGGTCCCCAATAGGGCTGCGGGAAGAAGTTCGGCGTGCGCTGGCCGAACAGCATCGGCAGCACACAACCGATCACCGAGCCGGGGTGCCAACTGTTTTCCACGAAATCCAGGTACGTGCGGTCGACGCGGGTCGTCTGCCCCAGGTACGCCAGTGTCGGCAGCCACTGCACCGCGGACAGCCCCGCGGCCAAACCGCAAGCACCGCACCATACACCCACCCGTGTTGGCCGCCCCACGCCCAGCCCGGCCGTTTCCCGCTCTGGCACCAGCACCAACGCCGCCGCGGCCAGCGCCGTCAGGGCGGCGATCTGCACATGGCCCGACAGCACCTGAAGCGCCAGCACCGCACCGGCCGCGACGAGCCGCTTGACGCCGGGCCGCGCCGCCGCCTGCCGGAAGCGCCACAGCACCAGCGGCGTCCACGCGGCCGCGTTTTGCAGCGCGAAGTGCGCCCGGTGCGCGAGCATGAAACCACTGAACGCGAACGCCGCCGCGCCGAACGACGCGGCCGGGCGACCAAGCCCCTGACCGCGAAGCAGCCGATACATGCCCCACAGCGCGAGGCTGTAGTGCAGCCAGAGGCTCGTCGGGTAGGCCGTCACGGGCGGGAGCAGTGCGAACAGCCCCGTCGGCGGGTACCACACCGCGGCCTGCGGATCGGCCGGAATCGGCCGGCCGAGCCCGGTCCAAGGGTTGATCCACGGCCATTCGCGGCGTGCGAGCGCGTCCGCGAAAAGCGCACGGGCGGGGAAATAGTACAGGATGTCATCCTCGCCGGCACCGAGGCCCCCACGCTGCCAGACGGGCCCAAGGAGTGCTCCGGGCAGCGCGATGATCAGAATCGCCACGAGGAGCGGCGGAATACGCATGGCCCGCGATGGTACCCGCGACGCGGCCGCCACGGGAGGTGCGCAGGCCCGGCCGCACCGCCGTCCCGTTATGATGACAACATGGTTCGTGGCGTCGTCGTGGTCGTGCAGCAGGCCGGGCGTTTGCTCGTCATTCGCCGCGCGGCCGGCGTCGCAGTGCCCGGGGCCTGGTGCTTTGTCGGCGGCGCCATCGAGTCGGGCGAAACCGAGGAGCAGGCGGTCGTCCGCGAGTTCCGCGAGGAGGTCGGCGGATCCGTTCAGCCGGTTCGGCGGATCTGGGAATACACGCGCCCGGACGGCGCGCTGCACCTGGCCTGGTGGCAGGCCGAGTGGGACTGCCGGCCGCTCGAGCCCAACCCGCATGAGGTTGCCGAGCTGCGCTGGTGCACGCCGGCCGAGCTACGCGCACTGCCCGGGCTGCTGGAGAGTAATCGGGAGTTCCTGGCACACTACGCATGGCCGCCGTGACGTCATTCGAGTCTGCATCGGATCGGACGCGGTCCCGAAGAGCCCGCTGATTCCGCACTCGGGCCACGCCATGATCCCCCCGAGCTCGGCGGGTACGCCGGCGTTGGGACGGGGCCGACCCGCCGGGGCCATCGAACAGCGTCAGGATGTTCGGGCGGTTCAACCCGGCCAGCGGCTCCGTCTCGCGCTTGGTGTGCCCGCAGGCCGCCGGCAGAGAAGCGCCCCCATTCACACGTTGGAGCGGCTATCAAAACCGTTCATGACGGACCTCTTGCCCGTCACGTGACCGACCGGAGGTCGGTCCCCCGGTTGGTTTTGTTGGGCGCTTTAGCCCGCTTCACACGTCAGCCCGATCCGGCCCTTTCTGCGTCCGTGTCGTCCGCTCGTCCGAGTACCACCGAAACGCCCACACTTCCCGGTCAGGCCGGGATTTCTCACGCGGCGCCGGGGACGGACCGGGGGCGATCGAGGGTATTGATCGCGGCGGGCTCCGCGGCCCCGCGGTTCACTGGCCGGTAGAGCGTGTCGCGCTCGACGGGTTCGCAGCCCGCCTCGCGAACCAGGCGTCGGATCTGGTCGACCGTCAGTTCCTGGCGGTTCGTGCCCTGCCCCTCGCGTTTGGTGATGTCGTACCAGGTCACGGTGCCGTCGAAGTCGTCCACGCCCCAGTTCAGCGCCACTTGCGCCAGCTTGGGCGACTGCATGACCCAGAACGCCTTGAGGTGCGGGATGTTATCCAGCATCAGCCGCGCCACGGCCAGCGTGCGCAAGTCGTCTAGGCCGGTGGGGCCCGGCAGGTGCGCCAGGGCGCTGCCGTCGGGGATGAACGAGAGCGGCACGAAGCAGTTGAACGCCGCTTTTCGCCGGCTCAGCGACTCGTCCTGGTGGGCTCGCAGCTTGAGCATGTGCTGGATGCGCTCTTCAACGGACTCGATGTGACCGTAGAGCATTGTGGCGTTCGACGGGATACCGAGCTCGTGGGCGGTGCGGTGCACGTCGAACCAGTGCGCTTCACCCACCTTGGCCTTGAAGGCCTCCGCGTGCACGCGGTCGTCGAAGATCTCCGCCCCGCCACCCGGCAGCGCGTCGAGGCCGGCGTCGCGCAGCTCGGTCAGCACCTCGGCGATGCTCCGCCGCGGCCGCGCGATCCGCGTGAAGTGCACAATCTCGATGGCCGTGAAGGCCTTGATGTGCAACGTCGGGCAGCGCTGCCGGATCCCGCGGCACAGGTCGGTGTAGTACGAAAACGGCAGCCGCGGGTGCAGCCCGCCGACGATGTGCACTTCGGTCGCGCCACGCGCGGCAGCCTCGGCCGCGAGCTCGACAATTTCCGACACGGTGTACTCGTAGCCCGCCGCTCCGGCCGACTCGTCGGCGGAGGTCGGGGGGCACGTGGGAAGGTGGGAAAGGCCGCCGGCTGGAGCACCTCGATCCCTCGCTCCCATGATCCCTTGATCCCGCGCCGGATACGGCCGGTAGAACGAGCAGAACTTGCACCGCAGCACGCAATAGTTCGTGTAGTTGATGTGCCGGTTGATGTTGTAATAGGCCCGCCGGCCGTGGAGCCGCTCGCGGACCGCGTTCGCCAGTTCGCCCAGGGTGAAGATGTCGCGCGTGCGGTAGAGCGCCAGCCCGTCCTCGGCGGACAACCGCGCACCGCGTTCGAGCTTGTCCCGAATCGGCGCCAGTGCGGAATCGGCTAACGTACTCATCATGGGATCGACATCCTCCCCGGCCGGGGAGTTACGCCGGGCGGGAAAACGGTCGAACACGGATATCATAGTGTATGCCGGCGCCGGCCCGGCGGCCGCCAAGCGCCCCGGTGCGGGCCGAGACCGAAGGAGTCATGCGTGAAGAATCTGTGGCCGGCGTTGATCGTCGCGGGTCTGGCCGTGATGGTGGTGGTGCAGCTCACGAGCCGCGGATCGCGGTGAGGGATCACGATCGGGCCCGGTCCGGGCCCGCAGGGCGATCCGGCCGTCAGCCCCGTCGCACAGTCGAGGAGCGCCGACGCGGCCCGCGCATTCGAGGGCCGGACGCTGGACGGCCGGGCAGTGCGCTTTCCCGATGATTATCGCGGCAAGCTGGTGCTGCTGGATTTCTGGGCGACCTGGTGCGGACCGTGCCGCGCGGAGATGCCGCGGGTGGTGGCGGCATTCGAGCAGTACCGGTCGCGGGGATTCGAGATTCTGGGGGTCACGCTCGACGCTGCGCAACGTGTGCCGGCCGAGCGGGTCGAGCAGTACCTACGCGAGGCTCGCGTGGGCTGGCCGCAAATCTACGAGGGTGCCGCCCCGATCGCGCAAGCTTACAACGTGAGCGGCATCCCGACCGCGTTCCTGGTCAACGGGGACACCGGCGCGATCGTGGCTGCGGGGGACGAACTGCGCGGCGCAGCCCTGGCCCGCACGCTCGAGCGGCACCTCGCGCATCGGACGAGCGTCGCCCCGCGCTGATTCGGCCGACGGTCGAGCCGGGGACGCGTGCTCAGGCGAGCACGCACTCCGCCTCGGGCTGCACGGGCGCCCCGCTCAGGAGTTCGACAAACGCGTTCAGCGTCGACTCGAACTCCTGCCGGGCCCAATCCGCGTTCAGCCGGCCGATCCGCTCGCGGACCCGCCGCGCCTTGGGCTCGGTGCCGAGCACGAAGGTTTCGCAGCTCAGCTCGAATTCGCCCAGCCCGACGGACTTGAAGATCAGCAGCACGTACGCGTCTTCGACCAGCTCGAACTTGAACGAGCGGCGTCCGACCTCGTGCAGCGGCACGCTCGCCGTGAACCCGTGCCGCCCGAGGAACCCGGTCAGGTCCTCGAACACGGGCTGCACGTGCTGGTCCAGCGCCTCGTCCAGCCGCGCCCCCCATTGCGTCTGGACCCGGCCCAGCTTCTCGGTGAACGACTGCTTCCAGTCTCTCATGGATCGCCTCCGGCAGGTTCTCGGGCTATCGCGTTCATGCGGAAGCCCTGGTTACAGTGTAAAAAACGTCGTCGGCCCCGCGCTCCAGCCCCGTCCCGCACGTCGTGCGGCGCCACTTCTCGGGCGTTCATGCCGGAGCCAGGGCCGCGCGGCGCGCCGCCAACGCGCCCTCGAATGCCGCCCGCAATTCCACCAAAACCGGGTTCGACGACCCCCAGGGACCGATCATGTGCCGACTGGCCAGCTCCTGGAGCACCGTCGCATCCGCCGTGGGCACCCGCTCCAGATCACGTTGCAGGTCCGCGATCTGGTTCAGCATGGCCGGCGTGCAGGCTTCCGTAAGCCGGGTCGCCAGGGCGGACACGCTGCGGCCGGTCCGCCACGCCTGGCGGACCAGACCCAGCCAGGCCGCGTGCGCCGAGCCCGCGGCCGCCAGTTCCGACCATTGGACCACAGGCAGCTCGTGTTCCTGGGCCACGCGTTGGGCTTCGGCCGCCGATGCTTCGGCCAGCATCAGGTTGAAGCGGCGTGCGGGCGAAAACCGGAAGCCGAGCGAGAGCGACAAACGCGCACGCCGATAGAGGGGCGTGGCGTGCAGTACGTGGTGCACGAGCGCGCGAGGATCGGGCGCTCCGACAACGAGCAGCTCGCGCTCCGCGAGCACGGCGGCAAGTATGGCCAGCAGCCGCTCGACGTCGCGCTCGTCCGTGAGTGGACTCGGCGGCGGGAGCGCGCCGGCGTCGGCCGGAATGCCGAGCGGCTCGATGTGGGTGGGGGGGCGTTGGACGTAAGGATCCCAGTGCCGGCCGAGGGCCGCCCGGGCAGCGGCCTCGACCCGCAGCGGGTCGCAGCCCAGTCCCCGGTCATCCGCGGAGTTGAGCACGAGCACGTGGGTGTGCACGCGCATGCCGCCGCGGGCGGTCTGCTCGCGACCCGCATGGCAGGCGAAGAACAGGCAACGGCGCCCGCTGGCGAGCGGGAAGCTGGCGAGCCCGACGGCGTTGGGGCCGGGGTCGCAGAGACTCCCGTGCGACGGACCGCATTGGACGATCTCGCGTTTCTCGTCCGCCGTGATCCCGCCGCTGGCGCCGACCAGTCGATATCCGCGGCCGAGCGGGCCGGGGACCGACGTAAAGACGGCTTGCTCGGCGCAGACCAGACCCGGGCCGGCGAGCGGCGGGGGGGTCACAACGGCGGGGCGGCTGGCCGCCAACAGGCGAGTCAGATTTGTTCGACCATCCATTCAAACGGCTCCAGGATGCCGCGCAGCGCGGTGTGCAGCGGCACGGGCGTCACAAAATCCTCTTCCGGCGCGGTGGCGTAGGCGAGCGAGCCGACCACGCTACAGGCGAAGAAACGCACGTTCGCGAAGCGACTCTCGCACATGTTCCATAGACGGTTGAGGTTGGCGGCCACGAACCGCTGCGGATCCTCGAAACACTCCGGGAAATAGTCGGCCTTGGTGAGCACCACCGCGATCGGCGTGTCGAGCTTGCGGTCGCGCGACCCCGCCAGCGTCGCGTCCAGATAGCTCATCATCTTCAGGGCGAAGAAATCGGGCTGGGCCGAGCCGCTGCCCGAGAGGGCGGCGTCGACCAGCAGCAGAATGCCCGCCGAGCGGGTCAGCAGGTTCTGGATGACCTTGAAGGTGGCGGGGAAGGCCACCTCGGCCGCGATCGCCTCGCCGGCCATGTCGGGCATCAGGAGGTCGATCCACTTGGCGGTGCGGCCGCGTTGGCAGACCTGATAATAAGCCCATTTCCACTCGTTCGACTCGACGGGGGTCTTGGGCGGGAACATGCGGTAGGCCATGTGGCTGACCACGACCAGCTGGAGATCGACGGAGTAGGCGCCGCGGGGGACGGCCTCGAAGTTGTTGGCGCGCTGGGAGAGCATGTCGAGCAGGAACCCGAGATAGACGGTCTTGCCGACGTTGCTGTCGCCGACGACGCTGACGATCCGCGGGGCGCGCTGCTGGGCGGCGGACTCGTGCACCAGCGCCATGGGGGCGCCGCAGGTCTTGCATTGCGTGTTTTGGGGCGGATTGCGGGCCTCGCAGATGCCGCAGGAGGCGTAGCTGTTCGGCGGCGGAACGATGATGTTCATGGTCTTACTCCCGTCCCGGCTTCACCACCGCGATCAACCCGGCGGCAAATTGAGTGCGCAGCGCAGGCCCGTGTTGTTGGTCCGCACCATGCAGCTCAGCCCGGTCCGGAAATCGCTGGTCGCCTGCCACGGAAAATAGGTATCGAACGCACCGCCGCGAACACTCTTGAGCAGCGTGTCGCCGACCACCGCCCGACCGTCGCGGTCGGTGGCCTCGAAGTCCGAGCTGGTCCACTCCCACACGTTGCCGATCAGTTGCAGTACGCCATTGGGCGCGGCGCCGGCCTCGCACGCGTTCACCGGCAGCGTGTGGCCATGACCGCTGGCCCAGATGTTGCAGCAATCCAGGTCCAGGCCGTCGCCCCACGGGTAGCGGCGCGGCATGCTGCCGGTGGTGCGCAGCCGCCAACTGGCCGCCATCTGCCACTCCGATTCGGTCGGCAGCCGAAGCCCGGCCCAGCGGGCAAACGCCTCGGCCTCGTAGTAGCACACCCCCACGACCGGGTGCTGGGCAAACCGCGAGTCGTGCCGGCCCTCGCGCCAGAAGCGGGGGGCGCTCACGCCGGTCTGGTCCTTGAAGTTGATCAGGTGCGGCCAGACATCCTGCGGCCAATGTTCGAGGTTTTCGTAGCCCCCGTCGTCCACGAAGCTCTGGAATTGGGCGTTGGTCACGGCGTGGCGGGCCAGCAGGAAGGGCTGCGTCTCGAAATCCTGCTCGGGCTGGCCGGGCTGGTCGTAGATCGTCAGCGGAATCGTGGCGAGCCCCTCCGGAACCAGCGCGAAACGCTCGTCCACCGCCCGCATGGCCAGGCCCAGCACCTGCTGAAAGTCGGGCCGCGCGGCCCACTCGGCCGGCCGGGCCAGGATCAACCCGAGCCGCCCAAGCTGAAGGGCGCGGGCCAGCGGATCCGCGGGCAACGTGCTGGTGGGCGCCGGCACGAAATCGCGGGCCGCGTTTGCATCGTCGGATTTTCGTGAAAACAAGCCCAGGGGCATTGGTCATCTCCGCCGCATGCGCGGGAACGTCGCCGCCTATCCCGCCCCGATCGCCCGCCGCTTCGCATCGCGGCACAACTTCTGGAATCGCTGGAGCGCCCCGCGGGCCCGCTCATCCGCCCCGCCCGCCGCTTCGCCCGCAGGCGCGGCCGGCGGCGCCGCCGGGGGCCTGCTCGGCAACAGGTCGTTGCTCTGCTCCGTCAGCCGGCCGAGTTCCGTCTCGAGCTGCTTCTGGAGCGCGGCCAGACTGTTCCGCGCCGTCTCGATCTCGCGCATCCGCGCCTCGCAGTCCTGCTGCGCCTTGCGCAACTGCTCGCGCTGCTGATCCAGTTCGGCCCGCTGCTCGGCCAGGACCCGCGAGAGGTTCGTCAGCTCCACGCCCCGCGATTCCAACTCGGTGGTCCGCTTGCGAATCTCCTCGTGCTGACCCAGGACGGCCGACTCGCGGGCCGCCAGCTCCTGTTGCCGCTGATCCAGCTCGATCCGCTGCTGTTCGAGCTGGGCCGCCGCCTGGGCCGCCTGCTGGTCGAGCGCGGCGAGCCGCGTCCGCTCGGCCTCGAGGGCGGCCGTGCGCTGCTGAAGCTCTTGCGCGGCCGCCGCGAGACGCTGCTCGCGCTCATCGAGCCCCGCACCGCGCGTCTTCAGCTCGCGCTCGGCCTCGGTCAGCCGGGCCTGGAGCTCCCGCTGGCGTTTCTCGAGTTCGGCCGGTGCGGCCTCCAGCCGCCGGGCGGTCTCGGCCAGATCGCGCTCGCGCGCCGCGAGTTGCGCCTCGCGCTCCTGGAGCGCGGCGTCGCGTTGCTGGTGCTCGGCCGCCAGCCGCTGCGACTCTTGTAACAGGGTCTCTTTCTGCTGCGTGACTTCCCCGTAGTACTCCTCGAGCGCAACCCGGCACTCCTCCAGCGCCGCGGTGCGCGCCGCCAGCAGATCGCGCATCGACTGCATGGCCGCGATGATCTCGTGCCCGAGCGCCGCGAGACCCGCCGTGTCGATCGCCGGCAGCCCGCTCGGCTCGGCCGCGCCGGCGACCGGCGTCTCATCTTCGCTTGGTTTTGCGCGCCGTATCATCCTTCGCTCCGAGCTGCTCCGCGTTCAACTCCGCCAGAATCTCGCGTACGCTGCGCCGCCCGCTCAGCCGCCGCTTCACGCGCACCGCCTTGGCCAGTTCCGGCTCCAGGCTCGCCAGCAAAGCCTCGTCCTCAGCCGTCTCGGGCCCTGCGCCCGCCGCCGTCGGCGCGGGCGGCGCCGACGCAGCTTCCGGCGGCACGCCGGTAGGCAGCTCACCCGCGAACAACGGCGTGCGGCCGCGACGGGGCGGCTCGGCCGGAGCCGTTGCCTCGGACGCCGGCGGCGCCGCGTCCGGCCGTGGCTCCTCGTCGGTCGGCGGCGAAACCTCAGACGCGAGCGAACCCACGGCCGGCGTGCTCTGGGCCGCCTCGGCCAGGGCCGCGTGTACGGCGTTGGCGCGCGCCGCCCATTCCGCCACTCGCACGCCCAACTCCTCGAGTTGGACGCTCAGGGCGCCAAGTTCGGACCGCATCGCCGCCAGTCGTTCTCCAACCGCCGCGTCCATTCCACCTCAATACTGGCAGAGCCGGCATCAACGTCATCGGCCCGGGGGGGCGCGCGCGTGAGCAGTGGTTGCGCCGCAACTCGGGGCGCGGCGCGCGGCACGGATAAAGCGGACCGGCCGGGACGACGGGCGCGGCGCGACACCCTCAACCGGCGCGCGCGGCGGCCGGCGGGTGAAGTTATGGGGAGCACGCGCGGCCGGCGACAGCCTCGGCGTTGCGTGTGTCTTGGCGAGGCGCGCGGCGGTCTGACAGGTCGGAGTCGCGCCACGTCCGGAAAACCGCGCATCGGTCCATGGGCTCGGCGGGGCATGTGATGCGGGCTTTGCCGCTGGTTTCGGGAGACTGTGTCGCGGGCGCTGCCCGGGTCATCATTGCGAGCCGGTCGCCGAGGCACGCGACGGCCGCGCGAGCTCGAGCAGACGTGGCCGCTTTGGAATCCGGACGATCGGTCGGGCCGTCAGCGGCGGCGAGACCGTAAACGCCACGCCCCCCCGGACGTTGCGGGCAGACGGCCACGCGTGTTGACGCGCACTCATGGGAGGCCCACGGGTGAGCGGGGCGCGTCCGGCGCGCGGTACAGCAGGGCCACGCGCCCGATGCGCTTGACCAGCTCGCACGGCACGCGGGCACACAGCTCGGCCGCGGCCGCGTCGGTCTCCGCCCCGCTGTCCGCGTGGATGCGGACCTTCAGCAAATCGCTGCGGGCGAACGCGGCGCGCACGTGGGCCGCGATGGCATCGGTGATGCCGTCCGCGGGGACCGAGATGGCGGCCTTCAGTTGGTGCGCTCGGGCAAGCAACGACTGTCGCAGCTTGGACGGAAGCGGCACGCAGATCTCCGATGGTGGTTCGCCGAGCGCGATCCTCGGCCCGCGGACTGTACAGACCGCCCGCCCCGGATACCATAGCGAACGGAGTATTGGTTTGTGGGGCTGCGCGGCCGGCGTTCGATCGGCCGCGGGTCCTCCCGCGAGTGCGGACCCGCGTCCGCCTTCCTCGGGACGCCGGGTCGAGGCCAGGTCCCGGACCTGGACACGCAGGAGCCACGGATGGCGACCCAGCCCGAGCTAAAGACCAGAGTCGATGATCCGCCCAGCCTCTTCGAGTCGCGGCCGGCGCGTCCGATCCCCGTCGGTACCGTCACGCAGCCCGTCTGGGCGCCGGGGCTCGAGGATGAGGACCCGGACATGAGTCCCCGGGCCGCAGCCAAGCCTTCGCCCGCCACGCGCGGAAAACCCGCGCGCCGGCCGTCGGCCGCGAACAAGGCCGCCCCGGCGCAGCGCGAGCTGTTCACCCCGCCGAAACGTGTTTCAAAGGTCACCGCGTCGCTACCGCCGCCCGCGAAGCAAGCCGCTCTTCCAGAAGATGCACCGGCTGCAAGCGACACGGCCACCCCTGCCCTGAAGGAGGCTCCGGCGGCGCCGGCACAGCCCGCCGTGCGGGCGACCGAGGAAAACCTCCGCAGGCGGACCGTGACGGCCGAGACGATGGCGGCCGCGCAGCGTGAGATCTCCGTCAGCGAGTTCTTCGCCAAGAACCGGCACTTGCTGGGTTTCGACAACAAGCGCAAGGCGTTGCTGACGACGGTGAAGGAGGCGGTAGATAACGCGCTGGATGCGTGCGAGGAGGCGGGGATCCTGCCGGAGTTGTGGATCGCAATCGATCAACTGGCGGAAGACCGCTTTCGGGTCCGGGTGCGTGACAACGGGCCGGGGATCGTGAAGGGCCAGATCGCGAACATCTTCGGCAAGCTGCTGTACGGCTCGAAGTTTCATCGGCTGAAGATGAGCCGCGGCCAGCAGGGGATCGGCATCTCGGCCGCGGGCATGTACGGCCTGCTGACGACGGGCAAGAGCGTGCACATCACCAGCCGCACGAGCCCGGGCAAGCGGGCCCACCACATGCAGATTCAGATGGACACGGCCAAGAACCGGGCCGACGTCATCGTGGACGAGGAGGTCAACGTCGAGTGGGAGCGCGGCACCGAGGTCGTGATCGAGCTGGTGGCCAGCTACGCGAAGGGGCGTCAGTCGGTCGACGAATACGTGGAGCAGACCGCCATCGCCAACCCGCACGCCCTCATCCATTACGTCTCGCCGATTCCCGAGCATCGTGAATTCCCGCGCGGTGCCCAAGAGCTGCCGTCGGAGACCCGCGAGATCAAACCGCACCCGCACGGCATCGAGCTCGGCGTGCTGATGAAGATGCTCAAGGACGCCCGGCCGCAGAAAAAGGGGCAGCGCAGCGTGCGGCTGGCAGCCTTCCTCCAGGATGCGTTCTGTCGCATCAGCCCGCGGACGGCGGCCGAAATCTGCGCTGCGGCGAAGCTCGACGGCGACGGCAAGGCTCACGAAATCGGCACGCACGACGTCGAGCAGCTCTACGCGGCGATGCAGCAGGTGCGGATCATGGCGCCGCCGACGGACTGCCTCGCGCCGATCGGCGTGCGCAACCTGCTGGCCGGCCTGCTCAAGGAAGTGAAGGCCGAGTTCTTCACGGCCACCACTCGCGAACCGGCGGTGTATCGCGGCAACCCGTTCCAGATCGAGGTCGCCTTGGCATACGGCGGGAATCTGCCGACCGACCAGCCCGCCCGCGTGATCCGCTTCGCCAACCGTGTGCCCCTGCTGTATCAGCAGTCGGCCTGCGCGGCGTTCAAGAGCGTGCTCGACGTCGACTGGCGGAACTACGGTATTTCGCAGCCGGCCGGGGCGCTGCCGGTCGGGCCGCTGGTGGTCATGCTGCACATGGCGAGCGTCTGGGTCCCGTTCACCAGCGAGAGCAAAGAGGCCGTCGCCGACTACGACGAGATCCGCAAGGAGATGAAGCTCGCGCTTCAGGAGTGCGGGCGGAAGCTCAGCGCGTACGTTCGCCGCCGCAAGCGTCAGCGGCTCGAGGGCGAGCGGCGGAGCATCTTCGAGCGCTACATTCCCGACGTGGCCGATGCGCTCGCCAACCTGACCGGTCAGAGCCGCGAGCGGCTGTTGAGGGACCTCCAGAGCATCTCCAAGCGCCGCACGGCCGAAGCGGATGTTGAACTGGACGAGGACGGCCGGCCGGTGGCCCGGACGGCCGAAAGCGGCCCGGACGGCGCGGACGAGCTGGCCGACGATGAGAGCACGGTCATCGTGCCGGAAAACGAGACGCGCGAGGCGGTGGAGGAGTTGTTCGAGGCGAACCGGGCAGAAGACCGCCCGCGCCGCCGGGGCCGCACCGCCGTGAACCTTCGGCGAAGCCCGCGGGCCTAGCGCGCAACGCCGGAATACCGCTGGCCGGACGAAGTTGGCCGCAGATCGCGAACGGGAGGAAGCCGGACGGGGTGGGGCTCCGGTCGGGAACTCACTCGAGCAGCGTCGCGGGCATTGGGGGCGCGCCCCGAGCGCTTCGCCGCGCCCCCGCGACTTTGCGTCACGCCGACGCTGCGAAGTATCATGTTCGCAGTCCCGCGGTGACTGAACAGGAGCCACTTCATGACCGCTCGAATCGCATGGCTGGGCGCTCTGTTCCTGTCCGCGGCCGGTTGCGAGCGTCAACCGCCGCCGCCGACTCGCAGCCTGCTTCCCACGCCTACCGAGCCCGCCGCGACGACGGCGGCCGCGACCCCGGCGCCCGCACCGGATGCCACGGCCGCCCGCCGGCCGCGCATCGCCGTTATCCCCAAGGGCACCACGCACGATTTCTGGAAGTCCGTCCACGCGGGCGCGGTGAAGGCCCAGCGCGAATTCGGCGTCGAGCTCGTATTCCGCGGGCCGGAGAAGGAGGATGACCGCGAGCAACAGGTCTCGCTGGTGCAGAACTTCATCAGCAGCCGCATCGACGCCATTGTGCTCGCCCCGCTCGACGACAAGGCCCTGCTACCGGCCGTGCAGCAGGCGACGGCGGCCGGGATCCCGGTCGTGATCATCGACTCGGCCCTGGCGGGCGAGGTTGGGAGAGACTTCGTGAGCTTCGCGGCGACGAACAACTATCGGGGCGGGCAGCTCGCGGGCGAGCGAATGGCCGCGCTGCTGGGGGGGCAGGGCCGCGTCCTGCTGCTGCGTTACCAGGAGGGCTCGGCCAGTACGGTGGAGCGCGAACGGGGGTTCACCGAGGCGCTGGCGAAGCACGCGGGGATCCAGCTCGTCGACCCCAAGCGGTACGCCGGTCCGACACGGGCCACGGCCCAGGACGCGGCCGAAAACCTGCTGACGGCTCACGCCGACGTGCAGGGGGTGTTCTGCCCGAACGAGTCGAGCACGTTCGGGATGCTGCTGGCGCTGCGCTCGCGCGGGCTGGCGGGCAGGCTGCCGTTCGTGGGCTTCGACGCGAGCCCGGGGCTGGTCGAGGCGCTGCGGGCGGGCGAGCTGGCCGGCCTGGTCGTGCAGAACCCGATGAAGATGGGCTACGTCGGCGTGAAGACGGCGGTCGACCACCTGGCGGGTCGGCCGGTCGAGCCGCTGCAGGACACGGGGGTGGTGCTGGTCACGAAGGAAACGATCGACGCACCCGAGTACCAGGAACTCCTGACGCCCAATCTGGGGGCGTACTTGAACTAGACGACGCAGGCGGGCGCGGCCCGCGAAGGCCGAAATGCAGAGCTGGGCGCCAACCCTGGACTGGCCCACGACGGTCGCCTCCGGCACGAGCCGCGGGGATCGCGTTCTGCCGCTGTGCGGCTCCGACTCCGACGGGCCCGGCCGCCGCTCCGGGGCTCCGCGTGGGCGTCCGGGCGCGTGGGCATCGTGGTGCCTCCGGCACTCGGCGGCAGTGTTCGACTTGGTGCCTCGGTGGTGAACTTCCCATACTTCGGTCGTGGCCCGCGGCTCGAAATGCGCGGGATTTGCAAGCGCTTCGGAGCAACCGTCGCGCTCGCGAACGTGAATCTGGTCGTCGAGGCCGGCGAGGTCCACGCCCTCGTCGGCGAAAATGGCGCCGGCAAGTCGACGCTGATGAAGGTCCTCTCCGGGGCCGTCCGGCCGGACGCGGGCGAGATGCGGCTGGACGGCCATGCGTTCGCGCCGGCGGGCCCGCTCGCGGCCCGCGCCGCGGGCGTGGCCATGATCTACCAGGAACTCAACCTCGCCCCACACCTCACGGCCGAGGAGAACATCACGCTCGGCGCCGAGCACCGCTTCGCGGGGATCATCCGCCGCGCTCACCACCGAACGCAGATTGCCCGGATCCTCGCTGACCTGGGCCGGCCGGACATCCCGCTGCGCACGCCCATCCGCCGCCTCTCCGCCCCCCAGCGGCAGGTAGTCGAGATCGCCCGCGCCTTGCTTGCCGACGCCCGGGTGCTCGTCATGGACGAGCCCACCAGTTCGCTCGGCCGAGCGGAGATCGAGGAGCTGTTCCAGACGATCGCTCGGCTCCGCGACCGCGGGGTGGCCGTCGTGTACATCTCGCACTTCCTCGAAGAGGTGCAGCGCGTCGCCCAGCGTTACACGGTCCTGCGCGACGGCCGCAACGTCGCGACCGGCCGGCTGGTCGACACGACACTGGGGGGACTGGTCGAGCAGATGATCGGCCGCCGGCTCGATCAGCTCTTCCCGCACGTCCCGCACGAACTCGGCCCCCCGGTACTCCAAATCGCCGGCCTGACGGGCCGCACGCTGCCGCTGGACGCCACACTCACGTTGCATCGCGGCGAAATCCTCGGTTTGGCTGGCCTCGTCGGCGCGGGGCGGACGGAACTGCTGCGCTGCCTGTTCGGTCTCGACCCCGTTCGCAGCGGCCGCGTCCGGGTCGCGCTCGTCTCGGCGGCCCGCGAGCACGCCGACGTCCCCGCGGCCGCGGCCCACCCCGCCCGTCGGCTGGCGCAAGGTGTCGGGCTGCTCAGCGAGGATCGCCAGGGCGAAGGGCTCGCACTCGCCCGCACGCTGACCGACAACATTCTCCTCAGCCACCTCCGCCCGTTCGCCTGCTGCGGCTGGCTCAACGTTCGCGCCATGGAGCGTGCCGCCGCCGAGTGGCTGGCGCGTCTCGACATTCGTGCCCGCGGCCCGCGGCAGCGGGTCCGCGATCTGTCCGGCGGCAACCAGCAGAAAGTCGCGTTGGCGCGGCTGCTGCACCACGACGTCGACGTCCTGCTGCTGGACGAACCGACGCGTGGCGTGGATGTCTCCAGCAAGGCTCAGATCTACCGCCTCGTCGGCGAACTGGCCGCCCGCGGGAAGGCACTCCTCGTCGTCAGCAGCTATATTCCCGAGCTGCTCGGCATCTGCGACCGCATCGCCGTCATGCATCGTGGCCGGCTCGGACCGGCTCGCCCGGTGACGGAGTGGACCGAGGCGGCGATTGCGGCTGTCGCTGCGAGCGGGCGCGACGGGTAGCGGCACTGCCGACACGGCAATGGTGCCCGGCTCACCGCCGAGGCGGCGGTGCCACAGGAGTTCGGCTTGGCGGGCGAGATTCAGGTGACAACCCGGCCGGGCCAGCGCGGCGAGCCGCTGCGCGGCCGGCTTCTTTCCGCCCTGGCGCCGCTGCTCGGACTGGGCCTCGTGGTCGCGATCTTCTACGCCATCCCCCCGCACCCGCCGCTGACGCTGCTCGATGTCCGCACGATTGCGGTTCAGACGGTCATCGTCGGTGTGGCCGCGATGGGCATGACGTTCATCATCATCAGCGGCGGCATCGACCTTTCCGTCGGGTCAACCGTCGCGCTGGCCAGCGTGACCACGGCGATCACGCTGGCCCACGGCTGGCGATTCGCGTTTCTCGACCGCCTCGGCCTGGGAGCCGTCAACCCCGCCGCAGCGCTCGCGGCGCTGACGCATCACCGGCCGCTGTTGGCGGCCCTGCTCACCGCGCTGCTGACGGGTGCGCTCTGCGGCCTGTATAACGCGTTGCTGATCACCGCCTTGCGGCTTCCACCGTTCATCGCGACGCTCGGCACACTCGGCTTTTACCGCGGTGTCGCGAAATGGATTTCCGGCAGCATGCCCGTCAGCCCGCCGTCCGGGCCGGGCACGGCTACGAGCCTGCTCCAGGCGTGGGTGCGGCCGACGCCCGATCCCGACTGGCTGCTCGTCGCGCCCGCGGTCTGGTTGCTGCTCGGCCTCGGGCTGGTGCTGGCGGCCGTCTTGCGGTTCACCATCCTCGGGCGCTACACGTTCGCGATCGGCTCGAGCGAGGCCACCGCCCGGCTGTGCGGCATTCGGGTGCCGGTGTACAAGGCGGTGGTGTATGGGTTGGCCGGCCTGCTCACCGGCTTGGCCGGGCTGATGCAGTACTCCCGGCTGACGCAGGGCGACCCCACGGTCGCGGTCGGACTCGAGCTGGACGTGATCGCGGCGGTCGTGATCGGCGGCGGCTCGCTGGCCGGCGGGCAGGGTTCGATTCTCGGCACAGTCGCGGGCGCGCTGATGATGCTGTACCTCCGAAACCGCTGCACGGTGCTGGGTTGGTCGAACTTCGTCCAGGATATGATTGTCGGCCATATCATCATTATCGCCGTGGCGCTCGATCAATGGCGGCTGCGGCGGGTGGAGCGCTGAGCGGCCCCCGGTCCGACCCGTGCCGAATCCGGGGGCCGGCGGGCCGCCGGCGGGCTTGGCAACCGCGGCGGAAGCCAGTATCATCCGCCCGCTCTGAAGTCGGCGCGGGATCCGCCCCGACCGGTCGGGCCGGCGGGACGGACCGATGCCATGCTGAAAGTCTGGCGGGCAGACAGGGTTGCAGATACCCTGGCCCGCGAACCGTCGGATCACGGCGCTTCCCCGCGCGGGGGAAGCCACCCGAGCCGCAGGAGGAAACCCGTGCCCTCAGCCGCGGAAGTGGAAGCCAAGGTCAAGAAGATCGTCGCGGACCAGATGGGGGTCTCCGAGGCCGAGATCACCCGCGAAACCTCGTTCGTCAACGATCTCAACGCCGACTCGCTCGACACCGTCGAGCTCGTCATGGAGTTCGAGGACGCGTTCGAGATGTCCATCCCGGACGAGGAAGCCGAGAAGATCCAGACCATCGGCATGGCCGTCGACTACATCATGAAGCACCTCGACAGCGCCAAAACCTAAGGGGTCTCCGTGGCTTCAGGACGCGTTGTCGTCACCGGTCTGGGGGCCGTCAGCCCCCTCGGACCCACCGTCGAGGCTCTGTGGGACGGGCTCGTCGCCGGTCGATCCGGCATCCGCACCATCGCCCTGTTCGACCACTCGGCCCAGGACGTCCACATCGGCGGCGAATGCCTCGACTTCGACCCCGCGCCCTACCTCGATGCCCGCAGCGCCAAGCGCATGGAGCGCTTCACCCTTTTCGCCTACGCCGCCGCCCATATGGCCTTCGCCCAGGCCGGCCTCGCCCCCGGCCGCTTCAACCCCGAACGCGCCGCCGTGATCCTCGGCGCCGGCATCGGTGGCCTGCGCGAGATCGAAGAGCAGCACATCCGCCTGCTCCAGAAAGGTCCCGGAAAGGTCTCTGCCTTCACCATCCCCAAACTCATGGCCAACGCCGCCCCGGGCCACATCGCCATCGCGCTCAATATCCGCGGCGCCACCGCTTCGGTCGCGACCGCGTGTGCCTCTGCGGGCACGGCCATGGGCGATGCGTACCACGCCATCCTTCGCGGCGACGCCGACATCGTGCTCACCGGCGGCTGTGAGGCCGCGTGCACCCCGCTCGGCATTTCCGCCTTCGCGGCCATGAAGGCCCTCAGCACCCGCAACGACGACCCGCCGGCCGCCTCCCGCCCATTCGACAAGGACCGCGACGGCTTCGTCCTCAGCGAAGGCGCCGGGCTACTCGTTTTCGAGGACTACGAGCATGCCCGTGCCCGCGGGGCCGAGCCCCTGTGCGAAGTCATCGGCTTCGGCACGTCCACCGACGCCAGCGACATCGTGCAACCCGAGCCCGAGGGCCGCGGTGCCGCTCAGGCCATGGCGGCCGCGCTCCGCCGGGCCGGGATCCGCCCCGACGAGGTCGACTACATCAACGCCCACGGCACCAGCACCACGCTCGGTGACATCGCCGAAACCCGCGCCATCAAGACCGTCTTCGGCCCCGCCGCACGTCGCGTCGCCATCAGCAGCACCAAAAGCGCGATCGGCCACTTGCTCGGTGCCAGCGGGGGGGTCGAGGCCATCGCTTGCATCCTCGCCATCCGTCACCAGACCATCCCCCCCACCATCAACCTCCAGCACCCCGATCCCGAGTGTGACCTGGACTACGTCCCGAACGTCGCCCGCGACGCCCGCGTGCGGGTCGCCCTCAACAACTCGTTCGGCTTCGGTGGCCACAACGCCTGCGTCCTCTTCCGCGCCATCTGACCCATGCCGAACCCGACATCGCTGAAGCGGCGGTGCATCCCCGTCGCCCATTCGGTCCCGCCACCGTCCGCGGCCAGCTTTTTCTTGCACCGCAGCCGGTCGGGTCATAAACTACGGTTGGAGTCCGGGGCAGAAGCGTTCGTGCCACGATCCGCCCAGCCCTGGGCGCGTGTATCCAGAGTCGAATCTTTGCGACAACGATCTGTCCGGCGTCTGTTATTCTTCAGGGCCGCCGCCGACCGTACCGATGAGTACGGTGCCGATAACCAGCGTCGATGGTCGAGGGGTGACCCCCGTCGGCCGCTCCAACACATGCGCGGCTCACGCGGGTGATACGAAGGAAGCAGGGCAGCGCGGGCGCTCCGCGCACCATTTCACTGACTGTTTGGCAGGAGAGTGAACATGCGGTGGACACTGGCTTTGTGGGCCGGATGCGCTCTGGCGGCTGCGGCCGCCGCACCGGCCGTGGCGGGTGAGGTCGACGCGGGACTGGCCGCGATCCTGGAACAGCGCAGCGCGGGCGAGACCGTTTCCGTGCTCGTCTTTCTGAATGAGCAGGCGGACATTCCCGCCCTGGATCGCGAGCTGCGGTCCCAGCGGGCATCGCGCGCCACGCGGAATCAGCGCGTCGTGACGGCCCTGCGCGACACGGCCGAACGGACGCAGGGCAACTTCCGCGAGTACCTGAAGAATCTGGAGCTGGCCGGGCGGATCCGGAGCTTCCAGAGCTTCTACGTAGCCAACATGTTCCGGGTCGAGACGACGCCGGCGGAAGTGGCCATCCTCGCGACCCACCCGGACGTGCTGCGGGTTTACTACAACTACGAGATTGAGTCCGATAAACCCGTCCAAACGGGCCCGAATACGTCCGAGCAGCAACCGCAGCAGGAGGGCGGCCAGCGCGTGATCGCGACGGGGGTCGTCGCGGTCCGGGCGCCCGAGGTGTGGGCTCTCGGCTTCCGGGGCGAGGGCATCCTGGTCGCGACGCTGGACACGGGCGTCGACGGCAATCACCCCGCGCTGCATGACAAATGGCGCGGGCTGGCCGACCCACGGTATCAGGGACATCCCACGTGGGCCTGGTTCGACCCGGTGACGAACACGACCTTCCCCCAGTCGTTCGGCTCCCACGGCACGCACACGATGGGCACGGTCTGCGGCGAGTCGGCCACGCACCAGATCGGCGTCGCCCCCGGCGCCCAGTGGATCCACGCGGCCGTGATCGACCGCGTCAGCATCCCCCAGACGGTCGCAGACGCGCTCTCGGCGTTCGAGTGGATGCTTGATCCGAACGAGGACCCCACCACGAGCTGGGATGTGCCGCAGGTGTGCTCGAACTCCTGGCGCCTGGCCAGCGTCCACGGCTACCCGCCCTGCGATCAGACGTTCTGGGTGGCGCTGGATAACTGCGAGGCGGCCGGGATCATCATCCTGTTTTCGGCCGGCAACGAAGGGCCGAGCCCGTCCACCATCGGGCGGCCGCCGGATCGGGCGACGGACCCGTACATGTGCTTTGCGGTAGGGGCGTTGGATGCGAACACGACCGGCTGGCCGATCGCGGACTTCTCGTCGCGGGGGCCGAGCAACTGCACGCCCAACGGGCAGCCGACCTTCAAGCCCGAGGTGGCGGCTCCCGGCGTGAACGTGCTCAGCTCGGTGCCCGGTGGCGGCTATGAGTCCGACGGCTGGAGCGGCACGTCCATGGCTTCGCCGCATGTGAACGGGGCCTGCGCCCTGATTCTCCAGGCCTGCCCGGACCTGACGGTGCAGGAGGTCAAGCAGATCCTGTTTGACACGGCGGTCGACCTGGGGACGCCGGGCGAGGACAACGCGTACGGCATGGGCATGATCGACGTGTACGAGGCGGTCCAGATCGCGCTCAGCCTGTGCTCGGGCGCGCCGCGGGCCCGCGACGTGAACATCCAGACTCCGGTCGACACGGCGGCGCTGATCACGCTGGACGCGACGGACTACGACGGCCTGCCCGACCCGCCCGGCGCACTGACGTTCATCGTCACCACGCTGCCGGCCAACGCCACGCTGGCGGACGCGGGCAACGGCCACGTCATCACGGCCGGCGAGCTGCCCTATTCGCTGGTCGGCTACGGCAACCAGGTGGTGTACACGCCGAACGCGAGTTATTACGGCACCGACACGTTCAACTTCAAGGCCAACGACGGCGGCGTCCCGCCGGACGGCGGCGATTCGAACGAGGCGATCGTCTCGGTGCTGGTGCTCTACGGCCCGCCGACGATCACCACCGACAGCCTGCCGCCGGGGCTGATCAACGGCGTCTACGGCCCGGTGCAGCTCGAAGTCGACCAGGGCCAGCCGCCGCTCACCTGGACGGTGCTGGCCGAGGGCCAGTATTTCGAGGAGAACCTAGGCAGCAGCCAGTTCGCGTCGGTCGGCACGGCCCAGAACTGGCGCGCGGATGACAATTTCTGGACCTACTCCCTGCCGTTCGCTTTCCCGTATTTCGGGCAGACGTACACGACGGCCTACGTGTGCAGCAACGGTTTCATCAACTTCGGCAGCGGCAGCTCCGAGTACAGCAACTCCGACAGCGCCCTGATCAACGCCAAGCGGATCGCGGCCATGTTCGACGACCTGCGCACCGACGGGACCGGCGAGGACATCTTCGTCGACGCGTCGGTGGCCGGGCAGGTCACGTTCCGCTGGAAGGGCCGCACCTACAGCGGCAGCTACCCGTGCAACTTCTCGATCGTGCTCTACGAGGACGGCCGCATCCGCTTCCACTATGGCAGCGGGAATACGAACCTCACGGCCACGATCGGCGTATCGAACGGCGACGGCACGCACTACCTGCTCAGCAGCTACAACAACGCGCCGACGCTGACGAACGCGAACTCGCTCGAGTTCTTCAGTCCGCCCTCCCTGCCCGACGGCGTCACGCTGTCCGCCAGCGGCGTGCTCAGCGGCATCCCGGGTGAGGTCGGCATCTTTCAGCCGATTTTCCGCGTGACGGATTCGCTGAACCGCACGGATCAGCGCATGCTGACGCTCGAGATCAACAGCGGGCCCGTGCCGCCAATCGCCCAGGGCCAGAACCTCACGGTGGCACCGGGCGTGCCCGTCAGCATCACGCTGGTCGCGACGGACGACGGCCTGCCCGACCCGCCGGGCGCTCTGACGTACATCGTCACGTCGCTTCCGGCCCACGGCGGCCTCGTGGAGCCGGGGGTCGGCCCGATCACCAGCGTGCCCTGGACGCTTGCCGGCGGCGGCAACGTCGTCGAGTACGCGCCCAGCGTCTACTACATCGGCCCCGACAGCTTCCAGTTCAAGGCCAACGACGGCGGCGTGCCGCCCGAGGGCGGCGACTCGCTGCCGGCCACCGTCAGCACGAACGCCGTTGCGAGCCCCGAGGGCGTCCTGAGCTTCACGCTGGATACCAACCCCGGCTGGAGCACGACCGGCGCCTGGGCCTACGGCCAGCCGACCGGCGGCGGCTCGCACGCCCGCGATCCGAACAGCGGTCACACCGGCCTGTACGTCTACGGCTACAACCTGGCCGGCGATTACACCAACAACATGCCCGCCCGCTACCTCACGACGGGCCCGCTGAACTTCAAGCAGGTCAGCAGCGTGAGCATGAGTTTCTGGCGGCGGCTGGGCGTCGAGGCTTCCGACCAGGCCGCGGTCCAGGCTTCCAACGACAACCTCACGTGGACCACGCTCTGGTCCAACGGCGGCGTGGGGTATAACGAGGCCGGCTGGACGCAGCAGACGCTCAACCTCGCGGCCGTTGCCGATCGGCAACCGGCGGTGTACGTCCGTTGGGTGATGGGGCCGACCGACGTCAGCGTGACCTACCCCGGCTGGAACATCGACGACATCGAGTTCAGCGGGATCGTGCACCCGGTGATTCCGGGCGACCTGAACTGCGACGGGCAGGTCGACTTCGGCGACATCAACCCGTTCGTGCAGGCCCTGACGGACCCGGCGGGCTGGCAGAGCCAGTATCCGGACTGCCCGGTCGAAAACGGCGACATCAACGGCGACGGCAGTGTCGAATTCGGCGACATCAACCCGTTCGTGCTGCTGCTGACGAACCCTTGAGCGGCGACGTGACCGCACCGGCTCTCAACCCCCGGTGCGGCGGCGAATGAGCGTGTGCCTCCCGCGTGGTGAACGCCCGCGGGGGGCACTTTTCTTTGGTTCAAGCGGAATCCAGACGCGGCCGGGGGCAGATTCCTCGTCGCTGCGCTCCTCGGAGTGACAGGCGGAAACGCTCCTCGGAATGACAGACGGAGGCACATCTCGGAATGACCATCGCGGGCGGTGTTTCGAAGGTTCCGGCCTATCGCCGGTAGAAGGCCTTCAGCGCCGCGACAACCGCTTCCTGCTGGCGCTCCTCCAGCTCGGGGTAGATCGGCAAAGCGAGGACCTCGGCCGCGGCCTGCTCCGCCTGCGGGAAATCGCCGCGGCGGTAACCCAGGCCGGCGAAGCAGGTCTGCAAATGCAGCGGCAGAGGGTAATACACGGCCGCACCGATCTGCCGCTCCTTCAGGTACGACAACAACTCGTCCCGTCGCTGCGCCCGGACGACATACTGGTGATACACGTGGCGCCCGAGCACCTCGGCCGGCGGCCGCACGAGTTCGGGGCACAGTCCGGCCGCCTCGATCAGCCGCGTGTAGCGCGCCGCCCGCAGCCTGCGGGCCTCGGTCCAGGCCTCCAGGTGGGGGAGCTTGCGGGCCAGCACCGCGGCCTGGAGCGCATCGATGCGGAAGTTTCCACCTACCTTCTCGTGGTAGTACGTGTGGCCGCTGCCGTGGATCCGCAGCTTGCGGCACAGTTCGAACAGCTCCGCGTCGTCGGTCACCAGCGCGCCCGCGTCGCCCAGGGCGCTGAGGTTCTTCGTGGGATAAAAGCTGAGCGCCCCCATCCGGCCCATCGAACCGGCCATCGCGCCGTCGGACCGCTGCGCCCCGATCGCCTGCGCCGCGTCCTCGATCACCGGCACGCCGTGCCGGTCCGCCACCGCCCGCACCGCCCGCACGTCTGCGAGCTGACCGTACAGGTGCACCGGAATGACGGCCCGCGTCCGCCGCGTGATCCGCCCGGCGAGCTCGTCCACGTCGATGTTGAACGTGTCCGGCCGGACGTCGCAGAACACCGGACGCGCCCCCAGGCGCGCCACCACTCCCGCGGTCGCGAAGAAGGTGAACGTCGGGACGATCACCTCGTCGCCGGGGCCGATCTCGAGCGCCATCAGCGCGACGAGCAGCGCATCGGTGCCCGATGACAAGCCCAACGCGTATTTTGTGCCGCAGTAGCGGGCCAAGGCTTCCTCGAACGCCGCGACCTTCGGCCCCAGCACGTACTGGCCCGAGGTCGCCACGGCCGTCAACTCGGCCAGCAGCTCGTCTCGCAGCGCCTCGAATTGCGCGGCCAGGTTCAGCGGCGGAACGGGGATGAGCCTCTCGTGCGCTGTCATCATGTGAACCTCTCGCCCGCCCCGGCCTGCAAAACCGCTTTCTACCCGCTGCGCGGCCACAGCGAAAGCGCCCCGGGGACTCTCCCGCGGCCCCGCCCGCCCGGCTATGCTTTCGGCCGGGCGCCGAGGACACAGCGTGTGGCGTTTCCAGACCGAGTCGCAGTACGCCGTGGCCGACCAGGCCCCGTTCCTGGCCGAGCTCAACCGCACGGCCGGCTTGTTTGACCCCCGTCGCCCGCTCGTGGCCGCCCGGGCCCCCGGCCGGCTCGACCTCATGGGCGGGATCGCGGACTACTCCGGCGCGCTCGTGCTCCAGTTGCCGCTCGCGGCCGGGACGTGGGTGGCCGCACAGCGCACGCCCGAGCCCGTCGCCACCGTTCGCACCATTCCCCCGCCAGGTTTCGAGGGTACGCCGGAGGTTTCGGTCTCGCTGGCCGAGCTGATGCCGCCCGGCCGGCCGCTGACCCTTTCCGAGGCGCAGTGCCGACTGGCGGTCGACGCGCGTCGCCGTTGGGCCGCATATGTGCTCGGCGCGCTGCCCATGTTGCACCGCGAGCGAGGCGTTGAGCTCGATCACGGTCTGTCGCTGCTGGTCTACTCCGAGGTGCCGCTCGGAAAGGGCGTCAGCTCGTCGGCCGCACTCGAGGTCGCCGCCCTGCGGGCCATCACCGGGCTCATCGAGCTGGAACTCGACGGCCGGACGCTGGCCCTGCTCGCGCAGCAAGTCGAGAACCACGTCGTCGGTGCCCCGTGCGGCGTAATGGACCAGATGACCGGCACGTTCGGCGAGCAGGATCGGCTGCTCGCCTTGCTGTGTCAGCCGGCGGAGCTCCAGGGCCATGTTCCGCTTCCGCCGGCGATCGAGGTGTTCGGCATCGATTCAGGGATCCGGCACGCGATCTCGGGCGCGGAGTACGAGGCGGTCCGCGTCGGCGCGTTCATGGGCCACCGGATGATCGCCGAACTGACCGGGCTGCCGCGCTCCGTGACGCCGGACGGCCGCGTCGAGATCGACGGCGGGCGGTTCAGCGGCTACCTGGCGAACGTGACGCCCGCGGCATGGGAGGAGCACTTCCGCGGGCGCGTGCCGGAGCACCTTTTGGGGCGCGATTTCCTCGATCGCTACGGCGGAACGACCGATGCGGCGACGCGCGTGGACCCGGGTCGGAAGTACCACGTGCGGACAACGACGGCCCATCCGATCTACGAACACGACCGCGTGCTGCGCTTTCGTTCGCTGCTTCAGGCCGAGCCGACGGAAGAAAACCTTCAGGCGCTCGGCGAACTCATGTACGCTTCGCACGCGAGCTACTCCGCCTGCGGCCTCGGGACTGACGGCACCGACCGGCTGGTCGAGCTCGTCCGGGAGGCCGGCCCCGCCTGCGGCCTGTACGGGGCGCGGATCACCGGCGGCGGCGCCGGTGGCACGGTCGCGGTCCTCGGGACCCGCCACTCGTATTCCCAAGTGCGCCGTATCGCCCGCCAGTACCAGGATGAGACCGGTCGCCGGGTGGCGATCCTGGGCGGCTCATCGCCCGGTTCGCTCCAGTTCGGCCTCGCGCGGCTCGTCTTTGAGGGAGACTGACCATGCATCGTCGTCCATGCCCCGCGTTCCTGCTGGTTGCGCTCACCGCCGTCGCGGCGGCCGCCGAGCACGAATGGCTGGCCCGCGGCCGCGGCGGCATGGTGGCCAGCGACTCCCCCGAAGCCTCCCAGATCGGGGCCGATATTCTGGCGGCCGGGGGCAACGCGTTTGACGCGGCAGTCGCCACGTCGCTGGGGCTGACGGTGGCCCGGCCGCAGAGTACGGGTTCGGGCGGCGGCGGTTTTCTGGTGGCGTGGATAGCAGGCGAGGAGCGGGCCGTCGTGCTCGACTTCCGCGAGGTTGCCCCAGCCGGCGCGACGGCGGAACGGTACGCGACGCTGGCCGCCGAGACCGGCGCCGAGCCGCCGCCGAGTATCTACGGCGGCCACGCGATCGGCGTGCCCGGGTTGCCGGCGGGCCTGGCCGAGATCCACAAGCGGTTCGGCACGCGGCCGTGGGCGGAGCTGGTCCAGCCGGCTGCGGAGCTCGCCGAGCGTGGCTTCCTGGTGGATGATGCGTACCGCGGGGCGTGTGCCGAAGCACTGGCGGATTACCGGAAGTGGCCGGTGCTGCGTGAGCGGTGCGCGGCACTTTACCGCAGTTTGCTCGGTGCCGGGACGCCGCCGGCCGCAGGAGCAAGATTGCCGCGGCCGGACTTGGCGCGCGCCCTGCGGCTGATCGAGCAGCGAGGGGTGGAGCCGATCTATCGCGGGGAGATCGGCGCGGCGATCGCACGCGCGGCGCAGGCGGCGGGGGGCGTGCTGACGGTGGAAGATCTGGCCGCGTATCGCGTGCGTGAGCGCGAGCCGCTGCGAGCGAGCTTCGCCGGGCACGAAATCATCACCATGCCGCCGCCGTCGTCGGGCGGATTGTGTCTGATCGAGACGCTCAACATCCTCGCCGCCGCGCAGCTCCGTTCCGACCGGCATTCCGAGCACGATCGGCCGCACGTGCTCGTCGAAGCCCTCAAGCACGCGTTCGCCGACCGGGCCCGCTGGCTGGGCGATCCGGATTTCGCCGACATTCCGACCGCGCGGTTGCTGGACGGCGCGTACGCGGCCGCGCTCGCGCGCCGCATCCAGCCGGGTCGGACGCTAGCCGCCGCAGAGTACGGCACGCGAAGCTGGAGCGCGGCCGCGCGCGACGACCGCGGCACGTCGCATTTCTCGGTCGTGGATCGGCACGGCAACGTGGTTGCCCTGACCGAGACGGTCAACGGCGTGTTCGGCTCGCTCGTCATCGCGGAGCCGTTCGGAATCGTGCTGAACAACCAGATGGACGATTTCACGACCCAGCCGGGCAAGCCGAACCTGTTCGGGCTGGTGCAAGGCGCGGCGAACGCCGTAGCGCCCGGCAAGCGGCCGCTGTCGAGCATGACGCCGACCATCGTGCTGAAAGCCGGCCGGCCGGTGCTGACGCTGGGAGCTTCGGGCGGGCCGCGGATCATCACGTCGGTGCTGCAAGTCATGCTGAACGTGATCGAGGGCGGCCAGCCGCTGGAGCGGGCGATCGACCAGCCGCGGCTCCACCATCAATGGCTGCCGGACGAGGTCGCGTTTGACCGGCCGCCGCCGGCCGAATGGGTCGCGACCCTCACAGCCAAAGGGCACGTGCTGACCGAGGAGCGCCGCGGCGCGGTTGTGCAGGCGATCCAGGTGTTGGAGGACGGGACGCTGGTGGGGGCGAGCGATCCGCGGAAGGGGGGCCGGCCGGCAGCGGTGCCGTGATGGCCGGCGAACGATGCCGGGCGGATTGTCGATCGTCGACGCCGGCCGGTTCAGGCCGCCGGCGTTTCGTCATTCGCTAACAGCGCCTAACAATACCAGTTGGGGGACCGACCTCCGGTCGGTCAGGTGACAGGCCAGAGGCCTGTCCCCCAGTGTCCCCCGGG
>CAZMCT010000028.1:0-32578 GCA_964564785.1 uncultured Planctomycetales bacterium
CGGCCGCGGAGCGCGCGGCACGTCGCGCGAAGATCCGCCCGGCTGACCCGGGCGACGAACGTGGTGCGGGCCAAGGGGCCGAGCGTGCTGCGCCACACGTCGCCGGGGCCGGCCAGCGCGGCCGGGGCCGCAATCACGGCGGCCGCGACGTCCTGACACAGGAACTCGTCGCCGGCCGGAGGGCATGCAGAAGTTGCCGGTGAAGATGCTGCGGCCGCAGTTCGCCGGCCGGTGACCGCCCGCAGCTCGAGCACGTCGGGGTCGCCGCGGGACCAGTAGACCACCGGTTGATGGCCGGCGCCACCGAGGAATGAGCGCGGTTGAAACACCGGTTGAGAACCGGTGCCACATGCGGCGCCCGCAGCCCATGCGCTGCGGGCGGCCGCAAGCACATCGGCGGGCGGGAGGCCGGAAACGACGATGAGGTCCGCGTGTGGCACGGGCTTCCAGCCCGTCTCGTGTGGTATGGCCTTCCAGCCCGTACCGTCCACGGAGACCGCATCTGCGAGGCCAAAGGCCTGGTCCGCCAGCCAGTCGGCCGCGGACCCGGCCGCGTGCGTCGCGAGCACGTCGCGCAGCTCGGCGTGCCACGCCTGCCGCGCGGCGTCGAGGTCTGATGTGCGTGGCCGACAGGCGAGGCGGGCATGCAGCTCGAGCATCTGCGGAACCCGGTCGGCCGGGCCGGTTGAGATCAGTACACCATCCACACCGTCCGATGCGGCCGTCAGCGTCAGGGCGTGATAACTGAGGTAGTCGGCCCAGTCGGCGGCGCTGCGCTCGACGGTTCCCAGATGCGGGAGCATGTGCACGTACGGGCCGGCGCCGCGGAGGATGGTGGCGACGAAGACGGGCTCGGCGTCGGCGACGTGGGCCGTGATGACCTCGACGCCGTCACTGACGCGATGCTGCTCGACGGGCGGGCGGCGGTTGGGGGGCGGTGCGGTCAGGCCGGGCAACACATCCGGGGGATCGTCAGCGGCGACCGGCTCGTGCGCGGGTGCCGTGTCATTCCGTCCGGGTGCAGACGCCTCGGCCGGTCGTTCTGGCGAGCTCGGTTGGATTGACAGCGCACCCGGCGCCGCGGGCGTTGCCCGGGCGTCCTGCTGGGCTAGCGACTCCAGCAGCAGGGCCGCCGCGCGCTGAACCTCGCCGACCGGCAGCCGGCGAGTCCGAGCGAGAAGCCAGTCCGCAAGGAGCATGTCGCCGCCGACGACCTCCGACCAACCGAGTTGCCAGGCCCGCGAGGCGAAGTCCGCCCGGTTCGCGAGCAACTGGCGCACGGCCAGGGCCCGCGCCCGGTTGTGCTGAACCTCGCACATGGGCTCTCGCACGATACGCTCGAGCTCGGATTGCAGCACCTCTGCGAGCATCGCGTGCCGTGCGGACGCGTGGACCAAATCCGCCGACACGGGGCCGCGAGCCGAGCATCCAGCGTCGCTGGTTTCGGGTTCGGAACGCCGGTGCCGCGGCGCCCGGATTCGCAGCACGCCCCCGTCACGCCAGGTTTCGTGCTCCCAGACCGGCCGGCCGCAGCCGCGCTCTGCCAGAACGCGGAACAACGGGCCGTCGATTTCGTTGCACAGCGCATGCATGAGAACCGGCACGCCGACACTGTCCGCCGCGGCAGCGCCCGGGGTTTCGAGCACAACGCACTCCCCCGACGCCGGCGGCAGGCGCGACCCCGGTGCCGGGCGCACCTTGCCCTCGGCGCTGCGGCGGGGCGGGTCCGCCGGTGGAATGGTGTCAAAGACGCGGCGGATCGCGGTCATCACGGCGGGCGGCTGGACGGCGCCGACAACGAGCACCGTCGCATTGCCGGTGACGAACCACGTGCGCAGAAAGGCCGCGGCGTCGCCGGCCAACGGCAGCGCGGCCGGGGCAGCGGTGCATGCTCGGAGGCGGTGGGCCTCGATCGCCAGGATGTAGTCGAGCCATTCGAGGGTCGCGGGCGCTACGGACGCAAAGTAACTGGCGTCGGCCAGCGTTGCGCTGTCGACCCGGGCCCCCGCGCGGCGGAGCATCGCCGTCGAGCCCGTGTGGTCCGCGAGACTTGCCCGAACGGAATCGCACAGACCCGCTGCATCCGGCGGATCATCCAAGAAGCCGGCGCGGAACCACAACTGCACGCTCAGCAGCGGGACGGCCGGGTCGGGCACGACGATGACGACGAGGCCGTTGTCCAGCCGCTCGATCTCAGGCGTAAGTTCGGTGTTGGCATAGAGTAAGAAAGCTAGTGCGACCCCGATCATCGTCGGCGCTCCCCGAACTCTCCGACATTCTCGCCTGCGCGGGGTCAATTGTCAGCACGGGCGGTGCAGCATAGACGCAGGCGAATGGTACGCCGACAGCGATTGAGAGAGGCGACATGAAGGAGGGGACACGCACCGCGGGAGTGGCTGTTGGCGCTGTCGCGATGTCTTGTTGGCGCGGAGCCAGTCCCTTTTTTCACCGTCCCCTCATTTCACGGTCCCCTTTTTCACGCCGTCGCTTTTTTCATGGCAGTCCCCCTTTTTGAACGGGCTGCTACGAGGTCGGATTCCTCCCCCGCACGCTCGTCGGAACGACGGGGCGCGGGGCGTAAGCGGAGTTGTCGCGTGGTCGCGCGGGTCGACGTCCACGGCGAGTCCGTACGGCCCACGGGGCGGCGCGCAGTCGGGTTCATCGCATGGGGAATCAATGGACTCAGCCGTGCCAGGGGCAGATCGCCAAGATTCGGTCGGGCGTGAAAATGAAGCGCGATTCGCGCGAGGCGTCGTAAGCAGTTCCGAGAAAAACAGGCCTGAACGTGGCGGTATCGCGGAAAGTCGCGATAGCGCTGCAACCCAGCCGGGGTCCGTCTCGTACAAGAAGCGAGGGGACTCCGCGCCGGCACGGGTCCCGACAGGCATAACTGGCGTCTCTGAAAGAGGTTGGATCACACATGCCGATCGGCGAAACGCTCGTCGCCAAGGGCCTGATCACTCGCGAACAGCTCCAGGCCGCGATGGCCGCTCGGACATCGCCGGCCGAACGCGTCGACCAGGTGCTCATCCGCCAAGATCTCGTCCGCGAGAGGGACGTGCTGGAGGTCCTCAGCGAGCAGTTGATGATCCCGCTGGTCGAGCTCAGCGACGACATGATCGATCGCGAGCTGCTGACGCTGATTCCGAGCCGGCTGGTGCACAAATACGGACTGATGCCGCTGTCGCGGAACGGCAAGGGCGTGAAGATCGCCACGTCGGACCCGTTCAACATGTACGCGCTGGACGAGGTCCGCACGTGCATCAACATGCCGGTCGAACCGGTGCTGGCGAGCCGGACCGAAATCCAGCGGATGATCCGCGCGTTCTACGGCGTGGCCGGGGACGTGCTTCAGGAGATGGTCCGCGAGGCGGGCGAGGTCGAGATTCTCGACGAGCGGAAGGTCGAGAGCGAGGACCTCGACATCCAGATGGCCCAGGAGGCCTCGGTCATCAAGCTGGTGAACGAGATCCTGATCGAGGCCATCGACCAGCGGGCCAGCGACATCCACTTCGAGCCGTTCGAGACGGATTTCCAAGTACGCTACCGGGTGGACGGCGTGCTGCACATCGCCAACGTGCCGGCCGAGATCCACCGCTTCCGCAACGCGATCATCAGCCGCATCAAGATTCTGTCGAACCTGAACATCGCCGAGCGGCGCCTGCCGCAGGACGGCGGCTTCAAGATCAAGGCCCACGGGCGCGAAATCGACCTGCGCGTGAGCGTCATCCCCATGGCGTTCGGCGAGGGGATCGTGCTGCGCATCCTGGATCGCAGTTCGGTCAAGCTGGACCTGCCGACCCTGGGCATGGAGGGCCAGACCTACGCGACGTTCCAGGAGCTGATCAACCGGCCGCACGGCATCCTGCTCGTGACCGGCCCGACCGGCAGTGGAAAGACCACCACGCTGTACGCGGCGCTGCGCGAGATCGTCAGCCCCGAGCTGAAGATCCTGACGATCGAGGACCCGGTCGAGTACTACCTCGACGGCGTGAACCAGACGCAGATTCTGCCGAAGATCGGGCTGACGTTCGCCCGTGCCCTGCGGAGCTTCCTGCGGCACGATCCGGACGTCATCCTGGTGGGCGAGATTCGTGACAAGGAAACGGCCGAGGTCGCGATCAACGCCTCGCTCACCGGCCACCTGGTGTTCAGCACGCTGCACACGAACGACGCGGTGACGGCCACGACGCGCCTGCTGGACATGGGCGTCGAACCGTTCCTGGTGTCGAGCTCGCTCGAGGCGGTCCTGGCCCAGCGGCTGGTCCGCACGATTTGCAAGCACTGCAAGCAGCCGTGGGTGCCCGACCACACGGCCAAGCTGCCGCCGGACTTCAAGCACGTGGCGGGCGAGAAGCTGGCCCGCGGCAAGGGCTGCAAGGAGTGTCGCAACACGGGCTTCGCCGGGCGGCGGGCGCTGTACGAGCTGTTGGTCATGACCGACGAATTGCGCGAGATGGTGTTGAACCGCTGCTCCGCCGCGCAGCTCCAGGCACGGGCGTGCGAGCAGGGGCTGGTGCTGATGCGCGAGGCCGGCTGGGACCTGTGCCGCCGGGGTATCACCACGCCCGAGGAAGTGCTGCGCGTCACCAAGATCTGATCGCCCCGGAAAAGTGGCGCTGGGCGCGTGCGAAAACCTCGCCGGCCGCCATTTCGAGGGGGTCACCGTGGCCGTCAACGAGGACGAGCGGCGCATCTGAGGCGACCTCCGAGCTCCGGCGTCTTTTTCCGCAGTCGGCGTCCACCTGTGCGGCGCCGGTCAACGTGGCAGGGTCCGCGTGCGGCTCGGCGAACCCTTCGTCCACCCACGAACGTGCAGTCGCGCCCCCCCTGGCTCGGCCGGCAGCCGCGGCACGTGCGGGTGCCACCTGTCCTGCCGCTGCGAGCCGAGGTGCAGCAGCAATACGAAGCCGTTGAGGCCGTCGGATTCACGCCCCTCGGGCGCGAGGATGTCGTCCACGATCTGTGCGCGGCCGACATACCACGGCATGATCGGCCGCGCCGGCTACGCACCGCCCAGCTCGCGGCTCACCTCGCCCAGCGCCGCCGCGATCTGCTCGCCGTCGTCACCGTCGAGCGTCCGCGGATCGAATACCAGCGCATCGTCACGCACGCGGCAAAGGATCGGCGGGTCGTGCCGCCGCAGCGCTTCGGCGAGCGCGGCGACCGCTGGCCGCTCGTCGCCCACGCCGGACGCCGCGGCACCGGGCCGCACCACCGCCACCCAGGTCGGAAACGGGCGGGCCGCGAGCGAGCCGCCGCCCGCCCGGAAATGATCCGGCTCGACATCCGCGGCCAGCCCCGGGGCGGCCGCAGTGAAGCCCTCGGCCAGGCGGCGGGCGGCTTGCTCGAGCTCGGCCGGAGTTCGCGAGAGCATGTGCCAGGCAGGAATGCGCTCGAGTGCGGCCCGCGGATCGCGATACAGCCGCAGTGTCGCTTCCAGCGCCGAAAGCGTCAGCTTGCCGGGACGGAACGTGCGGGCCAGGGGGTTGTGGCGCAGCGCGGCCACGAGGTCGGCCCGGCCGACGATGATCCCGGCCTGCGGGCCGCCGAGCAGCTTGTCACCACTGAACAGCGCGAGGTCGGCGCCGGCCCCGAGACTCTCGGTCACGGTGGGCTCGTCCCACAGCGCCGGCAGCCGCGCCGTGTCTGTGGCCGGTGCTTGCGCCTCGGATGAGCCTGTCGCTCGAGGCCCGGGTTGTCGCAGTGCCGGGAGGACAGGCATCGCGGAGTCCGGCCAGGGCAGGTCGGTGCTCAGTAGCCCACTCCCGAGGTCATCGACGACCAGCAGGTTGTGCCGCCGGGCAAGCTCGACCAGCTCAGTCAGCGCGGCGCTCTCCGTGAAACCCACGATGCGGTAGTTGCTGGGGTGTACGCGGAGCAGCACGGCCGTCGCGTCGCTCAGCGCCCGCTCGTAGTCGCTGATCCGCGTGCGGTTCGTCGTGCCCACCTCGCGCATCCGGCACTGGGCGGCCGCGACGATGTCGGGCAGCCGGTACGAGCCGCCGATCTCCACGAGCTGGCCGCGCGAAACGATCACCTCGCGCCCGGCCGCGAGAGTGTTCAGCGCGAGGTACGTCGCGGCCGCGTTGTTGTTGACCACCAGCGCGTCCTCGGCTCCGGTCAGCTCGCGGAGCAGCTCGCGCACGTGTTCGTGGCGGTCGCCGCGGCGGCCGCTGTCCAGGTCGAGCTCCAGGTTGCAATAGCCCGCGGCGACTTCGGCCAGTGCGGCGATGGCCTCGCGGGCCAGCGGGGCGCGGCCGAGGCCGGTGTGCAGCACAATGCCGGTGGCGTTGATGACCCGCCGCAGGTGCGGGCGAGCGCGTTCGTAGAGCCGCTCGCGGATGTCGAGCGCGAGGGCGGGTGTGTCGAGCGCGGCCGGCCGGCCTCCGCGGAGGGCGAGGCGGCGCTCGTCGAGCACAGCCCGGACCGCGTGCACGACTTCGCTCCGGGGGTAGTCGGCCAGCAGGCTGGCGATCGCCGGGTGGTTGAGCAGCGCGTCCACGGCCGGGAGACGCCGCAGTAGATCCTGCACGTCAGGCGCATCGGGTGCGGGCATGGCGATCTCGCGCGGGTGCGACTTGTCCGAACCTGTCGGCATGATAGCGAGGCGACGCCAAAGGTGGCATGGTCCAAAGGCCGCGGGTGGCACGGTCCAAAGGCCGCGGGTGGCACGGTCCGGAGGTCGCCCTGGCGACCGCAGGGCCGTGGTCGTGTGTCGGTGGTCGCTTGCCAGCCATTCACCACGGCCCGGTGCGGCTGCGCCGCTACGGACCGTGCCACCCCCCCGTGGCACCCCCCCGTGCCACCGCAGTCCATACGTTGCGGGTGCATGTCCACCCCGTTAGGCTGCCCGGTCCCAACCGGAGCCAGGCTCCCGGCGAGGTGATGGATGACCAGCGAGTTCCCCCGCCAGTACGTTGCCCAGGACACCGTCTTCGACGAGTGGCCCAAGGCCGAGCCGTATTACCAGGAGCTGGCCGGCCGGCCGCTGGACGACCGGCCCGCGGTCGAGCGTTGGCTCGCCGATTACAGCGAGCTTGAGGCCGCGTTCGAGGAAGAGGGGACGCGGCGCTACACGGCCATGACCTGCCAGACCGACGACCCCGCCCGGCAGGCGGCGTACCTGCACTTCATCGAGCACGTGCAGCCGCACGCCGAGCCGTGGCGCGACAAGCTCCGCCGGCGGTTCGTGGAGGCCGCGGGCACGGTGTCGCTGCCCCGCCGGCGCTTCGAAGTGCTCGAGCGAAGCTGGCGGAACGCGATCGAGCTCTACCGCGACGAGAACATCCCGCTGCTGGTCGAAGACCAGAAGCTGCGGACCGAGTACCAGCAGATCACCGGCGCCATGACGGTCATGTATGGTGGAAAGGAGCTCACCCTCCAACAGCTCGCGAAGTTCCAGGAGGAGCCGGACCGCGCGGTGCGCGAGGAGACCTGGCGGCTAGGCGCCGACCGCTACCTGGCCGACGCCGAGCGCCTCGACGCGCTGTACGTGAAGATGGTGCAACTCCGCGACCGTATCGCGCACAACGCCGACTGCCGCGACTACCGGGAGTACATGTTCCGGGCGATGGAGCGCTTCGACTACACACCCGCCGACTGCCTCGCGTTCCACGACACGATCGAGCAGGTGGCCGTGCCGGCCGTCGAGCAGCTCGCGGCCCAGCGACGGGCGAAGCTCGGGCTGACGGCGCTGCGGCCGTGGGACCTGGCCGTGGACCCGGAGGGCCGCCCGCCGCTACGGCCGTTCGAGACGGTGGAGGAGCTGGCGCGCGGGTGCAGCCGGATCTTCCACCGCGTGGACGACGAGCTGGGGCGGACGTTCGACCTGCTGCGCGAGCGCGGGCTGCTGGACCTGGGCAGCCGCAAGGGCAAGGCGCCGGGCGGGTACCAGGTCACGTACGCCGAGCGGCGGGTGCCGTTCATCTTCATGAACGCGGTGGGGACCGAGAGCGACGTGCGGACGTTGCTGCACGAGGGCGGGCACGCGTTTCATAGCTGGGCGTGCCGGCAGGAGCCGCTGCTGCCGTACCGCGGAGCACCGATCGAGTTTGCGGAGGTGGCGTCGATGGGCATGGAGTGCCTGGCGCTGCCGTACACGGGCGAGTTCTTCGGCGCGGAGCAGGCTCGGGCCACGCGCCGCTTCTTTGAGAAGATCGTGTCGTTTTTCCCGTACATGGCCTCGATCGACGCCTTCCAGCACCACGTCTACACGCACGTGTACGCCGGGCTCGAGGCGTGGAAGGATTACTGGCAGGGTCTTACCCGGCGCTTCGCCCGCGAGCTGGACCTCAGCGGGCTCGAAGCGCAGGACCGGCGGAGCTGGCAGAAGAAGCTGCACGTCTACGAAGTGCCGTTCTATTACGTCGAGTACGGGATCGCGCAGCTCGGGGCGCTCCAGGTGTGGCGCAACTCATTGGGCGACTACCCCCAGGCGGTGGCCGAATATCGCGCGGGGCTGGCGCTCGGCGGCTCGCGGCCGCTGCCGGAGCTGTTCGAAACGGCCGGCTGCCGGTTCGATTTCTCGGAAGCGACGCTGCGGCCGCTGGTGGCGGCGGTGATGGAGGCGATCGCGTGAAACTGCGTGGCTGCTACCACGGCCCTGCGGTCGCCGCGGCGACCTTCGGACCGTGCCGCGCGCGAGCTTCGGACGATGCCACGCGCCGGGGTGGCACGGTCCGCAGCGCGTGCCTGTGCGGTCCTGTCGCGCATCCGTGGCGCCCCCCTTTCCGCCATTCCCACGATTCCCCCTAGAACAAGGGCTTGCGGCCGAGCTTGCGGCGGATCGGGACGAACTGGCCCGTGTGCATCAGCCAATGCGTGCCGGCCAGGCTCAGGACGGCCGCCACGGTCGGGGCGTACGCGCGCATGGCCTCGGGGCCGGGACGGTCCAGCTCGGCGTCGGGCGTGGCCTCGAGCGCGGCCAGGGCGGCGGCCTTGGACTTGCCGATCAGGTCGCGATACTGGTCCTTCCCGAGGAACTTCTTCGGGTCGTCCGAGGTCGAGGTCTCTTTCGTGTAGGACTCGGCGAACCCGGGCGGCAGCATGGCCGGAGTGCGGCCGATTGCCCTCAACATCTCGGCGTCGCTGCAAATGAGGTGCCCGAGCTGCCAGGCGATGTGGTTCGTTCCCGGCACCGAGCGGACGAGGAGTTCGGCGTCGGTCAGGTCGTCGATGTATGCATTCACGACCATGTGACCGAGCTCGATGACTTCGCGGATAGCGACCTTGGCGTTCATAACCCGCTCCCAACATGGGCGGCCCGGCGATCCCGCGACACGCGGAAACGCCTGGCGCATGGCCCGACCGCCGCGTATTATGACCGGGCGATGAGAAAAGGGACAGCGCTGAATCGAAGGTGACCTCCGTGGAAATCCTGGGAATCCTGAACATCACGCGCGACTCGTTTTCCGACGGTGGGCGGTTCCTGGAGCCCGCGGCGGCCTTGGCTCACGCGCGGCAACTGCTTGCGGATGGGGCCGACATTATTGATGTCGGAGCGCAATCCACTCGGCCGGAGGCGGAAAACGTCACGGCCGAGTACGAGCTGGCCCGGCTGCGGCCGGTGATCGAGACGCTGCGGGCCGAAGGCGTGCGCGTGTCGGTCGACACGTTCCGGGCGGCCGTGATGCGGGCCGTGCTGCCGCTGGGCGTCGAGCTGATCAACGACGTGACCGCTCTGGCCGCGGCGGACGCGGTGGCTGCGGTACGCGCCGCTGATTGCCGCGTGATCCTCATGCACGCGGTGCACACGGACGCAGGCGAGGCCCGCGCCGAGCGCGTGGACGTGCCGGCCGAGACGATCGTCGGCCGGGTGGTCGCGTTCTTCGAGCGGCGGCTGGCGGAGTTGGAGGCGGCAGGCATCGCCCGCGAGCGGCTGATCCTCGATCCCGGTATGGGGCTGTTTCTCGGCAGCGCCCCGGGGGCCAGCACGACCATGTTGCGCAATCTCGACCGGCTGGCAGCCCTCGGGCGGCCGCTGTGCGTATCGACGACCCGAAAGTCGTTCGTGGGGCAACTGCTCGCAGAGGAGGGCCGCGAACGGCGGGTGGGCGAACGTGGGGCGGGGACGCTCGCGAGCGAGCTGTGGGCCTTCGCGGCGGGCGTGCAGTTCATCCGCACGCATGATGTGCGGGCGCTGCGCGACGCGGTCACGGTCTGGCGGGCGATTGCGGAATCGCCCTCGGCGGGCTAACGTCGGGGTGGCACGGTCCGGAGGCCGCGGGTGGCACGGCCCGGAGGTCGCCTTGGCGCCCGGAGGAACAGGGCACCGCCTGCACAATAGCGTGGGACGAAAGAAAAAGGAGCGCGCATGCTCAACATCCGTGGCACCATCACGGCGCTCGTCACGCCGTTTCGCGATGGCAAACTCGACCTGGCCGCGCTCGAGACGCTCGTGGAGCGACAGCTCGAGGCCGGGGTCGACGCGCTCGTCCCCTGCGGTACGACGGGCGAAGCTCCGACGCTGACGTTCGCCGAGCACCGGCCGGTGGTGTCGACAGTGGTGAAGCTGGCCCGCAGGCGAAAGGTGCCGGTGCTCGCGGGCTCGGGTGCAAACAGTACGGCCGAAGCGCTGGAGCTGGCCCGGATCAACGCGGACTGCGGGGCGGACGCGCTGCTGGTCGTTGCGCCCTACTACAACCGGCCGTCACAAGAGGGCCTGTACCGGCACTACACGGCCATTGCGCAGGCCACGGAGCTGCCGATCGTGCTGTATAACATCCCGTCGCGGACGGGGGTCGAGATCGCGATCGACACGATCCGGCGGCTGTTTGACGAGCACAAGCACATCGTGGCGATCAAGCACGCGACGGGCAGCGTGCTCGGGGCGGCCGACCTGATGGCGGTCTCCGCGATTCCGGTGCTCTCGGGCGACGATCCGCTTACGCTGCCGTTGATGGCGTTGGGGGCCGTGGGTGTGGTGAGCACGGTGTCGAACCTGCTGCCGCAGGCGGTGAAGCGCCTGACGCAGGCGGCGCTGGAGGGCCGCTGGGACGAGGCCCGCCGGGCGCATCAGGAGCTGTATCCGCTGGCCAAGGCGCTGCTGACGCTGGACACGAACCCGGTGCCGGTGAAGACCGCGCTCGCCCTGCGGGGCCTGTGCGCCGAGGAGTTCCGACTGCCGCTTTGCCCGCTGGCGGACGATAAGCGGCGCCTGCTGGAACAGATGTTGCGGGAAACCGCGCTGACGTAACGAGGCCGGTATGTACGAGGTCACGGTTAGCGGCCGCTTCCTGGCCACGCACCAGGTGCCGGAACCGAGCGGCGGGCCCGAGCCGTTGCACGGGCACGAGTGGCATGTGCGGGTGACGTACGGCGGGCCGCAACTCGACGGGCGTGGGTTCCTGGTCGATTTTGGTGCGGTCCGGCAGACGCTGGGGGCGGCGCTCGCTCCGCTCGAGGGCCGCCATCTGAACCACGTGCCGGAGCTGATGGGGCGCTGGCCGACGGCTGAGCACGTGGCAGCGTACATCGCCGAGCAGTTGCCGATGACTCTGCCGGGTGACGTGCGGCTCACGTGCGTGGAGGTCGAGGAGGAGGCGGGCTGCTTCGGGCGCTTTCGGCCCGCTGCGCCCCGCTGACCGCACCGACGCCGGAGGACCCGGCTCGGCGGTAAGATCCGCCCAGGAGACAAGGGATGAGCGCCCGGCTGAACCCCGGCGGATTTGAACTCGAAATCCAGGTCTACACGTGCGAAGGCACGTTCTACGACGCCACGGCGTGGCAGCCCGCGGACGACGGCTTCGAGGCCGCCGCCCTCACGAACGGAGACGGCGGCGAAGCCCGTGTCGCGGCCGCCGGCCGGCTGCGGGTTCGAGTTCTCGAAGCGCGCCCCGGCGTCATTCGCATTCAGGTTGCGGCCGCGCATGAACAGGCGATCAAGGCGGTGAAGATCGCCCTCGAACTGCCGTACCTGCCGATGCTGGCCCCGGAGCAGATCGAGCTGGCCGACGCGACCTGGCGCGAGTGGCCGTTCCCGGCGTTCTGGCGGACAGGCTTCGCGATCTGGGAGGCCACGCGGGCGGCCGCGCCGGGGGCGGGCCGCTACTTCACGGTGGTCACGAAGGAGGTCCCCTGGCGGTTCAAGCGCCTGCGGGCTCTGCGGACCGGCGACCGGATGCGGCTGGAGATCGTGCAGGATGCGGCGCTGCGCGAGCGCACGCGGACGTTCGAATCGAGCGTGTGGGAGCTGGCGTGGCGTGACGAACTCACCCCCCTGCTCGACGACTACGCCCGCTTCGTCGGGCAGGCGTTCGGCGCGCTCGATTTCGGGCGCCGCCGCGACGTGCCCGACTGGGTCCGCGGCCTGGGGCTGGTGGTCAACCTGCACGGCACCGATTGGAACGGGCGCACGAACCTCGACTTCGCCGGCATGACTAGCGCGGCCGAGACGCTGGCCGGTCTGTTTCCGCCGGCGCGGACGTTGCTGTACCCGATCGGGTGGGACGGACGGTACATGCGGGCCTATCCCGATTACCGGCCGTCGGCGGGGCTGGGCGGGGCGGAGGGTTTCGCGGCGTTCTGCCGCGCGGCCCGCGGGCGCGGCTTTCACGTCATGCCGCACCTGAACGCGATGGCGGTCAATATGCGTCACCCGCTGTACCTGACGCATCTGAAAGACTTCGTGATCCGCGACGCGCACGGGCTGTTCCGTCACAGTTATCACATCGATTGGGATCACGACGGGCTGGGCGACGCGGCGCACGCGTACATCGCGCTCGAGCCCCCGGCGCTGCGTGAGATCATGGTCGAAACGGTCGGCCGGCTCGTGCGCGAGTTCGGGATCGACGCCGTCTTTCTCGACGAGACCTGCAACGTGTTCTACAACGACCCGGCCTGGGACCAGGTCGAGGGGGTGCGGCGGCTGGTCCGCGACCTGCACGAGGCCCAGCCGGGCCTGCTGATCGCGGGCGAGGAGTGGAACGAGATGCTGCTCGGTCTGACGCCGTTGGTGCAGGTCTGGGAGGAGACGCAGGACGGCCGCAGGAGTTTCGGGCGCGAGAAGAGCCCGCTGATGCGGCAATGGGCCGGCCGCTTCATCCGCGCCTGCGGCTATCTCGCGCTCGCCTCGCCCGACGGCACCACGGGCGTGCACGAGTGGCCGGACAAGCCCTGGTTGGATGAACGCGAGAACGAGGCCTTCTACATCCCGACGCTGTCGATCACGCAACAGACGCTCGAACGCGGGATGGCGGGCGTCCGGGCGACGATCGAGCGCGCCCGCGACTACACGGCGCGCTTCACGTCCTGCGGCGCGTCCGCCTAGAGCCCGGTCACGGAAACGAGCGGCGGCTGCGCCGGCAGCCGGTCGGACCACTCCGCCACCTTGGCGGGCTTGCCCCACGCGGCGTAGAGACCGATGAGCCGCTTCAGCGCGTCGATGGTCAGCGGGTGCTCCTGCCCGTGCTCCTGGCGCAGGTTCTCGTAGCTTTCGAGCATCTGCGTCTCGGCCTCCTCGAAGCGACCGAGTTGCTGGAGACACGCCGCGTGCTCGCCGCGCAGGCGGGCCACGTACCAGTACTTGGGTCCGAAGAACGCCCGGGCGATCCGCACCAGTTGCGCGTAGTCGGCCTCAGCCTCGGCGACGTTGCCGTGCAGCAGCCGCCGCTCGGCCAGCGCCCGTCTGGGCTCCAGGCCGTTACGGATCTCCAGCGCCGCGCCCGATCGGGTCGCCAGCAGATCATTGATGATCTCGTTGCTGGCGTTGATCGCCCGCACTTCGGCTTCCGCCCGCTTGGCACGCACCAGCGCCGTCGACGTCACGACCGTCGTCGCGCCCAGACCGACCACCAACGCCGCCACCGTCGCCAGCAGGCCCTTGTTGCGCTGCGCGAACTTGGCCCATTCGTACCACTTCGTCGGCCGGCGGGCGGTGATCGGCAGGTCGGACAAGAAGCGCTGCACGTCACCGACCAGTTCGGCCACGCTCTGGTAGCGTCGCGCGGGCTCCTCGGCCGTCGCGGTGCGGATGATGGTCTCCAGGTCGACCGGCAGGCTCGGATCCACGGCCCGCGGGCGCAGCGGCTGCTGCTGGGCCAGGATCCGCCAGGCCTCGGGGAACGTGACGTTCTCCACCGGGTACGGAAGGCTGCCGGTCATCAGTTTGAAAAGGATCACGCCCAGCGCGTAGACGTCGCTGCGAACGTCCAGCGCATCGCGCTCCCCGTGCCGCTGCTCCGGGCTCATATAGGCCAGCGTGCCGGCCATCCCGCCGGCTGTGTTCGCCGCCGTGGGCATCGTGGTGTCGCCCCCGGTCACGGCCGCCACGCCGAAGTCCACGACCTTGATCGTCAGCTCGCGGCGGGCTTCCTGCGGCGGCAGCACGAGGATGTTCGACGGCTTGAGGTCGAGGTGGATGACGGACTTCATGTGCGCGTGCTGGATGGCCTCGCAGATCTTGCAGAACAGCGCCAGCCGCTCGCGGCGGGTCAGCGCGTGCTCCTTGATGTACTCGTCGAGCCGTTGGCCCTCGATCAGCTCCATGACGAAGTACGCCAGGCCATCCTCGGTCTCGTTCGCGTCGTAGATGCTGGCGACGAACGGGTGGTTGAGCCGGCCGAGGATCCGCGGCTCGTGCAGCAGCTGCGCGCCGCGCCCGTCACCGCCGGTGTGGACGACCTTCAGCGCCACCCGCCGCTGCGGCATGCTCTGCTCGGCCTCGTACACCGTCCCCATGCCACCGCGGCCGATCTCGCGCAGCAGCTTGTACGGGCCGATGTAGCGGCGCGGCAGCATGCCATCGGCCGCGGGCGGCGCCGGCGGGCTCGACAACAGCGAAGTGTCCAGGAGCAACGGCCCGCTGTCAGCCGCGTGAACCAATCCCTCGACTTCGGCCCGTAACGCCGTGTCCGAGCCGGCTTCGCGGGCGATGAAGTCGGCTCGCGCCCCGGGCTCGAGGTCCATGGCCTGTTGGAAGATCCGCTCGATCTGGGCAAAACGCTCGGCGTTCATGGCGCAGAGGGGGCGGAATCACGACCGGCCGTCCCGTCCAGTTCCTTGTGCAGCCACGCTTTCGCAAATCGCCAGTCGTTGTGCACGCTCGCCCGCGAGAGGCCCAACTCGTCGGCCGTCTCCTGGAACGTCAACCCCAGCACGAACAGCAGCTCCACCACGCGGGCGTGCCGCGGCGAGAGTTCCTGTAGGCGGGTCAGCGCCTCGTCCAGTGCGAGATAGTCCGTCGCCTCCCAAACCCTTTGCGTCGGAATGTCGTCTCCCAGGAGTTGACGGTGGAAGACCGGCCGCGCGAGACCATTGTGGCCGCGGCCGCCGCGCTTGCGGGCGTCGATGCGGCGGGCCAGATCGCAGAGCTGCTGGCGCATCTTCTGAACCAGCAGGGCCAGGGCGTGATCGCGAGAGGTGCAGCGCTCGACCCCACACTCGGCCAGTCTGGAAAACGCCTGGTGCACGAGCGAGACGGTACCCGGGCGGTTCGCCCCGGACCACCTGCACAGCAGGCGATGGGCGCGGTCGCACGCCTTGTCATAGATCAGGGGCACCCAGTCGCGCAGATGCTGCGGACCGGGCTCATCCGCCCGCGCATCGGGCACGGTGCTCACCGCCATCCTTTCGCACGCAATTCACTGACTCCGCTGGACTTGCCGCCAGGGGGCGTATGCAGCCCGCCCACTTCGTATTCTAGCATCGGTCGGCAACCACCCCGCACCTTCCGACCGGCACGTCTCGGATAACTATAGCCCAGAACGTTAGTTACCGGCCGTCGTACAGGCGGGTGCCCAGCAGGTCTTCGAGATGGGCTTCGGCCAGGATTTTCTGCACGGTCCGCTCGAGGTCGTACTCGACCCGAACGAACTCGACCTGCTCGATGCTGCTGTTGAGGGCGGCCGCGACCAGGCTCTCGGCCCCGTCCTCAAACGCATCGGAGCGGCGGTGGACGACGACGTAGCACGCCCGGCTGTCGCGGTCGCGCGGCTGACCGACGCTGCCGACGTTGATGATTGTCCGCTCGTCCTCAACCTCGTAAAAGGGCGAGTCCGGCAACTCGTTGGGCGGGTCGAAGTAGGGGTCGTCCATGAAGACGCCGGGCTGGTGAGTGTGCCCGACGAAGCACACGCGCGCGTCAAGCCGCTCGAAATTCGCGATCACCTTCTGCGGGTTCGTGAAGACGTCTTCCGGGAAGATGTACTCGTTCATCGGGCGCCGGGGCGAGGCATGGACGAAAAGCACATCGCCCTCTTTGACGCGGATCGGCAGCTCGCCGAGGAACTTCCAGCGCAGGGCCCGGAGCTTCGGGTCGGGCTCTTCCTCGAGAATGCGCCGGGTCCAGTAGCACGCTCGCTCGGCCGGGAGGTTGAAGTTGGTCGGCTCGAACAGGACGGCATGGTCGTGGTTGCCCATGAGCGTGATCCGGCAGCGCTCCCGCACCAGATCGAGGCATTCTTTCGGGTTCGCCCCGTACCCGATGATGTCGCCCAGGCACACGATCTCGGTGATGCCCCGCTCGTCGATGTCGGCCAGAACAGCTTGCAGCGCCTCCAGATTGGAGTGGATGTCGCTGATGATCGCGAAGCTGCGGCTGGCGGTCTTTCCGCGTTTCACTCACGCTCCTGCGACGGCTCGGCCTCATCGGGGATCAGTACAGGCCAACGGCCCTCGAACGGGTAGCGCAGCCCGCAGCTCACGCAGACCATCCGCTCGCCAGCCACCTCGAGCCGGCCGTGACAGCCGGGTACGGGGCAGACGAGCAGGGCCAGCAGTTCGGGATTCAGCGGCGTCGGCGCTTCCATAGCAGTCGAACTTGTAGAATAGAGAAGCCCAGCGGGCAAATCAATCCGACGATTCCCGACAAGCCCCCCCCGCGCACGCCGGGCGCTCGCCGACCGCGCACCTCTCGGCCGGCGAGCGAACCGCCCCGCGCGGCTCGCCCTACCACTCGCGCCAGTCCGGAACGTAGTGCGGGTCGTTGTGGTCCCCCACCGAGCCGATCCGAAAACGCGTCGACGTCAGTCGCCCCGGCCGGTGCGCCTCGACGTGTCCGTCTGCCGCGGCGGCAACCGCTCGCTCCCGGTGGCGAAAGCTCGTCGTGGGCGTGCTGTTCACGATCCACCCGCTGCCGAACCGCAGGTACGGCGGGTCGAGCAGAGCGTTGTTCTGCGGCCGGTTCCCGCCCAGATCGGCCGCCGTGTCGGCGAACGCGAAGAGCGACGCGGGCCGATGCAGCGTGTCGAGCGTGCGCCAAGGGCGGTGGCCGATGAAGGTCGGTCCGGGCGAGTTCCAGCCGGGGGTGCAGGGCGGCGACAGGAAATAGCCGTTGTAGCCGTATGTGCTCGTGAGCTGCCGCGCGGCCCCCTGCGGCGTGTAGCTGCCCCAGGGTTGGTCGGGGCACTCGTAGACGCCATCCGGCCGCAGATCGGAGCGGAGATAGGGCCAGACGAAACCGCGGGTGTGATCCACGCCGCCGGCCGTGTTGGTGCCCCACCAGAAGACCGGCGGGCCGTCGCCGATGAGCGGGGGGAGGGTATAGGCGAGCGGCATGGCGCGCCCGCGGTAATCGCCGGCGTACAGGTGTAGGGCGAGGCCGAGTTGGCGAAGGTTGGAGGCGCACTTGACGCGCCGGGCCTGCCCGCGGGCCGTGCCGAGGGCCGGCAGCAGGACGCCCATGAGGACGGCGATGATCGCGATGGTGACGAGGAGCTCGACAAGCGAGAAGGCGGCGGTTCTCGAATGCCGCGGAGCTGTCATTCCGAGGTAGTCCGCCATGGCGGACTGCCGTGGAATCCGGCACCGGATGCGGAAGACCGCGCGTACGCGGGCGCTTCCTTCGTCCGCGGCCAGATTCCTCGGCACCGCGCTCCTCGGAAGGACGACGAGGAGACGATCCCTCATCGCCACTACCCTGGGAACAGACCGACGAACGTGTTGATGTCACGGAAATCGACAACCCCGTCGCGATCGCAGTCGGCGCTGCTGAGGGCGCAATCGGGGAACGCCGCGGTATACGCTTCGGGTGCGGTGAGCGCCAGCACGAACGGATTGATGTCCAGGAAGCTGACCACGCCGTCGCAGTTCGTGTCGCCCGGCAGCGGCGCCAGCGGCGTCTGCGGCGTGCTGGTCCAGTCGTCGCCGGGCAGGCACAGCCGGCCGTCGGTGTCGCCGTCACGCAGGATACGCTGGGCCGGCCCCACCGGCGAGAACTCCCAGGTCTCACCCAGGTCGCTGCTCAGCCAGTAGCTGATCCACGTCGCCGGCCAGTTGTCGATCGCGTGGTACGTTGGCCCGCCGGGCGGCGTATACCAGATGTCGGTGATGTAGCCGCCGCCCACTTCCGCGTAGTCGAACCCGATCCCGGCCGCGGCCAACGCATCCATCAATTGCAGCCCGGTGATTTCCTCCGCCTCGAAGTGGTATGCAAACGCGAAACTGTCGCCGTCCGTGCCCGACCAGAAGTCGACCACGAACAGGACCGAGTGCGGGCCGTCACCCACGTGGCGGCCGAGCAGCTCGAGCTCCCACCACTCGTACGCCCGGGCGGCGGGCGCACTGAACAGTGCGATGACCATGACAAACGGGGCCAGTCTAAGCATGTGCTTCACTCCTGCGGCAAGCGCCGCGTAGCCGACCTGCCCGACGCAGGCCGGCGGCCGGGCTCGCAGAGGGATAGCGATCAGGCTCAGCAGCGCGCGAGCGCCACGGCGACGACCGGGTCGCACCGGCCGAACCACGGCACCTCTGGCTCATTGGGTTTTTCGGTCAGCGTTGCGCGGCATGCATGATCGCCTTTCCCACGAAGGCGAGCCAATGCGGTCAGGCTGGCAGGTCTTCTGACTTCCGGGTGCGTCGGCCCGGGGGCCGACTCCTACTGGCCGCGCCTTCTCGGCCAACCCGGGGCGGGCCGGCCAATGGACGTGCGGCGTTCGTTCCCGGTCACAGCGGCGGGGCCGTTCCGGTATTGCACCGGATTCCCTATTCTTCCGACCGCTCCGAGCGGTCGGACACCAGCGACCGTAGGGGCCAGTCTAGCTCGGACCGGCGGGAAGTCAAGCGTTGAGACCGAACTAGCGCGATGTTGACCGGGTTTTTATCAGCACCTGAAACGGGCTTAATGAATGCACGGCATCGTTCGCGGTAGCGAAGTGGGCGCGGGGCATCGAGGCTTCGCGATGCTTCGGAAGAAGGAGTGTTCGATGACACGATCACTGGGCACGATGTTGACCCTGGGTTTGGTCGCCGCGGCAGTCGCCGAGACGACCGTCACGTTCGACGATTACCCCCTCGCACCCGAGTCGTATTACAACGGGTCAGACTATGCGGGGGGGTTCACCAGCGGCGGGGTATTCTTTCCGAACGAGTACACGGACTGGGGCGGGGGCTGGTACTCGTGGAACGGCTACTCGGTGTCGAACATGACGGACACGACGACGCCGGGCTACACGAACCAATATAGCGCGTGGACGGGCTCGGGGTACCAGAGCGCGAACTACGGCGTGGCCTACGGCGCGTCCGACCTCGATCTGCCGGTGCCCACGACGGTGTCGGGGGTCTACCTGACGAACACGACGTATGCGGCGCTGTCCATGCGCGACGGCGACTGGTTCAACGACGCGTTCGGCGGACCGGACGGCACGGAACCCGATTGGTTCACCGTGACGATCACGGGGCGCGACCCGAACGGCGCGCCGACCGGAGCAGTCGTTTTCTACCTGGCCGACTATCGCTTCGAGAACAGCGCCGACGACTACATCCTCGATGAATGGACCTGGGTCGACCTCAGCCCGCTGGGCACCGTGGCCACGCTTTCGCTGTCGTTCGACGCCAGCAACTTCGACCCCTATGGCATCACGGTCCCGACCTACGTCGCGCTCGACAACCTGGTGATCACCACCATTCCCGAGCCGGCCGGCCTGTTCCTGCTCATGGCAGGCACGCTGCTGATCGGGCGCCGCCGCTGAAACACTGTGCCCTGGTTTCCCATCCTAGACCCGGACCGGCTTTCGCGCAGGTCCGGGTCCCTCCTCCATCCATCCCGAAGGAGCCGTGGATGACCCGTCCCGCGATCCTCTCCGGTGTCATGGCTCTGGCGGCCGGGTTCGCCGCGATTGCCCAGGAGCCGGATTTCACCGTGGTGCTGTTGCCCGATACCCAGAAGTACGCGGAGCTGTACCCGGAGATTTTCTTCGCCCAGACGCAGTGGATCCGCGACCACGCCGCGGCCGAGAACATCGTATTCGTCTCGCAGCTCGGCGACATCGTGGAGCACGGCGGGTTCGGCGAGAACGGCAACGCGGCCGAGTGGGAGGTGGCCGCGGGGGCCCTGGGCCTGCTCGACGGCGCCGCGCCCTGGGGCCTGGTGATCGGCAACCACGACTTCGACACTTGGTACGACCCGCTGGCCGGCTCGCAGAACTTCCTTCAGCGTTTCGGCCCGCCGCGCTTCACCGACCAGCCTTGGTTCGGCGACTGGTCGCCCGACGGCTACAACTCGTACCAGTACTTCGTGGGCGGCGGCCGGCGGTTCCTCGTGCTCCACTTGATCCCCGACATCCCGCCGGCGGCGATGTCGTGGGCCCAGGCCGTGCTGGACGCCCATCCGGACACGCCGGCGCTCATCAGCACCCACATCTACATGAAGGCCACCGGCCGGACCCTGTTCCCCTACATGGACATGTACGATCCCGCCTGGAACGGCCACTCCGGCGAGGAGATCTTCCAGCTCCTGGTCGCCCCGAATCCGCAGGTCTTCATGGTGAACTGCGGGCACGTCTCGCTCGAGCGCTTCCAGACCTCACTCAACCAAGCCGGGCAGCCGGTGTTCGAACTGCTCCAGGATTACCAGCTCCGCCAATGGGGTGGACAGGGGTTCCTCCGCATCTTGCGTTTTCGGCCCGTCGCGGGCGTCATCGAGGTGCGCACGTACTCCCCCTGGCTTGACCAGTTCGAGACCGACGCCGACAGCCAGTTCGATATCGCGCTGGACTTCCTCGAGCGACTGGGGCCGGCCGCCGGCGACCTCAACTGCGACGGCAGCGCCGGATTCGATGACATAAACCCCTTCGTTCTGGCGCTGCTCGACGCGGACGCCTACGCGACGCAGTTCCCCGCCTGCCGCCGGACCGCCGCCGACTGCAACCTCGACGGCGTGGTCGGCTTCGACGACATCAACGCATTCGTGGCGCTGCTGGCGGACTGACGCGGCGCAAGGTCATCGCGAGGAGATCGCTGCGGCGACCCGCGCGGAATCTGCCTGCGGCCGGAGCTTGCCTTCGCCCGCCTGGCCCGCGTGTCAACTCGCGAGGTCGGGGTGCCTGCGTGCGCGGCCGGATTCCTCGTCGCTGCGCTGCTCGGAATGACGCGCGGTATCATCCTCGCATGCTGTTTCGCGACTATGACACGCTGGCCGAACTCATCGCCCGCCGCGGCTCCACCGGCGACCGCGGGCAGCGCATGCAGGCGGTGGTCGACGCGCTCTGGGAGGCGTTGAAGGACACCGGCGTGTCGTGGGTCGGCTTCTACCTCCACGAAGGCGGCCACGAGCTGGTCCTCGGACCGCGGCGCGACAAGCCGGCCTGCTCGCCGATCGGCCTGCACGGCGCCTGCGGCCAGTGCTTCCGCAGCGGCCGGCCGCTGGTCGTCCGCGACGTGGCCGAGCTGGGAGCCAACTACGTCGCGTGCGACCCGCGGGACCGCTCGGAGCTGGTGCTGCCATGCGTTGACGAACAGGGGCGCTGTTGGGGCGTGCTCGACCTCGACAGCCACGCCGTCGGCAGCTTCACCGAGGCCGACGCGGCCGGGTTGACGGCCGTGCTGCGGGCCGCGAAGCTCACCGCCTAAGGTGACGCGCGCGCTAAACGCCCTCGTACCGCTGACATTGCCCGCACTGGTCGTGCTCGCGTACCTGCCGGCGCTGCGCTGCGGCTTCGTCGGCGAGTGGGACGACAATCCGTACGTGGTCCGCAATCCGCACTTGCCCGCGGCCGACGGCCTGGCGCGCATCTGGCTCACGACCGAGGCGCCGCAGTACTACCCGCTGACGTTCACGACCTACTGGCTCGAGTGGCGGCTGTGGCGCGACTGGGCCCCGGGCTATCACGCCACCAGCCTCCTGTTGCATGCGGTCGCCGCGCTGCTGGTCTACTTCCTCGCCGTGCAGCTCGGGGCCGCGCCCGCCGTCGCGTGGCTCGCCGCCGCGATCTTCGGCCTCCATCCGCTCCAGGTCGGCAGCGTGGCCTGGATCGCCGAGCGCAAGACCGTCCTCGCCGGGCTTTTCAGCTTCCTGGCGATCCTGCTCTATGTCCGCCACCGCCGCACCGGCCGTGAGGCGCTGTACGTCGCGGCGGGCGCATGCTTCGCGGCCGCGATGCTGAGCAAGACGGTCGCCGTCACGGTGCTGCCGACGCTGCTGCTCGCGGACGGGATCATCCTGCGGCAGCGCGGCTGGAGCGGGCCCGTCCGCATCGCGATCCTGCTCGTGCCGGCCATCCCGATCCTGCTGTTGACCGCCGCGAAAGAGCAGGCGTGGACGGGGGCACACCTGCCGGTCGAGCTGCGGCCGCTGGCGGCCGGTGCGGCGCTGTGGTTCTACGTCGGCCGGTTCGCCGTGCCGCGGACGCTGCTGCCGGTGTACCCCGCCTGGAACGTCGCGGCGAGCGCGACGTGGTTTGCGGGACTCATCGCGGCGGTCGCGGCCGCGGCGGCCGTGTGGCTCGGCCGGCGGCGACTGGGCGACCTGGCGACGTGGGGCCTGGCGCAGTTTGCGGTCACGCTGCTACCGGCGCTGGGGCTGGTGCATTTCGGCTTCTTGCAGCATGCGCCCGTCGCCGACCACCTGGTGTACTTCGCGCTGCTCGGGCTGGCGCTGGCCGCGGCCGTCGGGTTGGCGGCGGCGGCCCGCCGGCTGCGGCTGCGGACCGCCGCGGGCATGATTCTGGCGGCGGGGCTCGTGACGGCGCTGGGCGTGAAAACGTGGTTTCAGACGCGAATCTGGCGCGACCCGCTGACGCTCTGGACATACACGCTCGCACACAACCCCGACTTCGCCTCGGGGCACAACAACCTGGCCGTCGCGCTGCACGAGCGCGGCGATCTGGCCGGCGCGCAGCGCGCGTACGAGCGGGTCATCGCCTTGCGGCCGACGCACGCCGAGGCCCACAACAACCTCGGGGTGCTCTTCGCCGACGCAGGCCGCTGGGCCGAAGCCATCGCGCACTACCGCGCGGCCATTGCGGCCAACGAGGGATATGCGAAAGCGTGGTACAACCTCGGCCGCGCCTATCGCGGGGCGGGCCAGCGGGGCGCGGCAATCGACGCGCTGTCGCGGGCGCTCGAGCTGGCCCGGCGGACCGGTCCGGCCGTCGCCGTGCAGACCATCGAGAGTGAGCTGGCGCAAGTCCGTTCCGAGTGGCGACCCTGAGGGCGCGCTCGTTCCGTCGATCCCGGGCGGCCCCCCAGGGTCGCGGCTCGGTCAGCGCGCGATCATCTGCTCGATGAACGGCCGGTAGGTCGGCCCGCAGTTGATCGTGCAGAACGGGTACATGCCGTCGGGCGTGCTGTAGAGGATGCAGCAGCGGCGGACGCGCTCGGTGTCGAAGTTGTAGCGGTCCATGAAGTGCATGCCGGCCGCCATGAGCGTGCGATAGGTCTTCTGCCCGGACCGGCCGCGGCCGACCCGCTTGTCGGTCAGGCCGCGAAGCGCGTGAATGAACGTAAAGGGGGTGACGCGGAAGTCGCGTTCGCTCCAGCGGTAGCTGCCGAGGAAGAGCCGCACGAGCGCGAGTTTGTCGATCCAGTTCGCCATGGGCAGCGGCGCCAGCGCCGCCGAGCCGGGCACCCTGCGGGCCGGCCGCTGCCGCTCGATGCGGGCGGCGAGCTCGTTGAACCCGGTCATCAGACGGGCCATGTCGAACAGTTTCGGGACGGGGATCACCTCGCGCTCGGGCGTGACGAAGAAGTACGTGCCGAGCGAGCAGTCGCTGTGGCAGCTCGGGCGGATTTTCGGCTTGCCGTCGAGCGTTTGCAGGATGCGGGCCAGCGGCGTCATGAAGCTGAGCGGGAAGAAGTCGCGCTCCAGGTCCGCCCCGCTCGCGGCCGCGAGGTCGTGGGCCAGATCGCCGAGCGTGTAGCGCTTCTGCTCGAGCTCGGCCAGACCGACCCGGCCGCTGAACGAGACCGGCTGATACGAAATGGCGCTGATCACGTCGATATTCTCGACCGCGAAGCGGAAGATCTTCGCGACCTGGTGGTCGTTGACGGTCCGTACGATGGTCGGCACGAGGCAGATCTTCATCCCCAGCGCGCGGCAGTTCTCGACCACCCGCAGCTTCGTCTCCAGCAGCGGCCGGCCGCGCAGCCGCACATAGTCGGCCTCGTCCAGTCCGTCGAACTGGAGGTAGAGCGTGTGCAGCCCGGCCTCAGCGGCCCGTTCGGCGAACTCGCGCTCGGCCAACCGCAGGCCGTTGGTCGCGATCTGGATGTGCGTGAAGCCCAGCTCGCGCGCGGTCGCGACGATCCGCAGGAAGTCGGGGTGGATCGTCGGCTCGCCGCCGGTGAACTGGATCGCGGTGGCCGGGTGCGGGTGCTGGTGGCGCAGGGCCCGCAGCTCCTCGAAGACCAGCTCGTACGACGGCTCGGCGACGTAGCCGGCCTGGTTGGCGCTGGCGAAGCACACCGGGCAGCTCAGATTGCACCGGTTCGTCAGGTCGATTTGCGCCAGGCACGACGTGCTGTGATGTTGATTGCACAGCCCGCAGTCGCTCGGGCACGCCGTGCCGCCCATCACCTGCGGCCGGTATGCCCCGCGCTCGTCCTGGTAGCCGGCCCGGGCGGCCCGCTGATAGAGCGCCACGTCAGTGTTGATCTTGTCGCGGAAGTAGCCGTGCTCGGGGCAGGTCTTTTCGTGCCAGACCACGCCGTCCTGCACGAAGTGCCGTCCCAGGATCAGACACGAGCATGCCGGGCACAGCGTCTCCACCGTGCGCGGCAGCGTCGCCAGCACCGGGCGGATCGCGACCCCGCCGAACGTCGCCTTCGGCTGCCGCGGGTGGGCCGGCGCGCCGATGCGCTTGACGAACAGCACGTCGTGGTGCCGCTCGCGCCGCAGGCCGCAGGCATCGCAGTGCGTCGCGAGGTAGATCGCGTCCTCGGCCGCTTCGTAGACCAGCTCGCCGGGGACCCGCGCCCGGCAGCCCGGGCAGGTCCACTGCCCCGGCCAAGGCAGGCCCGCCCGCCCGCGCTGCACCGGAGCGTACTTCCGCAGCGATTGCTTGTACTGCTCGAGCGCGGTGGTTGCCTCGGCCCCGACGGCCCAGCGGCGGAGTTCGTCAACCGGGCGGTGCAGCACCCCGGAATGCTGCGGGTCGCTCGCGCACGGCGGCGCGGGCGGAGCAGGACGGCCCACCAGCGGCTGTAGCACGCCGTTCTGCGGGGGCGGGTCGCCTGGGGGGACAGGGGGGTCTGCGCCGCGGGCGAGCGGGGGCGGATCGGCAACCCGCGGCGTCGCCATCGCCGGCGGTGGCGCGATTTCGGGGACTTTGGACCGCACCATGCCTCCACTCTCGTCGGGCGGCATTCTACCTGCCGTCCCGCCCGCGCCCACCCGTTTCCCAGACAGACCCGCACAATTCCCCGCCGGTTAGCACGCGGCCCGCCGCGCAACCCGCACCGCGACCCCTGGACTGCGGCCCGTACAATTCACCGCCGGCCGAGCTGTGGCCCCATCCGCCGCGGCCCGCCGACGGGAGGTGCAACCATGTCCACCGCAATGCTCACCCTGGCCCTCGCGCTCACCGCGTCCGTGTCACAACCGCCTGCACCGTCCCCCGCTCCTCCCGCGGAGCAGGTTCTGGCCGAAAAGGACCGCCAGATCCAGCTCGCGCTCGACCAGACGCTGGCGGACTTCACGTTTCACGAAGTTCCGCTCGTGCAGGTACTCGACCAACTGGCCGACCGGCTGAAGATCGACATCCAGGCCAACTGGAACAGTCTCTCCGACAACGGGGTGGATCGTTACACGCCCGTGAGTCTGCGCCTTCACGCCTTGCCGGCGGCCCGCTGCCTGTCGGCCGCTCTGGATGAAGCGCGACGCGACGTGCAGATCGGCTGGGAAATCCGCGACGGCGTGCTGCTGGTCGCCTCGCGCGACTGGCTTGACCGCGAGCTGCTCACGAGGCTTTACCCCGTGGAGGACCTGCTGACTGCGGAGGTGAAGCGGCTCGCGCGGGTCCAAGCGGTCCCCGGCGGCTTGGAGCCGCGGCCGCACGGCGCGGGTGATGGCGACATTTCCCCCCTCGTCCACGCGGAGAGTCGGCTGATGGACTTGGTCATCCAGTCGGTCGAGCCGGATGCGTGGTGTGAAAACGGCGGTGCAAGCTCGATTCGCTTCTTCGGCGGGACGGCCGCCGTGCGGGCGTCACGCAACACGCACCGGCAGGTCGAGCGCCTCTTGGCCGACCTGCGCGCTGCCGGATGCGCTCACCCGCCGATTGAGAAAACTCGGCCGCGGGACTAAAGTGCCGCGCCGGCGGGACCGCGGCCGTCGCGGGCACCGCCCCTGCACCCGCTTGCGAGGGTCCGCCCGTGGCTGATGCACCCGCGCCGCCCCCGGCCAAGCCAACCCCCCCGGCCGAGACTCCTCCCACCCGCGCCGCCCGCCGCAGCGACCAGGTCCACGAGGTCTCGTTCGTCGCGCACCCCAAGCTCTTCTTCGCCTGGCCGTTGATCCTGGCCGGCTTCGTCCTCTACCCCCTGGCCTGGCCGCCACCGCAGCCCCCCGCCGGCCCGGCCCCGGAAGTCCCGAACGCGGCAGCGCCCGCGGGTCCGTCAGACGATGCATCCGCCACCACGGCCGGCCCGGCCGCGCCGTGGACCTCACACCCGGGCACCTCGCGGCGGCTCGAGGTCGTGGGCTGGGTTTACATCTGGGTATTGGTGATCGTGCTGTTGGCGCTGGGCGTCGATATCGAGCGCAACCACGCCATCTTCCTGCTGGTGCTGGTGGCCGCGATCTGGCTGCTGGGGTTGTGGCTGCGCGACACGCGGCACTTCACCATGTTTGGCGACATCTACCGCTGGTTCGCGCAGCTCGACGTGCAGTACGACCGCAAGTTCGGCCTGGCGGTCAGCATCGTCGCTCTGGTGCCCTACCTGCTGATGCTGTTCTGGGCCCGGCTCAACGACCGCTGGCGGATCACGCACAACGAGTTCGAGCACTATTCGTTCGGGAAGATGAACGACTCGCTCGGCCGCGGGGCCAAGACCATCCGGACGGACTTTCCCGACGTGCTCGAGATGCTGCTGGGCCTGGCCGGCACGCTGATCGTTTACAACGCCAGCGGCACGCGCGAGCTGCGCCGCATTCCGCACGTCCTGCTGCTGCCGATCGTGCGCCGCAAGCTCAACCGCATCCTCGAACGGACCGCCGTCACCGCCGCCCAGATCGAAGACGAGGAAGAAGAGGAAACGCAATAGGCGGCGGACCTCCCGCCGAACAAGGAACGGGGGACGGTGGCAACGGGGGAACGCGCGGAACGCCCAGGCGGTGGACTTTCCGAGCGCGTCGCTCTGGCGACCGGCCGGCCATCCGGCCGCGGTTGAGGCAACGCCCGCAGCTCAGCCGCACGTCCTGCGCAGCGGGATTCCTCGCTGCGCTCGGAATGACAACCGGGGAAGATCTTCGCACCTTCCCCCCTTCCCGACCTGCGACACGCATTCCCGCGTTCCCACCTTCCCACGTTCCCCCCGGCCACCCGCGTCCCTCCGCATTGCTCCGCGGCCGCCGTGCGGGTACATTAGCGTCGGCGGTGCAACGCCGCAGGTCGCTTCTGGGGAGCAGAGACATGAAGTACCGGATCATTAAGGAGCACGTGTGGGCCGGCGCGATTCCCGACCACCCCGATGCCCTCGCCTCAAAGTTGCGCGCCCTCGCCCGCGGCGGACTTGACCTCGAGCTGATCATCGCCCGCAGGGAATGGACCGGCCGCGGTGTCCTGTTCGTGTCGCCCCTGCGGACGCTCGACGAGGTTGATACGGCTGAGCAGGCGGGACTGTCCCGAGGCGATAGCGTCCTCGCCCTGCGCATCGAGGGCCCCAACGTAAAGGGACTGGCCGCCCGCATCACGAGTGCCCTGGCCGAGGCCGGACTGAACCTTCGCGGCTACGCGGCCGCCGCCCTCGGGCAGATGACTGTCACGAGCGTCGCGTTCGACAGCGACGCCGACTGCGACCGCGGGAAGGCAATTCTCGAGCGGGCGCTGGCAGAGTGGCCGACCGAAACGCCGCGGCCGTGAGGCGGCGTAACTCAGCCGCCCTCGGCTGAGCTGAAATCTGTGGCTGTGGCTCAGTCGCCCTCGGCTGAGCTGAGATCTGTGGCTGTGGCTCAGCCGCCCCCGGCTGAGCTGAGATCTGTGGCTGTGGCTCAGCCGCCCTCGGCTGAGCTGAGATCTGTGGCTGTGGCTCAGCCGCCCCCGGCTGAGATCTGTGGCTCAGCCGCCCTCGGCTGAGAGCTCACCGCCGAGGGCGGCGGTGCCACACTCCGGCGCTACGGCGTGATCCGCTCCATCCCGCCCATATAGCCGCGCAGGGCAGGCGGTATCGTGACGCCGCCGTCGGCGTTCTGGTTGAGTTCCAGGAGCGGGATCAGGATGCGGGGGCTCGCGATCACCGTGTTGTTCAGCGTGTGGCAGAACTCGGGCTTGCCGGTGTCCGCCCGGCGGTAGCGCAGTCCCAGCCGACGGGCCTGGAAGTCGTGAAACCGGCTGGCCGAGTGCGTCTCGCCGTACTCCCCGCGGCTCGGCATCCACGTCTCGATGTCATACATCCGCACCTTGCCCTGCCCCATGTCGCCGGTGCAGACCTCCACCACCCGGTACGGCAGCTCGAGCCGCCGCAGGACCGCCTCCGCGTTCGCGACGATCACGTCGTGCCAACGACGCGACTCGGCCGGATCGGACCGGCACAGCACCACCTGCTCGATCTTGTCGAAATAGTGGATGCGGTACAGGCCGCGAGTGTCCTTGCCGGCCGCTCCGGCCTCCCGGCGGAAGCACGTGCTGCGGGCAAAGTACAGCTTCGGCAGGTCGGCCTCGTCGAGCAGCTCGTCCATATGCAGGCCGGTCACGGGCACTTCGGCCGTGCCCACCAGCGACTGCCGGTCGCGCTCGCACAGGTATACCTCGTCGCGGTGCAGCGGGAAGAAGCCCGTGCCTTCCATCAGGGCATCGTTGACTAGGACCGGCACCGTCAGCGGCGAAAAACGCAGCCCCCCTTGCGGCTGGGCCTCGAGCATGACATCCCACGCCAGCCGTAGCACGGCCTCATGCAGCCGGGCCCCCGCCCCGCACAGGACGTAATTGCGGCTGCCGGCGATTTTCACGCCGCGGTCCACGTCGATGATCCCCAGGTTCGTTCCCAGCTCGAGATGGTCCTTGAACGGAAAGCCGAACGCATCCTTCGGCTTTGGCGATCCCACCCGGCGCACTTCGACATTGGCCGACGCGTCCGGCCCGATCGGAACCCCCTCGTCATACGCGGGGATCTGCGGCACCAGCAGCAGTGCCGCCCGCAACTCGGCCTCCACGCCCTCACGCTCGGCGTCGATCTCCTTCAGCCGGGCCTTGATCTGGCTCAGTTCCGCTGCCAGGCCCGCCCGTTCCTCCTTCGGGGCCTTCGCGATCCGCTCGCCGGCCTGATTCTGCTGGTAGCGCAGCTCGTTGAACTCGGTTTCCAGCGCCCGCCGACGGCGGTCGATCTCCAGCACCGCGTCGATATCGATGCGCAGGTTCTTGTCGCGCGCCGCCCGTTTCACCAGGTCCGGATTCTCGCGGATCAGCTTCAGGTCGATCATCGGGGTTCCTCGTGCCGCCGCCGCGCGCCGGCCGCAGCAACGTCTCGCGGCAGCGGCAACGCCGGGCGACGGAAAGCCGCGATTCTACGCCGGCCCCACACCGCGCGAAGCGCGCGAAACCTGTCATTCCGGCAGGCACGCCCCCGCTATCGTGCCGACGAGCGCAGCTTCCTGTCATTCCGACGAGCGCAGCGAGGAGGAATCCGGCTCCGTACGGAGATTGGCTCCACCCTCGCCGGGCGATTCCACGCCAAGCCAGATTCCTCGCGGGTCGCCACCGCGATCGTCTCGGAATGACAAACAAGCCCGCGCCCGTCGCCGTCCTGCGGCGATATCGGACCAGAAGTTGACCTGTATCCCCGGCCGCCTAGCATCAACCTGACCGATCGAGACCTTCTTCGGTGACTTTGCGCATCAGATACGACGCGAACTGGAGACGAACATGGCCTACGAAGCAGCACCGCCCCCCTACCCGTACGACGCCCTGGAGCCGCACATCGACGCCCGGACGATGGAGATCCATCACGGCAAGCACCACGCCGCGTACTGCGCGAACGCGAACAAGGCCCTCGAAGCTCGGCCTGAGCTCCTGGCGATGCCGGTCGAACAGCTTCTGGCCGACATCGAGCGCGTACCGGCAGACATCCGCCAGGCGGTGATCAACAACGCCGGCGGGCATGCGAACCACACGCTTTTCTGGCAGATCATGGGGCCCGGCAAGGGCGGGGCGCCGCGCGGCACGCTCGCCGACGCCATCAACGCGGCATTCGGCGGGTTCGATCCGTTCAAGGAGCAATTCAGCAAGGCCGCGATGGGGCGTTTCGGCAGCGGTTGGGCGTGGTTGACGCTCGATCCGGCCGGGAAGCTTACCATCACGAGCACCGCCAACCAGGACTCGCCGATCATGCAGCGTCACAAGCCGCTCCTGGGTCTGGACGTGTGGGAGCACGCGTACTACCTCAAGTACCAGAACCGCCGGGCGGACTACGTGGCGGCGTGGTGGAACGTCGTGAACTGGGACGCGGTCGCCGAGCGCTTCGACGCCGCGCGAAGATAGGTCCCACGCAAAGCCGCACAGACGCCGGGACGAGCGGTCGGGGGACATGAGTGCCACCCCCCGTCATTCTGGAACGGCCGGCGCGCGGTGGGGAATGCGCGCTCAGCCGCGCCCGAGCCTGGTTGGGGAGCGTTCCGCCGGCCGGGGTCGGCGTCTTGTTGTCTGCGCCCGTCCGAATGACGCCGCCTCACTGCATGACTCCGCGCCCTCGTGCCCATGCGGCGTTGCGTGCGCGCGAGCCTTACCAGCCCGTTGAAAAAGGGACCAGGCACCTTGGGCGTGGCGGTCGGCGTTGTGGCGCTCCCGTGATGGGTGGATCGGCGCGGAGCCAGCCCACTTTCTCACCGGGCTGCTACCTCCGCCGGCGAAGCTCGCGGTCGGCATCGCGCTGGTCGTCGCGGCGGCGGATGTCCTCGCGGCGATCCGCGTGCGTTTTTCCACGGACGAGCGCCAGGGCGACCTTCACCAGTCCGCGCTCGTTGAAGTAGAGCTCGGTGGGGATGATCGTGAGCCCACGCTGCACGACTTTGGTCTGCCACTTGCGGATTTCGCGGCGGTGGACGAGCAGCTTTCGTTCGCGCGTCGGCTTATGCTGCGCGTAACCCGCCATGGGATATGGAGATATGTTGCAATCGCGCAAGAAGAGCTCGCCGTTGTGGATGAAGGCGTAGGCTTCCTCAATCGACGCGCGACCGGCGCGCAAGCTTTTGACCTCACTGCCGGTTAACGCAATTCCGGCCTCCAGGCGGTCGAGCACCTCGTAGTTATACCGGACCTTTTTGTTGACGATCTTCGGCGGCGCGGATGGACCTTTCGCCATTTCGCCGCTAAATTTAGTGATCGTTGAGTCTTGCTGCAACTCCAGCAGAGGCTCCGGGTACAAAGGATGCGTAGAGTGGGTGACGCCGAGCCCGTCGCAAAGAGCGAAATGCCGCGCCCCGAGGAAACCCGGCTGGTCCGCCGCGCCCAGCGCGGCAGCGGTGAGGCATTCCGCGCCCTGGTGGACGCCTACAAGGATCGCCTGTTCGCCTTCGTCTGGCGGATGATGCGGAACCACCACGAGGCCGAAGACATCACCCAGGCGGCCTTCGTGAAGGCCTACGAGGCGCTCGACACGTACTCCGAGCAGTACGCGTTCAGCACCTGGCTCTTCACGATCGCCTATCGGCTGTGTCTCAATCAGCTCCGCCGGAGGCGAACAGTCGCGGCCGAGCTGGACGTGACTCGGCTGGATGCGGCCCAGGACGACGCGCCGCGGACCCTGGCGAACACGGAAGAGGCCCGCCGGCTGCGCGAACTGATCTGGAACGCCGTCGATCAGCTCAAGACGCCGCAACGTTCGGCCGTCCTGCTCTTTTATCGTGAGGGCAAGAGCTGCGAGGAAATCGGTCAGGTGCTCGGAATGCCGACCGTGACGGTCAAGAGCCATCTGCACCGGGCGCGCGCCAAGCTCCGTGACGCCCTCAGCAGCGAACTGGTGGACGACTGGATGGCCATTCAGTTCTTGAACGATTCGCATTACGCCTGAGTGGTGCCATGAACTGTTCGGAATGCGAAAAACTCTTTGACGCGTACCTCGACGCCCAGCTCGCCGGGTCGCTGCGGCTGGAGTTCGACGCGCACCGCCTCCGCTGCCGACACTGCCAGCAGACGCTCGCGATGCTCGAGGCGGTCGGGCACGTCATCGCGTCCGACACGCATGTGCCCGAGCTGTCGGAGGACTTCAC
>CAZMCT010000029.1:0-32558 GCA_964564785.1 uncultured Planctomycetales bacterium
CGGGCCACGCCGAAGCGCTGCGGGTCGAGCTCGGCCGCGACGCGCTCGGCCATCCGCAGCCGCCAGCGCCAGTCCTGCTCGCGCTGCGGCCGGGTGACGCTTTCGGCCTCGAGCGTGGCCTCAACGGGCGTGCTGGGCGAGGCCAGCACGCCGACGGCCTCGTCGAGGTCGGCGTTCATGAGCACGCGGAGCACCTGGCCGCCGGTGGCCTGCGGCACGTCGATCACACGGACGACACCGGCGAGGTCCGAGAACTCGGGCGCCAGCGCGGGCAGGACATTGCCGCTGTTGCGGAAGAAGGGTTCGTTGAACACGACGCCGTCCTCGTCGGGGTAGAGCGGCAGGTACCGGATGTTGGCCTCGACGAGATCCTGGAAGAAGTGTGTGCCGAACGAGAGATCGGGCGTGTAATCGCCCTTCTTGCGGGCGATCTCGACCAGCACGGCCGTGTTGTTGATGTCCGAGTAGGTGACCCGCACGCCGAGCTTGATCTCACCGCGGCTGCCCCAGCGGCCCGGGCCCATCAGGATGAACTGCCGCTTGGGCAGCAGCTTGTTGAGCCGGCTGACGGCCCGGCCGACGGCCGCCAGCTCCTCGACGCTGGCCAGTTGGCTGTAGCGCTCCGGATCGACGTAGACGATGTGCGTGATGTTGGGCACGCTGCCGTTGGAGACGTGCCGGCGGGCGGAGAACAGCAGCCGCTCGGGCGCGAGGTCGCGGGGGATGGGGGCCGGCTCGCAGTGCTTGGCCGGCGTCTGGGCTCGGCACTGGAGCAGGTACAGATCGCGACCGGTGCTGGCGAACTCGATATCGACGGGGGTCTTGAGCTCGCGGGCCAGCAGCGTCATGAGCGCCCGCACCTGCTTGATGAACGGTGTGCGGGTCAGCAGGCCCTCGAACGTGACGACCAGGTCGTCGCGCTCGAAGTTGATCTGGCCGATCAGCGGCTGTCGCAAATGGCCGTGCTCGAAGACCGAGACGAGTTGCTCGATGCCGGGCAGCTCGCGGCCGACGGCGCGCAGAAAGTCGCGGATCTCGACGGTCTCGAAGCTGTTGGTGCGCAGATTGATGACGTCCATGTAGCGCGGGGCGTACCGGACGACCTCGTCGGGGGTGGGGTTGACGCGCAGGCCGGGCTGGCCGGGGGAGATGAGCACGGGATAGTCGTCGCCCAGGCGGTCGACGGCCCGCGTGCCGAGGCCGGGGACCATGCGGACCAGGCCGTCCTCGCGCTTGATCCGCGGCGACCAGCGGAATTCGTTGTGACTGAAGGCCACGCCGGCGAAGGCCGGGGCGAAGTAGTGGCCCATGCGGGTGCCGACCACTTCCTGCACCATCACGCCCATGCCCTCCTGGAAGTCGAGCAGGTTGCGCTCGGCGCGGTAGAGGATCGGGTCGGGGCTGAAGGTCGAGGCATAGATCTCGGCGATGGCGTCGGTCAGCGCCGCCAGCCGCTCGCGCTTGCTGCCCTGGTTGGCAAGGAACAGGCTCTTGTACTTGCCGGAGAACGCGGCCCCGAAGCGGTCCTCCAGCAGGCTCGAGCTGCGGACAATCAGCGGCTGTTCCCCAAAGTCGTCGAGCGCCAGCGACAGGCCCTTGATCATGTCGCCCGAGAAGTACGAGTGCTTGAAGACCTGGACGATGTCCGGGTACTCCTGACGGATCTCGTCGATGTCCTTGTACTTCTGCGTGAAGACGTCTTCGAGGTGGTTGCAGTAGACGAAGTCGAGCAGACCGTCGCTGGTGACGTGCCAGGTGCGGGGGGTCTTCAGGCCCGCCAGCAACTCGTCGTCGCCACTGTGCCGCCGCACGATCTGGCCGGCCAGCAGCAGCCCGCTGCTCTTGCCGCCGATCTTCCCGTGCCCGCGGGCGGGAAAAATCATGCGGTGCAACAGGTCGTGGAAATCCTTGATGTCGAAGTACCGCTTGGCGACGTTGATGAACTCGAGCTGGTCCGTCAGGAAGCGGCGGATCAGCGAGACCCGCAGGCCCTTGCGGGTCGAGGGCGACAACTCGATCTCGCCGTGGGTGCCGTGCTGGTAACGGTGAATCGCGTCGGACACCTCGGCCAACGACGTGTTGTAGTTCTCCAGCGCGTTGACCAGGTGGCTGGCGCGGTCCTCCTTGATCCACTTCTGAATGCAGGCGACGATTTCCTCGTCCGACAGGTGCACGGCCGCGATGCGGAAGGCCTCGTCCACCAGCGTGTCGGGCGTGAGCTCCCGGTCGCGCTGCCGCGGCCGGTTCGAGTCCATGAGCAGTTCCTGGTGCTGCGACTGCGTGCCCAGGCCGAAGTATTTCAGCAGGCGGTCGGCCTCCGGCACGCCGCTCCAGCAGAGGTGGTTGATCATCTTGCGGGCCACACGCAGCAGCAGGGCCTGATCGGTCCGTCGCAACAGGTCGAGGATCACCGACCAGTCGTGCATCGTGTGCTTCGACCAGTTCCGCTGGGTGTTGCGCCATTCCTCCATGGCCGCGACCAGCCGGCGGTGCGTGACGCAGTTGCCGATCCGGTCGGCCACGAAGTCGATCAGCTTGCGTTCCTCCCGCAGGAACGGGCCCTCGTCGGCGTGCGGCATCTCCTCGCGGTACGACACCTCGAGCACGCCGACCGGTTCGCCTTGGGCGGCGATGGCCGCCGTCTGCTTCCAGGGGACTTCGGTGTAGCCGGGAGTCTCGTACCGCTCGCCGTCGAGTTGGATGCGAACCTGGCAGATCTCGGGGTACTGCCAGCCGGTCGGCAGCACGCGGACGACGCCGGTCAGAATCTCGTTCAGCGGCGCCGCCGGATCGCTGGTGATCTCCTCAACGGTGTACAGGCAGTTCAACTCCTTGGCCCGTTCGTGCAGGTCGCGGAGGATCAGCTCGATGGCGCTGCTGTCCGGCATGCGGCAAAAGTCCTCGCACGAGCCTCCAGCGGCCCCCGCTGAGCGCTCGCGGCTCTTTGCACATCATTGTACACAGGCCGGGAGCCGGATCGATATCGTCGCCCGGGGCACCCGCCTCGCCGCGTCGCGCGAGCCCACGCCCGCGCGAACCGCCGGCGCCCCAGCGTCGCCGACCGCGAGCCGAACCAGCCGCGCCGGTTGTGAAACGTGCTCGGCCGCCAGGGTGGTGCGCCGGTGCGACCTGCTCCCGCGCGCGCGAGACTCGGACACGGCGCCTGCCCCCTCAGCTCGTCGTTGATCGTGACCCGCGTGGCTGCGCCTGCGACGCGGCCGGCGACCTGCGCGAGCGCACAGCGCACCGCGCATCCGACGCCGTGGTCGGCGGAGCGCGTCGGCGGTGCGGGACCGGACGTGGGCCGCCGGCCCGCGCGGCGGGTGCAAGCGCGCTCCGCGTCGCCCTCCCCGGCTCACCCCAGAACGCGGACGGCACTCTCCCAGATTTGCAGTTCCCCGGCCGCCCAGGCGCCCGCCACCAGGCCGGCGGCGAAGAGGGCGGCCTTCAGCAGGAACACGCGGCGCTCGAAAGCCCGCGCGCGGGCCGGGTCGAGCGCCAGGGTCTGTAGAAAGCGCGAGCGCGACGCGATCGACGAGTGGCGGAAGCTGCGGGCGTCGGGTCGGATGCCATTGAGCAGCGCGACCTCGTGCAGGGCCTCGCCGAAGACGTGGGCCGCCGTACTGCACAGACCGTACGGCGGCGGCGTTCGCGGCGCAGCGCTGCCGGGCAGTCCGTGCACGGCGCAGGGATTGACGCAGGGCAGGCCGGTCAGCGCCAGCGTCCGTACGCCGAAGATGTCGGCCTGCCGCTCGAAGCGCCGCGAAACCCAGCCGAAGAGCAGCGTCCATTTCAGCAGCAGCGCCAGCCCGGCCAGCACGAGCAGCGTCTCGTAGAGCCGGGGGGCGGTCCGCGCGACGGCCTGCGTGCGAACCGTGAAGATGGTCGCAGCGCAACCGCTGATGAAGGCGAAGATCAGCAGAAACAGGATGTGATGCCGCTTGACGTGCCCGGCTTCGTGTCCGAACACCGCCTCGATCTTCGCGTCGTCGAGCTGCTCGAGCATGCCGTCGGTGATCAGCACGTAGCGCAGCGGGGCCACCACCCCCATCACGGCCGCGTTGACCACCAGCCCGCCCGAGCGCCACACCAGGATATCGCGGTAGCGCAGCCGCAGCCGGCGGGCCAGCGCTTGCAGCCGGTCGCGCAGCGGACCCTCGGGCAGCCGCTGCGTGACCCACACGTGCCGCAGGACCTCGGGTGTAATGACCGCCACCAGCAGCGCCGCCGCCCCGATCAGCACGTCCGGTGCGTAGCGCACGCCCGTCGTGCGCTCGATCTCGCGCTGGTAGAGCACCACCACATCGCGCGCCCCCAGAATCAGCAGCATCGGCACCAGGATGAACAGCACCTGGTGCCGCAGGTTGTACGCGACGTAGCGGCCCAGAGCCCACACCGGCCGCAGCGGCCGCCCACGCAGCAGGTAAATCTCCAGCGCTAGCTGCCGCACCGCCCGCTCGGCCGGGTAGAGCGCGATCCACGCCAGAACGATCGCCAGCACGAACGGCGTGACGGCCAGCAATCCGGGGACCACCGGCCAGCGGCCGATCACCGGCGTCGCGCGGGTCATCTCGAGCCAGGGCGTGCCGAGCAGCAACGCGCCGTGACCGAGCGCGAGCAGGACCTGCACAACGACCAGGCCGCGGGCGACGGCGGCCTGCGCCCGGGCCGGATGGGCCGGCTCGCGGTCGAGCAGCCGCAGCGCCCGGCGAGCAGCCAGCCAGGCGACCGCGGCCGGCAGCAACGTGACACCGGCCGCCGCCGTCAACGTCAGCCCGCGATCGGCGAGCAGGTCGTAGAGCTGCCGATCGATGGTCAGGACCAGCGCGAGGATGGCGAGAACGACCAGGTACACGTGGCTCTCGGGTTCGCCCGCGGGGCGCGTAATGGTAAGATCATACGTCAAATGCGCAGGCGCGGCAGGACCGGGACGCGGGCGGCCCGATCGTCCGCGCCGAGCAGCGCTGCGAGCGGCCGCATGCACGTAAAGATCTGCGGCATCACGAATGCCGACGACGCGGTCGCCGCGGCCCGCAGCGGTGCGGACTTTCTCGGCTTCATTCTGGCGCCCAGTCCGCGGCGGGTCGCGATTGACGTCGTGCGAGCGGTGGTCGGCGCGCTTCCGCCCGGGGTGCAGCCGGTGCTGGTCTTTCGCGATGCGCCGCTCGAGGAGGTGCTGGCCGCGGTGCAGACCACGCGGGCCGGCTGGCTCCAGTTTCACGGCCGCGAGTCGCCCGCGTACCTGCGCGAGGTGCAGGCCCGCCTCGCGTTCGTGCATGTGCTGCGGGCCTGGGAGATCGTCGGGCCGGCGGCCGAGCAGGACTTGCGGCTCTATCTCGAGGAAGCGCGCCGGCAGGCGGTGCGCATCGACGCCGTGCTCCTCGACGCGCCCAAGGGCGGCCCGCATCCGGGTTTCGAACGCCTGGCCGACATCTCCCGCAGCCTCGTGCTCCGCCCGCCCGCGATCTGGTGCGCCGGTGGGCTGACGCCGGCCAACGTGGCGACGGCCGTCGCCGTGGGCTGCTACGACGGCGTCGACGTGGCCAGCGGCGTCGAGTCGCGGCCGGGGATCAAGGATCACGACGCGGTGCGGCGATTCGTGGCCGCCGCCCGCCCGGCCACGAAGTAGGGCGGCCGGCCGTGCCGGGGAGCTGCTCCGCGGCGCGCACGCATGCGAACGGCACCGCTTCAATCCGCGGCACGCGAACCGCTATTATTGCCCCGGTGTCAACGCCGCCACGCATTCTGATCCTGGCGACGTCGGCCGGCGCCGGCCACGTGATCGCCGCCCGCGGACTCGAGCAAGCCTTTCGCGCTGCGCGTCCGGAACTGGAAGTCGAGCGGCTCGACGCACTGGAGCTGATGAGCCGCTTCTTCCGTGGGCTTTATGCCGGCGGGTATTCCGCGCTGGTGCGGTATGCGCCGCCGCTGATGGGCTGGCTCTATGACGCCCTCGACCAGCGCCCGAAGGGGCCCAACGAACGCCTGCGACTGTTCATCCAGAACCGCTTCACCCCGCCGCTGGCCCGCTACCTGGTCCGCAGGTCCCCACACCTGATTGTCAGCACGCACTTCCTCCCGGCGGAGGTCGTGGCCGAACTGCGGCGCGACGGCCGGCTCCGCTGCCCGCACGCGATCGTCACCACCGATCTCGAGACACACCGCCTCTGGGTACAGGAGCCGGCCGAGCGCTATTACACGGCGACCGAGTCCGGCCGGCATGGTCTGACGACCTGGGGCGTCGCGGCCGAGCGGGTGCGCGTCACGGGGATCCCGGTGCGGGCGGGGTTCGCCGAGGTGCTGGACGCGAACGCGGCTCGGGCCCGTGTGGGGCTCGCCGCGGATCGGCCGGTCGTACTGGTGCTCTACAGTTGGTTTTCGCCGCGACTGCTGGCACAGGTGGTGCGCGAGCTGCTGACGCTCCCGCGGGACACGCAATTGGCCGTCATGGTCGGGCGGAACGTCGAGCTGGGCTGCCGCCTGGCACAGCAGGCGCGGACCGCGGGGCGGGAGCTGCACGTGGTCGGGTTCACGGACGAGGTGCACGTGTGGATGCGGGCGGCAGACGTGGCGATCGGCAAACCGGGCGGGCTGACGGTGTCGGAGGCGCTCGCGTGCGGGCTGCCGCTGGCAATCCTCCAGCCGATCCCGGGGCAGGAGACGCGCAACAGCGATTACCTTCTCGAGCAGGGGGCGGGGCTCAAGCTGAACCACCCGCGGATGGTGGCGTGGCGGATCGGGCAGTTGCTCAGCGATGCGGACCGCCTGCGCGCGATGCGCCAGGCGGCCGCGCGGCTCGGCCGGCCGCACGCGGCCCGCGACATCGCGGCCGATGCGCTGCGACTGTTGCGCTGAAGCGAGAAGCGCGCACCTGAGACGGCGGGGCCCCGGCGAAGAGCAGAGCGGACCGCAGGCGCAGCGGGGCGCGCGGGGTCAGCGCTGCGGCGGTGACTTGCCGCTGTCCGGCGGGTCGGGGTCGGGCAGCTTGATCGGGTCGCCGCCGTAGCTGACCTGGCCCGTGCGGAGAAACTCCTCGAGGTGGGGGCGGCAGGTGCCGCAGCCGGTGCAGCAGCCGGTGCGGCGGATGAGTTCGTCGACTTCGGTGATGCCGTGTCGCCGGGCGTAACTGCGCAGCGCGAGGAAGCTGAGCTGCTTGCAGTCACACCGCGTGCGCCCCATGCGCGTCCATTATAGCCCGCCGCGCTCGGCCTTCGACTTTCCGCCCGGCCCCGCCGTCCGGCTGACCACACCCGCCTCACCGCTGAATCCGGGCTGCTTTTCCGGTACACTCCCGACATGTTCGACGCACTCAGCAACAAGCTCGGCGGCATCCTTCAATCGCTCCGCGGCCGCGGCCGGATCAGCGAGGAGAACGTCCGCGACGCCATGCGACAGGTTCGTACGGCGCTGCTCGAGGCCGACGTCAACGTCGAAGTCGCGCGGCAGTTTTGCGACGCCTGCTTGCAGAAGGCGATCGGCCTCGAGGTGCTGAACACGCTCCGGCCTGAGCAGGTGATGGTCAAGGTCGTCTACGACGAGCTCGTACGGCTGATGGGGCCGATCGAGACTCGCATCCCGTATGTCTCGAAGCCGCCCACCATCATCCTCATGGCCGGCCTCCAGGGGTCCGGTAAAACGACCACCTGCGCCAAGCTGGCCCGCTACACCATGCAGCATGGGAAGAAGCCGCTGCTGGTCGCGGCCGACCTGAAGCGACCGGCGGCCATCGACCAGCTCGAAGTGCTCGGCCGGCAGCTCGAGGTCCCGGTCTACACTGAGCGCGACCACCAGAACCCGGTCAGGGTGTGCCGCAACGCGATCAGCGCTGCGCGGCAGCGCGACCGCGACGTGGTGATTCTCGACACGGCCGGGCGGCTGGCGATCGACGAGGAGATGATGGCCGAGGTGGCCCGGATCGCCGAGGCGACGAACCCGCACCAGGTTTACCTGGTGCTGGACGCGATGACCGGGCAGGACGCGGTGACCACGGCCAAGGCGTTCGACCAGCGGCTGGAGTTGGACGGGGCGATTCTGACGAAGTTCGACTCGGACACGCGTGGCGGGGCGGCGCTGTCGGTCAAGCAGGTGACGGGCAAGCCGATCAAGTTCATCGGTGTGGGCGAGAAGCTGGACGCGATCGAGGAGTTTCATCCCGAGCGGATCGCGAGCCGCATCCTGGGGATGGGCGACGTGGTCTCGCTGGTGGAGAAGGCTCAGCAGGCGTTCGACGCCGAGGCGGTGGCGAAGACGCAGGAGAAGATGGCCAAGGGCCAGATGGACCTGGGCGACTTCGTGGCGCAGCTCGACGGCCTGCGGAAGATGGGGCCGATGAAGTCGATCCTGAAGATGATTCCGGGGGTGGGCTCGGCGATCGGTGACATGGAGCTGCCCGACGAGGAGCTCAACCGCTTCAAGGGCATCGTGCACTCGATGACGCCCCGGGAACGGAAGAACCCGGAAATCATCGAGGCCTCGCGGCGGCGGCGAATCGCCCGTGGCGCGGGGGTCGATCCGCAGGACGTCAGCGGGCTCGTCAAGCAGTTTCTCATGATGCGGCCGCTGATGAAGCAGATGGCCGGCATGGGGATGAGCAGCCGGCTGAAGATGACGCAGCAACTCGCGCAGATGGGCGTGCTGGACGGGGGGATCCCGAAGATGAAGAAGGGCACGACGCGCTACCAACCCCGGAAGCTGGAGCGCAAGAAGCGGCGGCGGCGGCGGTAACAGCCCGGGCGCTGCAACTCCCCGCTGCGGTGGCTGGCACGGTCCGGAGCGCCGCCGCCGCGCCGGGCCGCGACCGAGGCCGCCGGAACGCCTGAACGCCGCGGCCCTGGGTCGCCACGCGACCGGCGGACCGTGCCACCCGCCCACGTTGCAGTGCCGGGGGCAAAATGGTACGTTCACCGACCGAAGCCCCTGCGGCCGGCCGGCGCCGCGCGCGGCGGCCGGCCGGACGGCCGCGATCCGCACGCGCGAGGAGCCCCGCATGTCCGATCAGGCGCAGATGCCGACCAAGCTGCCCGAGAACGCCTACCGCGAGCTGAAGCCGGGCGAGCGCTACGTGCCGATGGTCCCGCCGACGCTGCGGGTCCCGGAGCTGACGACGCGGATGTTCGTGTTCGGCCTGATCATGAACATCGTGTTCTCGGTGGCCGCGACGTTCCTGGCGCTGAAGGCCGGGCAGGGCATCGAGACGGCCATTCCGATCTCGATCCTGGCGGTGGGGCTCTCAGGGTTCCTGCTCAAGGCCGGCGGCCGTGCCAGCTCGATCCTCGAGAACATGTACGTGCTGTCGATCAGCACGACCTCGGGCTACGTCGCGGGGGGCACGTGCTTCACGATGCCGGCCATCTATGTGCTCAAGCTCAACGAGAGCTTCGGGATCGGCACCGTCGCCCTGTTTCTCCAGATCACGCTGGTGCCGCTGCTGGGCGCGGTCCTCGGGTCGCTGTTCCTGATTCCCTTCCGCCGCTATTTCGTGAAGGAGATGCACGGCAAGCTGCCGTTCCCCGAAGCGACCGCGACGAACGAGATCCTGGTGACGGGCGCCTCGGGCAGCACGACGCAAGCCTGGATCCTGATCTACTCGTTCATTCTCTCGGCGCTGTACACCTTCGCGGCCACGGCCCTGAAGCTCTTCAGCGACCGGTTCACGACCGGGCTGGTCAAGCTCGAGGTCGCCGGGCGCGAGGCGGTGACGACGCTGGCGTTCGGAGCGGAGGGATTCTTCGCGGACCTGACGAACAAGGTCAAGGCGGTGATTTCGATGGGGGCCGGGGCGTATTACCTCGGGCTGGGCTTCATCATCGGCGTACGCTACGCCTCGATCATCTGCGCCGGCTCGATCCTCTCGTGCCTGGTGATCATCCCGCTGCTGGCCCCGCTCAACCTCGAGCAGTTGCAGCTCCTCAACCCCGCGGTCAAGGGCACCGCCGTCAAGGACATCTTCGACAACATCCCGAAGAACATCGGCATCGGCTGCATCTTCGCGGCCGGCATCCTCTCGATCCTGAAGATGAGCGGCGTGATCGTGACGGCCCTGCGCCAGGCGCTGGGCAGCCTGGGTCGCCGCGGCGGCGCCGGCGAGCTCGATCGGACGGATGAGGACATCAGCTACGGCGCGGCGGCCCTGCTGGGCGTGGTGGTCGTGATCGTGATGGCGATCTTCTTCCGCGCGGTGGTCTTCACCGGCCTGCCGAACGCGACCTGGCTGACGCTGATCTCGATTGTCATCGCGGTCGTGATCACGTTCCTGTTCACGACCGTCTCGGCCTGGGCGATCGCGATGATCTCGGTCACGCCGATCTCGGGCATGACCGTGACGACGATCATCATCACGGCCGTGTTGATGGCGGCCGCGGGGCTCCCGAAGGGCAACCAGGCCATGCTGGCCGTCCTGCTGGTGGGCGGGGTGGTGTGCACTGGGCTGTCCATGGCCGGCGGGCTGATCACGAACTTCAAGATGGGCTACTGGCTGGGGGCCAGCCCGAAGCGGATCACGTGGAACGCACTGGGCGGCTCGCTGGTTTCGGCGATCTTCGTGTGTGCGACGATCATGGTGCTCTCGTACAAGCCCGGGTACGTCGGCGAGGGCAAGCTCGATGCGCCGCAGGCGAACATGATGGCCAGCGCACTCGAGAGCTTCCTGGGCACCGGGCAGGTGCCGTGGCTGATGTACGGCGTCGGCGTGGTGATCGCGCTGAGCATGCAGCTCCTGGGCATCTCGCCGCTGGCGTTCGGGCTGGGGATGTACCTGCCCATGTACATCAACGTGCCGATCCTGATCGGGGCTTTCGTCGCGACCCTGGTCAAGAAGAGCACGCGCGATGAGCGGCTCTCCAAGGCCCGCAGCAACAAGGGCATCCTGCTCGCGTCCGGCCTGATCGCCGGCGGCGCGATCATGGAGGTGCTGGTCAACTTCACCAGCGCCCTCGACGACCTGCTGCTCGGCAGCAAGGTCATGGTCGAGGGCGCCGAGCGGACGGTCGGCAAGATCATGCCCTTCCTCGACCTCAGCCGCCGCCTGATCGAGGGCGGCACCAATGCCGCCTGGCTGGCCCAGACCGAGAACCTGCTGGGCCTGGTGCTCTTCATCCTGCTGTGCATCTTCGTCTACGTCGACTGCTGTCGCGCGAAACCCGAGCTGGCCGAGGGCGCCGAGCTGCACGGGTAGTCGTCACACGGCCAGCTCGTGTGCCCCTGCCGCCTCTCCACGGCCCTGGCGGCTGCGCCGCTGCGGACCGTGCCACCCCACCCGATCACCGCCGAGGGCGGCGGTGCCACAGCGGCCGGCGGCTTGCCCGACGGGTAGCGACCGACGGCTCGACGGCCGAGGAGGACGGATCCTGCACGGCCGACACGGCAGTGGTACACGCTACAAGCGCATCGGCTGCAAGCGCCAATACGTCAGCGTCCGCCAGAGCCACTCCATCGGCCCGAAGCGAAACCGGCGTAGCCACCACACGCTCAATGGAATCTGGGCGGCGTAGATCAGCAGCGCCAGGCCGACGCGTGCGGCCGGGCCGACCTTCGCGTACAGCCCCAGCCCGTAACCATAGAAAATCGTCGTGCAGATCAGTGTCTGTAGCAGGTAGTTGCTCAGCGCCATCCGTCCGACCGAAGCGAGCGGGGCCAGCACCGGCCGCCAGCGGTCGCGCTGGAGCAGCAGGAGCAGCGTGCACGCGTAGCCCGCGCTCAGCAGCGGGGCGCCAGCCCACAGGCACGCGTAGCCCATCAGCCCGATCAGCGACGGTTCGGCCGGGGTCGACACGGTGGCTGCGGCCGCATGCGCGACGTTCAGCGCCAGGCCCAGCGGCAGGCCGACGAGGGCAAAGCCCCACAGCAGCGGGCGGTGGGCGGCCGGGTCGTGCACGACACCTGCGCGGCCGATAAACAGGCCGAGCAGGAACATGGCCGCGATCGTCGGGCCCATGAACATCCATCCGAATGCCATCTCCGACAGGTCGGTGATGCGCTGGCGGAGCATGTCCGTCCACGTGCCGTGCGCATAGTTGGCGACGGCCGCATCAGCCTGCTGCGCGAACATCCGGGCCTGCTCGGCGAAGCTCCACTCGATCTGCGCGTTTGCCTCGGGGATCATCCGGCCGAACTCGACGCCGGCCGCGATGCCGCCGAGCACCAGTAGCGAAAGGAGATAGAAGATGCCGGACCAGACCACGATGGTCGTCGTGTGCCGCTTGCGAAACGCAAGCAGCAAGAAGCCGAGCAGGGCGTAGGCGTGCAGGATGTCGCCGTACCAGAACAGGAGGGCGTGGGCGGCGCCGATCGCGAGCAGCACGAGCAGCCGCCGCACATAATAACCGGCGAAGCCGGCGCCACGGGCGGCGCTGCGCCCCATTTGAATCGCCATGCCCAGGCCGAAGAGGGTTGAAAACAGGATGTAGAACTTACCCTCGGCGAGGGCGGTGACCGCGAATTCGGCAGCGTGGTCGTACCACGCCGGCCACCGCTCCACGCCGGTCATCAGGTCTTGGAACGGCTGGCCGAAATAGCTCATATTGACCAGCAGAATGCCAAGCAGGGCGAAGCCGCGCACCACATCGACGCCCACAATGCGCTCGCCGTAAGCGACGGGCGTCAGGTGACTGGGGGCGGGCGGTGCGGCGGACGTCAGCGTGGGAGCTTCCATGAGTCCTCCCGTGGAACCGGCCCCGTGCGTCACATCGCAGCGGGTTTCCTGCATTGTGCCCGCGCGGCCCGGGGGGTGGGAGTCGGGAGTTGTCGGAACTCGTTGTGCGGCGCCGCCGCCGGTAGCGGCCCGCGCCTCGCGCGGCCGTGTGCCGCTGCCGTGTCCGCAGTGCAGCCGTGTGCCGCTGCCGTGTCCGCAGTGCGGCCGTGTGCCGCTGCCGTGTCAGCAGTGCGGGGTGTGTCCTCTTCGGCCGACGAGTCGTCGGCCGCTGTGGCACCGCCGCCCTCGGCGGTGATCGGACGGGGTGCCACGCTCTGGCGGGGTGGCACGGTCCGCAGCGGCGCAGCCGCGCAGGGCCGTGGAGGGTCGGCGGGGTGCCACGGCCGCGTCGGCTCCCCGGGACGGAGGAGGATCAGCCCGCCATCAGTGCCGCCGCGCGGTCGCGGACAAGCTCGAACGCCCCGCGGGCGATGGGGGGCGTGCCGTACCACACGAACGCCTGATCCACCTCGTAGCAGCCCTCGTCGTACGCCGACTCCGGCGCGAGATACCCGGCCACGCCGTTCGCATAGCTGACGACGTACACCGGCCGGCCCGCCGCACTCCGCAGCGCGTCAGGCAAGCGCGAGAAGACCTCGGCCCCGATGCAGGTGAACACCACATCGCCCAGTTGGACGCACTGGACTTCGACCGACAAGCCCTCGGCGGCGCGGCCGGCCGCGATGCGCGCTGCCATGCGTTCGCGCCAGATCTCGATCCCCTCGAGGAAGCGCTCGGGGACGTAACCCGACCGGCCGACGAACGGCTTGCGCAGGTGTTGCACACGCACTTCGAGTGACGTGGGATCGAGTGCCACGACCGGCAGCGTGACGAACTCCGAGGCCACGCGGAGCTGGTCCGATAAACGCCGTACACGGCGGCCTTGGAACGCCATCTCCGCCGCCGTCGCCAGCCTATCGCCCCATTGCTCGACCCACGCGAAGTCGTTCCGGACGGCCGGCGGATTGATGTTGCCGGCGGCGCCGTTGGTCATCAGCACCGCCGGTTGGCCGGGGAGCCGGCCGGCGAGCGTCTCGGCCGCACGGCCGGCGATGTCGGCGCTGACCAGCCGGTTCTGCTCGCTCATCGCGACGTTGTGAAGTCCGTAGTTCGCAAGCACGGCCGTGAATGTCCGGTCGGGCCGGCGAAAGACGAGCAGGCCGAGGCGCGGATCGGTGTGTCGGTCGCTTCGGCCGCGACGTTCGACCCCGAGGCTGCACGTGGTTTCCGCGTGGAGCAGCTCGACCGGCTCGGTGCGCTCGACGGCCTGGCGGGCGGCGTCGGCCAGACGCGTGCGGAGCCAGCGGAGGTAGGCGGGATCGGGCGTACCGCAGCGGATGAGCTCGACGGTGGCCGGGCCGGAGTGGGTGTGCGTGGCCGAGACGACGATCTCGCTGCGGCGGACCCCCATGCGCTCGGCCAGCTCGGACTTGAGTTCCTGGACCCAAGAGTGAGCGAAGCCGACGAGGTCGCAGTGGAGCCAGAGCAGGCGGGCGGATTCGCCGGCCAGCACGAGCGCGCGGACGTGCAGGGGGTCGTGGACGCCGAGCGACGGCTGGACACGGGCGAGGTAGCCCGACAGTTCGACCCCCGCGGGTGGCGTGATGTCGAGCGTGGCGGTTCCGAGCTTCACGCCGCACGCTCCGGGCGGCGGCGGGCGAAGTCGGCCAGTTCGCCGCGGTGCTCGTAGACCTTTTCGAACGCGGTCGCGATGTCGTTCACGTCCGCATCGCCGCCGATCAGCACGTTCTGGTAGAGCCACGCACCCTCGCGGGCGCAGATCCGCTCGCAGGCGGGGCACGAGACGTCGCGGAAACGGCGGGCCGGGTGGGCGGCGGAATACGGTCCGAACGCCTCATCGGCGAACAGCGGCTGGCGGTAAAGCGGCATGGGATAGCCGGGCGAGGCGGGGATGCCCTCGGCCTTGAGGGCCTCGAGGAAGATCGCGCGCGGCGCGCCGAAGACCTCGTCGTCATAGCGAAAGAGGAACAGGTGGTACGCGTGGCGGATCGGATAGTCGGGTCGCTGCTGCGGACGGATGCCGGGGATGCGGGTCAGTCGCCGGCCCAGGGCGAGGGCGTTGCGTTCGCGGAGCCGGCACTGGTCCTCGAGACGGTCGAGCTGGGCGTTGAGCAGCGCGGCCTGGAACTCGGTGATGCGGTAGTTGCCGCTGATGATGTGGTGGTCGTACCAGTCGCCCTTCGGCAGGCGGCCGCAGTTGTAGATCGCGCGAACACGCTCGAACAGCCGTTCGTCCGACGTGAGCACGGCGCCACCCTCGCCGCAGGTCAGGTTCTTCGAAGACTGGAACGAGAAGCACCCGAGCTGGCCGAGCGAGCCGACGCGGCGGCCACGGTACTCGGCACCGTGGGCGTGCGCGGCGTCTTCGATCACGGTCAGCTTGTGTTGCGCGGCCAGGGCGTTGAGCGCGTCCATCTCGACCGGCAGCCCGCCGAGGTGCACCGGAATGATCGCCCGCGTGCGAGGTGTGATCGCGGCCGCGACGGCGGCGAGGTCGAGGTTGAACGTGTCGGGGTCGATGTCGGCAAAAACGGGGACGGCGTTGCTTTCGACCACGGCCGACGCGGTGGCGAGGAAGGTGTAGGGCGGGACGATGACCTCGTCGCCGGCTTCGATCCCGGCCGCGAGCAGGGCCATGCGCAGGGCGACGGTGCCGTTGGCGACGGCAACGCCGAAGCGGGCCTGGTGAAACTCGGCAAAACGCTGCTGAAAACGTTCGATCTCGCCGCGGCCGAAGAGACCCCAGTAGGGGCCGTGGAGGGCGCGCAGAAGGGCGGCCTCCTCGGGCGGTCCGATGACGGGCCACTTCGGGAACGGTGCGGTACGGACCGGCGTGCCGCCGGCGATCGCGAGCGCGGGCAAGCGGAGCTCCGTATCTCCTTCAGAAGGAGATCGTACCACAGCGGGCGGGGCGCGCGGGGGGTCCGTCGTCCCGATGGGACTCGCGCGTGGTACGGTGACGGGCCCCGGGCACCGCGTGGCGGGCTGCGTTGGGACCGTTCCAGCGGGACGCCTACGCCCCCGCGGCCGCGACGGGGGTCTCGCGCGGCACAGGTTGCGGAAGCGGCGCAGCGCCGAACGCGGGCGCTACGGCGGCTTCGGCCGGCGGCTCGGCCGGTGCCCGGCGGAGCGTCAGCGACTCCATCGGCGGCAGGTCTTCGAGATCGGCCAGGCCGAACACGTCGAGGAACTTGCGCGTCGTGCCGTACAGCAGCGGGCGACCGACGATCTCGGCCCGGCCGGTGATGCGGATCAGGCCCATCTCGCGGAGCCGCGTGAGCACGTCGCCGCAGCTCACGCCGCGGATGGCCTCGATGTCGGCCCGGATCACGGGCTGCTTGTAGGCCACAATCGAGAGCGTCTCGAGGGCAGCCGCGCTGAGCCGGCTCTGAGCTTGGGCCTTGTTCAGTTTCGTGACCCACGGGGCAAACTGCGGCAGCGTGAGCATCTGGTAGCCGCGGGCGATTTCCTCGATGCGGAACGAGAGGCCGGCGACGAGATATTTCGCGTTCAGGTCGGCGATCGCCAGCCGGACGTCGCGGGGCGAGAGACCGGACAGCTCCGACAGTCGCGACAGGCTGAGCGGGGTGTCGGCGGAAAACAGCATGGCCTCGATGATCTGCTCGGGGCGCACGGCCGGCGCAGGCGCGGCATCCACGGTCAGCGCCGCGCGGGGTGCGGCGACCGCAGGCGCTTCGTCCGTGGTTGCGGCAGCGTCGTTTGTGGGCGCAGCATCCTCGTCCAGCACACAACAGGTGGTAGACATTTCCCCCCGCCCCACAATCAGTGGGTATTCTTCGCGGTCCATCGCCTTCACCTCACCATCCTTGGCTAGCGTGTCCTCGCTCGAACCTAAAGTCAAGCATAACTCATGCTGACGCTTTCGTCCACTCGCAACTACCGTCCGGCAACGAATTTCCAGCGGGCCGGTTTGAACCGGCCGGGAGCGTCCGGCGCGTGAACGACCCGAGCCGCCGCGGGCATCAGGCGGATTCCGGGCCGTCTCCGACCGGCCATGGCGCGCGGGGCGCAGGCCGGCTGTTCGGTCCGCCGCAACCGCGTGCATCGCAGCCCGTCGAGAAAGGGGGCCGGCGCCGCGCCAACGCACCATCACCGTAGCGCCGACCGCCACTCCCGCGGTACCTGTCCCCTTTTTCATCGCGCTGATAGGATTGAGACGCATGATGAACAGCAACGTGCCGCGGATTGATGTGGAGCATGCCCAACTCCTGGTCGTGGATCTTCAGGAAAAGCTCCTGCCGTTCATTGCAGGACACGAGCAGGTGCTGGCGGCGGCCGAGAAGATGATCCGCGCCGCGGTCGTGCTCGAATTGCCCGTGACCGTCTCCCAGCAGTACTCGAAGGGGCTCGGTCCGACGAACCCGGCGATCCTGGCCGCCGCGACCGGCGCCGCGCGCGCCGAGAAGATGACCTTCAGCTTCTGCGCCGACCCGGACTGCCGGCGCAAGCTCCCGTCGACGCGGCCGCAGGTGCTGCTGGTCGGGATCGAGGCACACGTGTGTGTGCAGCAGACGGCGCTGGACCTGCTCGGGTTGCAGATGCGGCCGGTGGTGCTGGCGGACGCGGTGGGTTCGCGGCGGCCGTTTGATTGCCAGATCGCGCTGGATCGGATGCGGGCGGCGGGCGTCGTGGTGACGACCGTGGAGTCGGCGATCTTCGAGCTGGTGCACGAATCGGGCACTGATCGGTTCAAGCGCATTCTGCCGATTGTGCGCTGATGCCGCGCGACTACGACCCACACGAGGACGAGGCGCTGCCGCCGGGCGACGAGCTCGACCCGGAAGGGCCGCAGGAATGCGACCTCACCGGCGACGAGGACGAGACGGACACGGTGTCCTGCCCGAGCTGCGGGCGCGAAATCGCCGAGCTGGCCGAGCAGTGCCCGCACTGTGGCGAGTGGGTCGAGGCCGGGGCGGGCGAACCGAAACGGGCGCCGTGGGTGCTGCTGACGGCGCTGGTGGCCCTCGCGGTGTTCATTGTCTGGTTTCTGCTCTGAGCGAGCGCTGCCGCCGCCCCCAAAGCATCGGCCGCGTGTTACAATCCGCCCGCGTTTCTCCGCAAGCGAGGTGCACGATGGCGGATGTTCAGGATTTGATCGCGCAGGCGCAGGCGTTGGGGCGGGCGCTGGCCGCGCATCCGACGGTGCGGGCATACTACGAAGCGCAGCGGGCCGTGCGGGCGGATGCGTCCGCGCGGCAGCTCCTGACCGACTACCAGGCGCACCTCGCGCGACTGCACGAGCTGGAGTCGGCCATGAAGCCGATCGAAGTGGCCGACAAGCACAAGCTCAAGGACTTCGAGCGGCAGATGGCGGGGCACGACGCGCTCAAGACGCTGAGCCGGGCCCAGGCCGACTACGCCGCCCTGATGGCGCAGGTGAACGGGGCGATTGACGGCCCGCTCAACGAACTGGCTCGGCCGGAGCGCCCCGCGTGAGCCAGCCGGCTCCGGCCGCGGCGGTCGTTGCCGGTGTGCCATCCTCGCGCCCGGCGTGGCGGGCGCCGCTGGGTCTGTTGGCACTGACGGCACTGATCTGCTTCTACGATCTGGCGGGCGGGGCGGGGTTCGAGCCGATCGACTGCTGGGTGGCGCAGACCGCCCGCGAGATGCAGGAGGCCGGGGAATGGCTGGTGCCGCGGTTCTCGGGCGAGACGCGGATGCAGAAGTCGCCCGGGCCGTACTGGGCCGTGATGCTGGCGGCGGAATTGGGCGGCGGGCCGGGGGTGGACGCTGTCGCCGCCCGCATCCCGAGCGCCGTTGCGGGCGTGCTGCTGGTCGCGACGATCTGGTGGCTTACGCGGCACATTGCGGGGGCGGCGGCGGCGAACTGCGCGGGACTGGCCGCGTCGGCCAGCATCCTCGTCCTGTGGTGGTCGCACCGGGCGGCGAGCGACCTGGGACTGGCGACGCTGACGACCGTGTCGCTGGCGGCGCTGTGGATCGGGTCCGAGACTCCGGGTTCGCCGCCGCGGCGGGTCGCGCTGTGGATGCTCGGATACTTCGCGGCCGGTGTGGGCATGCTCTACAAGATGCCGATGCCGGCGGTGGTGGTGGGGTTGCCGGCCATCCTGTATGTGCTGCTGCTGCGGCGCTGGTCGATTCTCCGCAGTGCATGGCACCTCGTCGGGCTGGCCGTGTTCCTGCTGCCGTGGCTGCCGTGGGCGGTCGCGGTCAGCCTGGTCGAGGACCGGGCGCTGTTGAAGTGGAAAGTGGAGTTCCTCGACCGGTTCACGGGGGCGATGCCGAACACGGCCGGCCAGTCGAGCTGGAAGCACCTGTTCACGTACCTCGGGCCGACGGCGTTCTATACGCTGCCGTGGACGCTGTCGTTGCCCGCGGCCCTGTACCGCGCGGTGCGGCCGCGCGCGGGCGTGCGGCAGGACGGGACGCTGTTCTGCCTGATCTGGTTCGCGAGCCTGCTGGTGTTCTTCACGCTGTCGGCGGGCAAGGAGTGGCGCTATTTTCTGCCGGCGCTGCCGCCGCTGTTCGTCCTGCTGGGGATCGAGCTGGCGGGTTTCTTCTCGCCGGCGCGACGGGTCCACCCGGCGCTGGACCGCGCGGGTGCTATCGCGGTGTGGTTTGGCGCGCCGGCGGTGCTGCTGGGCGGAGGGGGTAACGCACTGCTGCTGTGGTTCGATCGGCGCCTGGGGCCGGACATCGCGGGCCTGTACGACTGGCCGGCCGTGCGGAATGCGTATCTGGTGATGGCGCTCATCCTGTGCGTGGGGTTCGGGGGGGCAGCGCTGCTGTACGTTCGGCGGCGCGAGCGGCTGGCGCTGGGGGCGATCGCGGGCACGATGTACGTGATGTGGCTGTGGGCCTGGCCGGCGGTGCTGCCCAAGCTGGCGTCGCAGCGGCCGTACGTGGAGTTCGCGCAGCGGTTGGCCGGCCTGCCGGCGGAAGTTCGGCCGCAGCTGCGCTTCGTGGGCAGCCCGGACTCGCGGATCATCTGGTACAGCGACGTGCGGATGCCACGGGTGCTTGACCAGCTCGCACTGCTCGAGGAACAGGGGGGCCGGCGAACGCTGGCGTACGAGAAACGGCGCACGGGCGAGCGGATGATCGAGCTGCTCGGCGGCACGGAGCCGGTGCTGCTGGTGGCGAGCCTGCCGGAGTTCCTGGAGTTTCTGACCGCCGCGCCGGCAAAACTGGCCGCGGCGGGGCGCCCCCTCCCGCCGCTCCATGTGTGGTTACAGACGCGGTACGGGCTGCCGGACCGGCATTTCGTGGTGGCAGGAAACCGGCCGCCGCCGCACGCCGAGCCGGAGCTGCGTCTGCCGGCGAAGTTGCGGGCGAGGCTCGTGGCGCACGGGGCGGTTCTGCCCGAGGGCTGGGGACGCTGATGGCGGCGCTGGCGGACAGGCTGCGCGGTTGGACCGAAGCAGATTCGCTCCCGCTCGCGCTGCGGCGGCTGGGGGAGTACGTGGCGCTGCGGCTGTGGGCGCCGCTGATGAACAGCTTTCCCGTGACGTGGAACCTCCAGACCGCGCGGATCATGGGCTGGCTGTGGTGGACGCTGAGCCGCCGGCACCGGCAGCGGGCCATGGATCATCTGCGGCCGGCGCTGGGCGGGCAGCTTGGGGAGCGCGCGTTGCGGCGGGTCGCCCGGGCCTCGTTCGAGCATTTCGCCCAACTCTATCTGGTCGAGCTGGGAATGACGCCGCGGCTGATCAATCCGTGGTCGTGGCCGCGACACGTCGAGCTGGGAGAGCTGGGCGAGCCCCTGCGCTTGCTGCTCGGCGGCGGGGCCATCCTGCTCACCGGACATTTTGGAAACTACGAGCTGCTCGGGTACACGCTCGCGCGGCTGGGGCTGCCGCTGACGGCCGTGATGCGGCCGCTGGACAACCCGTTGATCAACGAGCACCTGATGGCGTCGCGGCAGGCGGGCGGCCTGACGCTGCTGATGAAAAAGGGCGTGTCGGGGCGGGCCGGCGAGGTGCTGGCGGCCGGGCGGCCGCTGTGCTTCATCGCGGACCAGGACGCGGGTCGGAAGGGGGTGTTCGTGAACTTCTTCGGCCGGCCGGCGTCGACGTACAAGTCAATCGGGCTGCTGGCGATGAGCTACCGCGTGCCGATCGTGGTCGGAGTGGCCACCCGCACGCGCCGGGGGTTCCATTACCGAATCGACGTGGAGCGGACGATCCGGCCGGAGGAGTGGGAGGGGCAGCCGGACCCGCTGCTGTGGATCACGCAGGCGTACACGGCGGCCCTGGAGGCGGCGATCCGGCGGCATCCGGAGCAGTATCTGTGGGTGCACCGGCGGTGGAAGCACGCGCCACGCAGCCCGGTAGCAACGCAACAACTAAGTGACAAAGCGGCAAAGTGACGAACGGCGTGCCCATCCGCGCGGAGAGGCACACGTTGTCACCTTGCTACTTTGTTGCTCTGCTGTCCTGCTACCCGCGCCTGCTCCGCGGGCGCAGCGGCCACATCAGCAGAGGCAGCAGCGCGGCCGGGGCCAGGCCTGCCCCGCACAGGCCGGGGCTGGTGGCGGGGGGCGGCGGCGCGGGGGCGTCGGCATCTTCGGCCCCCGGCAGCGTCGGCCTCTCGATGGCAATCGGCAGTGTGGCGGTCTCGCCGCTGGCGACGGTGACGGAGGTCAGGGCGGCATCGCCGAGGCCGTCGGGGTCGGTGACGAGCAGGCTAAAGTAGAAGACGCCGGGGGCGGTGGCGCGCCAGGTGGCCGATTCCGACTCGAGGCCGAACAGCGGCTGGAACTGCTCGATCACCTCCTCGGGCAGGAGCGGCCCGCCGATCTCGTTGGTCTGACGCCAGCGGTAGGTCAACTCGTCGCCGTCGGGGTCGGAGGAATCCGCGCCGCTGAGCGTGATGCGGTCGCCGACGCGGAACCCGTCGGTGGGGCCGGTGATGACGGCCCGCGGGCCGCGGTTTTCGGGCAGCGTGTCGACCACGGTGATGTTGACCGTGTCGGTCGAGGGGATGGGGTTGACGCCGTCCTCGAGCAGCAGGCGGTAGACGTAGGTGCCGGTGACGGTGGGGCGGATGCGGACGGTGGCGGGGCTGGCGTCGCCGTCGTCCTGCGGATCGACGCGCTCGGGGCCGGAGAGCCACTCCCAGACGAAGTCAAGCGTGTCCTTCTGAAACACCTCGGGCTCGTTGGGGTCGAAGCCCAGGTTGGTGCTGTCGAACGAGCGGCTGCCGTCGAGTGTGGTCCATTCATCGACGAGGACGGTCTGGTCGGGGCCGGCGTCGGCGAACGGCGGGGGATTCGGGACGGCGAGCAACGGATTCTCGCGGGCGGCGATGTAGAAGGCGGTCTCGTCGAAGAAGCCCTCCTTCGGGTTTTCCTCGTTCGCGACGCGAAGTTCGACGGTATAGAAGACATCCCAATCCTGCGTGCCGCGCAGGCGGTCCTGGTTAGCCCCGAGGAAGCTCTCGATCAGGAAGTTGTGCGTGATGACGGCGGCACTGTCCGGCGGCGGGGTCGCGGACGCCCACGGTTTCTCCACAAAGTTCTCGGTGGAGCCCTGGAGCGGCGGGGCCTCGGGCGGGCCGATACTCCCGGAGGCATGAGCGCGAATGAAAAACGTCAGGTCGTCGTCATCCTCGCTCTCCGCGATATCGAGGTCCACAACGACGAGCGTGACAATGATCACGTCCAGCTCGTAGGCCACCTCCGAGAACGGATCGAACGGCACAGGGTCGGCCCACAGACCGGGAATCGCCCCGTACAGGTCGAAGAAAAAGAAATCCCACTGATAGAACGTGATGTACGGGCTGCCTTCGTAGCGCGCGATCTCGAAGCTCACGTCGTAAATCTGCGGCGGACTCTCGCCGCTGCCCTGCGCCCACGACGCGGGCACCACGCCTACCGCGAGCACGACCAACGCGATCGCCAGCTTCTTCATGACTCTACACCTCGCCACGTCCGCCGCGCGGCTCGCGACTGACTGCGTCCCCCTAGGGGGTCGGCTCCGTGCCGCCCTGATCTTCGCCGGTGCTCTGCTCCGTTTCCACGGTCACCAACGGCGCCTCCGCACCGATCGTGACCACGGCCGCCGCACCCTCCGCGTTCGGCCGTTCAAACAGGTCGAACGTGACATCGTCGCCTTCGAGATACTCGTTTGGGTCCCGCGCCCCGCCGGTGCTGAAGAACAACCCCGGCCGGAACGGCGAGCACTCGTACGCATCGACCTGCGCCAGCGTCTTGAAGCCACCGTTGAGCGTCGCCCCGGCGTACGGGGCCTCCGAACCAGCCACCGGGTCCGACGTCAAGGGGTCTCCATCATCGGTGAAATAGAACGCCACCGACTCGCACGAGACCGGCGGCTGCGAGAACAGCAGGATCGCATCGGGCGTCGTCAGCGTGAGGCTGAACTCCGACGGCGTCGTGGTCTGGTTCTGGCCATCGGCGGTCGATTGGGCCCGGGCCAGCACCACGGCCGTTGCGCCCGCCGTGCCGCCCCCGTCGTACACGAACGTCCCGATCGGTAGCACGTGCGCGGTACCCAGCCGCACCTCGCGCGAGAGCTGGCTGTAGCCGCTGCGCATCAGGGCGTCCTGCTGCTCGGCCGAGCGAATGCTGCCCACGTTCACCCACGCCACCAGCGCGAAATTCGCCTCGGCCCCCGGATGATTGTTGCGGATGCGAATTGTGAGGTCGCCACGGAAGAAGCCCTCCGCCTGCGCACCGCCGCTGGCGCTTTCGTCGTCCGCCGTCTGCTGCTGGCCGGCGACGCCATATTCGTCGGTGTACGCGAGGAAGGGGTTGCGCTGCACGGTTTCCGGCGAGCAGGCCGACAAGACAACCCCCGCCGCCAGCAGGATGGTGCGCGGCCATCGCGAGCACATGCGTAAGTCCCTTTTCTGATTCATCATACCCATCGGCGTCTAGTCCCCAACCCCGTACAGCAAGTACGCCTCGCCGGCCGCCGCCCGGTTGCGGGGCGAGGCCGAGACCGAGCCCAACAGCAGATCGCCAACTCCGTCTCCGTCCACATCGCCCAAACCGGCCACCCCGAAGCTGCGATCCCCCTGCTCGCCGAGGCCAGCGCCCAAGCGGTCGTTGCTGTTGCGTCCGATAAACGCGACCCCCGGCAGGGCCTCGGTCCCGATGTACGCCAAATCGAGAACGCCGGGCTCGCCGTCCTCGGTCGTGCGACGGAAGATCAAGTCGGGCGCGCCGTACACGAGGTAAACCACGCCGCACTCGGTCCGGTCGACGTCGATCGTGCCGTCCTGGTCGAGGTCCATGCGGACCGAGCGGTTCGGCGCGGCAATCAGGATGTCGTCCGAGCCGTCGCCGTCGACGTCCCCCGCGCCGGCGACGCGGGCCCCTGCCAGGTCGTCATCCCCCTGGCCGATGAAAACCACGCCCAGGCCACGCTGCGGCAACTCCATGAACGGGATCTCCGTTTCGGTGAGGTTGACGACGTCGCGCGAGCCGAAGAACACGGCCGCCCCGCCCCGCCCGTTGTTCAGCATCGGCGAACCGATGACGACGTCACCGTAGCCGTCGTTGTTGAAGTCGCCGGCGTCGTCCTGCGACTGGCCGAGGCGTTCGCCGGGGGCGCCGACGATCTGGATGCCGTCGAACAAGCGGTAGCCGTCGGGATCGCCGCTGCCCATCGGCAGGCCGAGCTCCTCGAGCTGGAGCTCGCCGCTCATCATCAGTTCGCGAACCCGACCGAAGATGATGTAGCAGGCGCCGTTGCCATCGTTGGCGAGCGGGGCGCCGATCATCAGGTCGAGCAGGCCGTCGGCGCTGAGATCGCCGATGCCGACGGCATTGCTGAGGCGGGCACCCGGCTTGTTGGACCAGAAGCGGACCGACCGGTCGGGCGTGACGATTGCCGCGTTCACGAGAAGGCCGCACGGCTCGCCGTCTTCCGGGTCGACGTAGTAGCCAGGGGCGTACGCCAGGTCGTCGATCAGGTAGTGGTACGGGCCGCCGTGCGGCAACGTGTTGACGCCGGTCGTCTGCGCGGACCCGGGATAACCCAGTTCCGTGTTGGCGGGCGGGGCCTGCGTGTTGGACCAGGGGTAGAAGCCCGCTTTCACGTCCACGAAGAAGACGCTGATCACGCCCGCGCCGGGGATGCTGTCCGGGGCGCTCACGATCGACGTCAGCGGGTCGCGGTTGGGCGCCGACATGATGATCGAGTCGAAGTCCCAGCTCGAGACCGTCTCGCCGAACTGGTCGCCGAAGGCGGCGCTGCTGAACCGGCAGCCGAGCCGCACCGACCCCGAGTTGGGGGCGCCGCCGATGTCGCAGAGGTGCCGATGGAAATAGGTATTCTCACCGAAACCGGCGGGGTCGGGCGATTTCGGGCCGTAGAAGCCCTCGCGGCAGTTGGCGTCGGTGTGGGGTTCGTGCCCGAGCGTGCCGAACTCGGCCAGGTTGAAGATGTTCCGGCCGGGGAAGCCCAGGTCCGGCCGGAGGGACGAGCCGGCCGCGATGATGACCGCCCCGGATCGGAAATAGCCGTTGAGGTCCAGCGGGGCACAGAACGTGTCGCCGATCAGCGAGAAGGCGAGCGATTGGGAATCGGTGAACGGCACGCCAAACGCCAGTTCGCGCACACCGTCCGCATCCCAGTCGCTCATCAGCGCGAAACTCGTGATCCCGCGGCTCGGCCGGACCGGGTCGACCACCTCGGGCACGCCGGTGTAAATCTCGCCCCGGAAGAGCGAGCCGGTGGAGTTGAGGTTGATGCGGCCGGTGAAACGCTGGCGGCGGCCGTAGACCACGTAGGCCTCGCCGGCGCCGGTGCGCTGGAGGTTGTACTGGTAGCGCGGCTTGGCGAACTGCGACATGATGATGAAGTCGTTGAAGCCGTCGCCGTCGATGTCGCCCAGCGAGCTACAGAAGCTGCCGGCGGCGTCGTGCGGGTTGAACCCCTCGAAGATGGCGCCGGCGATCGGGCTGTCAGCCTGGTCGAGCTCCCGCAGGTCGAACGCGCCGGCCAGGCGGGCCCGCAGCCGCAGGCTGCCGGGATAGTAGAACGGGAACGAGTTGCGGCCGTCGGTCACCAAAGCGAGCAGGCGATAGGTGCCCGGCTCGAATTCGTAGGTTGGCAGGTCAAACTGGAAGCTGTCGCCGGTCTGGCTGGTGCTGCGGTAGAGGAAGACCTCGTTGCCGTTCGGGACGTCGTCGGGATCGAGGTAGACCTCGACGGTGTTGTTGGAGGTGTCCGGGTCGCTGAGCACCCACGTAACCTCGAACTGCGGGATGATGTACTGAGTGCGGTCGAACGCCAAGTTGCCGCGCGGTGACGTGAAGTACAGATCCGGCCGCTGGTCGATGGTGATCTGCCCGGGGGCATAGCCGAACCCGTTGGGCGGGATCGCGTCGACTTCGACGATCACCACGCCGATGTAGTACGTGCCCTGGGCCAGGTTGGTGGTGTCCACCAGGGCCTGGTTTTCGCTCAGCGGCAGGTTCGAAAACGCCACGGTCTCGTTGCCGTTGTTCGGGTCTTGGTCCTCGTCGAGGATCACGTCGAACACGGAGGTCCGCGTGCGGGCGAAACCCTGCCAGTTCACCTCGATCTGCGTGCCACCGGTGATCGCGATGTCCGAGGCCGGCGTCAGCACCGTCATCTCGGCCGGGTCCCGCAGCACGGTGGCCGAACCCGTCCCGCCCGCGACGAACTCCGCCGCCGGCTCCGTCGGGCACCCGCCCGCCGCCAGCCCCACCACGACGGCCGCGAGCGCGACCCACCCCGTCCGCAACGCGCCACTCATCCCTAGCTCCCTGCCTGGTTTGCGCATCGGTTCAAGACTCCGCCCGGCGAATGTACGCGTACGTCTGGTAACCCGAGCGAGTCAGGTTCGACGTTTCGACGGTGAAAACCACCTCATCGCCGCAGTCGTAGTTGACGACGTCCTTCAGGAGCGTCCCGAACGGTTCGACGTCGATATACGGGGCGTTGACCAGCTCCGCCGCGCTGGCCACGGAGGCATCCACGAGGTAGACCCGCGCCCCGGGAGCCTGAAGACTGCTCACGTCCCCCATCGTGAGCTCCTGAACGGGGCAGATTAGCATCTGCCCGGTCTTCTCGCCCGGACCGACCGTGGTGGTGTAGTTCTGCACCGCGTCGCCCCCGTCGCGGTAGGAGATCACGACCGTAATCCAGCGGTTCGTGACGTTCGCGACGGATACCAGCAGTCCGGGGGCATCGCCGGGCAGGTTGGCCACGTCCACCCCCCGGCCGAACGCTGCCAGAAACTCCTCGTTGAACAGGTTCGGCAGGTAGCCGCAGCCCGCTATCAGCAGCACCAGCACCCCCACTTCGGCCAGCCTCGCACGCAACTTCGGCATGTCGCTCAAGCTCCGTTATCCGCCCGGGATGATCTGGATCGCGAGCGCAAACCCCGCCGCATCGCCGGTGCCGACCGGCGTCAGGCGGACTTCGATCACGTCGCCACACTCGTACGCGTCGCCCTGCGTCAGTGGGTTGCCGCCATATGCGACCGCTTCTCCCGCGGCATCCCCCGTCAGCACGATCGCGGCCGTCGAGTCGAGCGACAGGTCCGCACCAAGAGTGCCCGGTGTGAACAGATCGACCGGACACTCGAGCACTTCGTTCCGGACCTGGCCGGCCTCAACCGTGATGCTGAAGTTCCGCGAGCCGCTGGCCAGGTCTTCCGCGTTCGGGGCCTCGAACGCGAAGAACGTCGCTTGGCTCCGCGTCCCGTTGTTGAAGGCGACCAGCACCGTGCCCTCGCGGGGGATGATCGTGGCCGGATCCAGACCGAGCGCGGCGGGGAATGCGGGGTTGAGCAGATCGACCGCGATCGCACAGCCGCCGAGCCCGGCCAAGACAACGCCCATCAGCAGCAGCCGGATTCCTGTTCGTTTGACACTCATCCGTCGTCGCCTCCGCCACGCCGACTCGGGCGCCCTCGGCCGTCGCATCCAACTCTGGGGGCCGCCTCTGGCGGGGTTTAACCCGAAACCGTACGCCCGGCAAGTCGGATCGCGGACCGGCTTTGTGCTTCTCTATTGTGGCACGCCTTTCAACTCCCAGGGTGTCTTGCGGCCACCGCCGTCCCGCCGGAGCGGCCGGCGCCGCAGGTCCTTGTCCTGCCATGAGCTGCGCGCCGGGTGCTCAGTACCGGATTACGCTGAAGACCGGGCAGCCCTCGAGCTGGTTCCGCCCGCCGAGGTCGGTCAGCTCGATCAGCACCGCGACGGCGCAGATCGTCGCACCGGTCTGGCGCACGAGCTTGCAGCAGGCGGCGAGCGTGCCGCCGGTCGCCAGCAGATCGTCCACGATCAGCACGTTTTGCCCCGCCTGAAGCGCGTCGGCGTGCATTTCCAGCGCGTCGGTCCCATACTCCAGGGCGTAGTCGACGCGCCGCGTGCGGGCCGGCAGCTTGCCGGGCTTGCGCACCGGAATGAAGCCGGCCGACAGCACCTTGGCGACGGCCGTGCCGAAAATGAACCCGCGGGACTCGGCCCCGACGACCTGGTCGATGTGCAGCCCTCGAAACGGCTGGGCCATCAGCTCGACCGCCATCGCCAGGCCCGACGGATCGCGCAGCAGTGGCGTGATGTCGCGAAAGAGCACCCCCGGTTTCGGGAAATCCGGCACGTCGCGGATCAGCCGCTTCAGGTCGGCCGCCTCCGACACGTCGCGCCAGATATCGGTCGTCGTCACGCTCATGCCGCTCGCCGCACCCGGGCACCGCCGATCTGCCGGCGCGCCCGCCCGCCGGACCCCAACGCGAGCCGCATCGTAGTCGCGGCTCGGTCCGGCCGCAACGCCCCGCCACGCAGGAAACGCCCGGCGGCGGCCGCGGCCGCTTGGGTCTCTTGTGCCCGACGTGCCGATAAGACGGTTGCGATGTCGTTGTGGGCGTTCATTCTGATTTCGACGGCCGCGGGCGGGGCGCTGCTTCTGTGGCACGCGGTGAGCCGCGCCAAGCATGCGAGCGAGCAGATGCTCGCGAAGTACGCGGAGATGCTGGCGGAAGTGCGCCGGCACAAAGCCCGCGAGTTGGCCGGCGACAACGAGAACGACGAGCCGCACGAAACCCAGCCCGTCGACCGGCCGCGCGGCCGCTGAGCGGCGGGCCGGCGTCAGCCGTCTCGCAGGGGCCGAAGCCGCCCCTCATCGAGTTCGAGGATGCGGTCGGCCTGGGCCGCGACGGCCGCGTCATGGGTGACCATGACAATGGTCTGGCCCTCGCGGTGGAGGCTCTTGAGCAGGCTCATGAGGTCAGCGCCGGCTTGGGCGTCGAGGTTGCCGGTGGGCTCGTCGGCAAAGAGGATGCGGGGGCGGTGCACGAGGGCGCGGGCGATGGCGACGCGCTGGCGTTCGCCGCCGGACAGCTCGTGGGGGCGGTGACGAAGGCGTTCGCCGAGCCCGACGCGCTCGAGGATGGCGCGGGCGTCACGGCGGGCTGGCCCGCGGGCCGCGAGCCAGCCGAGGATGGAGGAGCCGGTCTGGCGAGCGATGACGACGTTCTCCAGGGCGCTCAGCTCGGGCAGGAGGTGGTAGAACTGGAAGACGAACCCGAACGAGCGCCGCCGCAGCTCCACACGCCGCCGCTCGCCGATGTGCACCAGCAGCAGCCGCACCAGCAGCGTCAGCAGCAGCAGCAGCATGAAACCCAGCAGGAGGGCGACCGCGCCGGCCAACCCGTACAACGCGGCCTGGAGCGCCCCCGGCACGCGCCCCACCAGCAGCGGAAAACCGAGCAGTCCCAGCGGCGCCCCGATCAGGATCACCACCAGCAGGACCGCGACGACCATGACCATGAGCCGCTGGAGCACGCGCAGCACGGCATCGAGCGGAGCCAGCACGCGCTCGAGCGCCGCCTGCGGGGCGAAGGTCGGCCGGCCGGCGATGTGCAGCTCGCCGCGGTCGGGAATGTCGAGTGCGCCGAGAATCTGAAGCAACGTGCTCTTGCCGCTGCCCGATTTGCCCATGATGGCGACGAACTCGCCCGGCTGCACGTCGAGCCGGCACCCGCGCAGCACCTGGAGCAGCCCGCGGCCCATGCGGTAGGACTTGTGGATGTCGGTCGCGGTCAGCAGCGGCTCACTCATGGCGGAGGGCCTCGACCGGCTGCATGAATCCGGCCCGCAGCGCCGCGACCAGCGAGCCGAACGTGGCGGCGACGACCGCCGCGACGAGCACCGTCAGCATGTCGGCCGGCCGCACGGTGTTGGGGATCTCGTCGAACGAATACACCGCGCGGTCCCAGACCTGCCAGGCGGGGTTGAGGCGCGTGAGGAAATCCTGGATCTCGTTGATGTACGTGACGAAGTAGTAGCCCAGCACGGTGCCGATCGCGCTGCCGACGATGCCGATCGCGGCCCCGTACGCGATGAAGATCGCGGCCACGCCCAGCGGCGAGCCCCCGATGGCCTTGACGATGCCGATGTCGCGCGTCTTCTGAAGCACGATCATGTACAGGATGCACAGCACCAACACGGCCGCGACGAGCGAGATGATGCCGAACAGGATCGTCACCAGTTGCCGCTCCTTCTCGACCGGGGCGATGATGTGGGCTTGCGACTGCTCCCAGGTGAAGGCCTGAACGCGGGCCAGATCGTGGGCCTCGCTGGCGGTGAGCCGGGAGCGGAAGCGGGGGTCGTCGATGAAGCTCTGATAGTGTTGCTCGAGCCGGCGGGCGGCGGCCTGGGCGTCGGTCCCCGGGGTGAGCTTGATCTGGATCTGATGGCAGCGGGCCGGGAAGGTACCGATTTCGCGGCCCTCCGCGTCGACGCGCACGCCGGCGTCCATGCGCAGGTGTCTCTGGAGCTGCGCGAAATCGCAGTACGCGTGCTGCGAGTCGATCTCGTAGATGCCGGTCCGCGAGTCGTCCACGTAGCGCAGCGCGAGCTTGAGCGGGGCGTCGAAATCCTCGGTCGAGGGGATGATCGTCAGGGTCACGGCGCACCCGCGGGGATAGAGCCAGCGCTCGTAGCTGCCGTCGGCCTGGCGCTGGGCGACGATGTCGCGGCCGATGATCAGGCCGGGGTACGGCTCGCCCGCCATGCGCGGGGGCCCGAAGCCCTCGACGAGATCGTAAATGCCGACGATCTCGGGCTGACCGGCGGCCCGAGTAATCTGTTGGGCGGCGGTGAGCGGCGACTGGTCGTCGCGCGCGCCCGCGGCCCAGCTCCGCCGCAGGGCCTGCATGTACTCGGGCGGGAGCACCGGCTGCGGGGCCGGGACGAACTCGCCGTCGCCGGCGCGGAGCGCGACCGGATCGCGCCCCAGATCGAACCCCAGCAGCGGCTGCTGCTGCGGTTCGAGCGTGGTCGTACCGGGGTAGTACGTCTCGTAGTAGAGGCTGCGCTTGAAGGCGTTGACCTCGTACACGTCCTGCAACCGCAGGCCGACCACCCGCACGGTGTTGGTCTGGCCCGTCTCGGGGAAGCGCAGCAGGCCGTAGGTGTAGAGCACGGGCGTGGCCTTCGCGATCTCGGGCCAGCTCGAAATGTCGGCGATGAACTCGTCGTACAGCGGGAAGCCGTTGTGCCAGCGGTTGTCGATGATCACGTCGCCCAGCAGGCCGCGGGCCTTCCGCTTGAGCTGGTCGAGAAAACCGCCCATGACCGACGTGACGATCAGCACCATCGCGGTGCAGAGGATCACCGCTGCGATCGCGAAGTACGCGATCCGCCGCTTGCGCAGGTAGCGGAACGTCAGGAAGAGCTTATACAAGTTGGGGCTGATATAATGCGACCGACTTCGGGCCGCAAGCCGCTTCGCCGCTCACGCCGGACGCCGCCCGCGGAGCGCTTCCTCGAGCATCGCGCGGTTGGCGTACTCGATCTGGCCGCCCGGCGGCAGCCCGCGGGCCAGCCGCGTGACGGACACGCCGCTCTCGGCCAGCGCGCTGGCCACGTGCAGCGCCGTCGCGTCACCCTCCATCGTCGGGTTGGTCGCGAGGATGATCTCGCGCACCCCGCCGGCCCGCACGCGGCGGACGAGCGCGTCGATCGTCAGGTCCTCCGGCCCCACGCCCTCCAGCGGGGCGATGTGGCCCATGAGCACGTGGTACACGCCCGTCACCAGCCCGGTCGCCTCGAGGCTCAGCAGGTCGCGCGGCTGCTCGACCACCACGATCTGACTCGCATCGCGGCGCGGGTCGCCGCAGATGTGGCACAGCTCGGCGTCCGCCAGGTTGAAGCACCGAACGCAGGGCCGGATCTTCTCCTTCGTATCTCTGATCGCCTGGGCCAGCGCCAGGGCTTCGTCCCGTCCGGCCTTCAGCAGATGGAACGCGATCCGCTCGGCCGAACGGGCCCCGATGCCCGGCAGGCGGCGCAACTCGTCCATCAGACGCTGGAGCGGACCGGTCAGACGCGAATCAGACATGGCGGTGCGTTGTCCGTTCCCCGTGGTCAGTACTTGGTTCGGCCCGCTCGCAGGAGCGGCCGGACGCGACCCTTGTTCGCCATTCGCGATGCGCTGCGGGCTACTGCCCGAACAGCTTGTCCATCCCCGGCAGGTTGAGGTTCAGCCCACCGGTCAGCTCCTGCATCTCCTTCTGCATCGCCTCCCGGCTCCGCGCCACCGCGTCGCGCACCGCCGCGACCGTCAGGTCCTCGAGCAGCTCGAGATCGCCGACCGCGGCGGGGTCGTACTTGATCGCGACCATCTCCCCGCGGCCGTCGACGGTCGCGCGCACCTGGCCGCCGCCGGCCTCGCCCGTGAAGCGAGCCGCGGCCAGCCGGTCGTTCATGTCCTTCATCGACTGCTTGAGCTGGCCGGCATTCTTCATGAGATTCATGAGCTGGCCGAGGTTACCGAACATCGTCTACTCCCGTGTGGCACCGCCGCCCACGGCGGTGAGCCGTGTGCCACTGCCATATCGGCAGTGTCCCCCGGTCTTCACC
>CAZMCT010000030.1:0-7763 GCA_964564785.1 uncultured Planctomycetales bacterium
AGCTCTGACGGGTGCTCTAGCTGAATCGACGCTCAGCCGAGCCGGACGGCCGTGCGGCCGCCGGCTACGCGACCCGGCGCTTGAGCCAGCCCACCAGGCCCACGCCGATCACGCCGAGCAGCGCCGCGCCGGGGGCGGGGATCACGGGCGGTGCAACGGTCAATTGATCCCGGCTGGGCGGAATCCCTTGCTCGCCGCCAAACTGGAGCAAGCTCAAGTCCCAATATGAAAACTCGTCGACCCAAGTGGCCTCCCACCCTTGGACGAAGTCTTCATCGTTGTACACAAAGAATCTGAACTGGTCAGACTCGGTCGGGGCATCGGCGAAAACGATCCCAAATTCCGCCGATTCAGGAAACGGGGAGCTCGTGTATGTCGCGTTTGCCAGTAGCTCCGTCCCGATTACAGACCACTCCGCAACTCCGAGGTCACTGAAATAGGGCGAGCTGAATTGCAGGTCCGATATCGACTGAATCGCCATGAAGTCGAACGGGCCTTCCTCACTGAATAGGAAGCGCTGCGTATCGGTATCGTAGCTGAAGCCACCGTACGCCGCCACCGCGAGCGTGCTCATCGCGATCCACAGGGCCACATGCTTCATGATCTCACCTTCCTTGGTACCCAGTACCGCTGCCGCCAACGACCCCCTTGGCTACCCCGCCGAAATCCGCTTGTTCTTCTTCACACCGGCCGGCCGCGCGCCGGCCCTGCCGCGCCGCTGCGATCGAAACCTACGCCAGCCGCCGCTTCACCCAGCCGACCAGACCCAGCCCGAGCGCGCGGAAAAGGGCCGCGCCGGGCGCCGGAATCACCGCCGTCAGCTCGACGCCCAGGTCGTTAAAGTCTCGGTCGGTCGAGGGATACGTCTGATCATCCCAGAGCAGCAACCACACCGTCCGGCCATCGTAGCCGGGGCCGGTCAGCCCCTCGATCCGGTAGGTGATCATGTGATCGTCGTCGTCTTCGTTGAAGGCCGCGACGGAGTAGTTGGTTGTGGTGCCCGACCGATACCAGCCCCACACCGAGCCGGGACTGAACGTGTAACTGGCCGTGAGGTCTCCGCTGAGCTGGTCCAGCACGTCGAAACCCTGGCCTTGCACGTCGAGCAACTGCTGGTCGGGCGTGCCATTCGGACCGAGGCCGCCAAAGTCGATCCCGAACTGCTGCGCGTAACCGGCGTAGCGCACGCGGCCGAGGAATTGCGACTGGCCGTCCTCCCACATTTGGTCGACACCGCCACCATAAACGAGGTGATTGGGCGGGATGGTGTCGTAGGCACCCTCCTCGCCGTAGTCATGCACACGCGTGATCGTGATCGACCCGTGGTCCAGTGCAGGAAATCCTGCCCCGAGGTCCAGCTTCCGGGGCCGTACAGCGTGTCAAGAATCGTGTCGATCGACGGCTCGCCGCCGGGTGGATTGCCGATCGGGGAAGTGAAGCCGGCCAGCGCGGCCGCTGAAAACCCCAGCCCGGCCGCGACCGCCACCAGCCCTCCCCGGGAACTCGTGGGTCTTATCTCCTGATCTCCGCCGGCCCGGCGCGGCGGCCGCCCGCGAGAGCGGCCGCAACGCAGGAACCGTGGTTTACGACAACCGACGTTTGAGCGTGCCGACGAGCCCGACACCCGCGACGCCGAGCAGAGCGGCCGCAGGGGCCGGCACGGTCAGCGGGTCATCGTCGCCGAAGTCATCGCGGCCGTTACCCGGCGGAGCGGGTTTGCACGGCGCAGCGACCCACACGCACCGCTGCCCGTCGCCGGACCACGACAACAGGTAGCTTTCGAACGCGAACTCCTCGCCCGGGTGCCACGCGCTGAACACGAGCGACACGGCGTCCTCCGGCTCGGCGTCGAACCAGAGCTTGAAGCTCAGCGCCCCAACGGGGCTCGTCGCCGTGCCCGCGGCCGCGACGGTGGGCGTACCGGGGATGTTCTCGTAGAGCACATCCCAGCCGGCCACGTCGAAGTCGCGGAACGTCGGCGTCTCGAACGGCCCGCCGCTGATGATCTCGACCGCCAGGAAGTCGACGGCTCCGACATCGGCGACGTACTCGAACGCCTGCCCCCAACTACCGCCCGGAATCGGCGGCCCGGCGGGCACGAGGCCCGCCAGCGCGGCCGGCCCGACGGCGGTCAACGGCAACAACACGGCCAGTTTGGCCGGTGAAACAAACAACCGGGTCACGACTCACCCCACCCTCAAGCCAAGGGCCAAGCCGGCTCCGTTGAACAAGTGTCGAACGGAGCCGGCCGCCCGGTTTCCGAGAAACGGAAGCGTCAGCTTAGCCGCCGCTTCATCCAGCCGACCAGGCCGACACCGATCACGCCGAGCAGTGCGGCGCCCGGGACGGGGATCACCACGAGCACATCCTGCGCCGGATCTCCTTGCGTGCGCCCCGACCGGCTTGTTGCCCAGGTGAGGTTCGCAATACGAACGTTACCCAAGCCAACCCAGGTGTTGGCATTGATGGCACTCTGCGCCTCATTGACCCACGCCGCAGCCTGGGCGATCTCATCCGCGTCAAAACCGCCGGGGAGCGATTCACCTTCGATGGTCCAGATTGCGCGCTGCAGGGCGTTGGCAGAATCGATCCGGTCCCATTGCGTGTCGCTACCGTCTTCGTCACCACCAGCGGTATACACGTAGTTGGACAGCGACCCCGAGCGGAACTTGGAGTACAAGTACGCAGTTCGAGAGTCAAGCTGATCGTTCTGCAGCACACAGAACGTGCTGATATTGGAAACGAAGAAACCGTCCTGGTGGAAATCTAAGAACTCATCTCGTTGGACACAGAATGTGCGGAATATCTCCGTATTGTAGGACGGGTACTTTGCGACGCCGAACTCGCCGCCGTTAGTTGTACCTTCTCGATCGAAGAACCTAATGCGGTCACCGATTACGAGGTCGACTCCGGCAACCGCTGGCGATACGGTCGCCGCGATCAATACGACTAGAAAGAGCCGTTTCACAGCCTATCTCCTTCAATGTAAATCCATTTTTGTCGCCCTGTTCATCGCAGGGCGGGACATACCCAGCGTGCCTTCAGAAACGAGGCGGAGGACCACGAGGAGACGCTGTGACGAGACTTGCCTGCGTTTGCGAACGCGAGCAGCGCTCGCGCGGAAGGCGATAGGCGAGAACCGGCGCGGCGACGGGCTCGTCGAAGACGCACAGCGGCAGGGCCGAGTGGTCGAACTCGAGCTGTAGCGGCGTGACGTGCGCGACCTGGACCGCGTCGGCGTGATACCAGTCGGGGGTGAAGCTCAGGTGCAGACGCTTCAGCGAGCGGGCGCCCTGCCACGCGCCCAGGCTCGCCAGGGCGCTGAGCACCAGCGCCACGCTGCTGGGCGCGGGCGGCAGCTCACGCAGCACGGGCGGGCCGGCAGGCTCTTCGCCCGCGGACGCCGTCGCCACCGGCAGCGCCGACAGCACGCCGCGCGCCGCCGCGGGCAGCAGCGCATTCAGATCGTCGAGCGAGGGCCCGGCCGCGTGCGTGCTGGCGACAAATGGACGATCGGGAACGGGCGCCGCGGCCGGCGACGACATGCCGCCGAAGCACGCACCGGCCGTACAGACCAGCACCATAGTGAGTGCTGCGCCACGACCGGCTAAATTGGTGCGCGCGCTTCTCATGCGAGAACGTCCCCAGTCATCCAACGCAAAGATTACCGCGCCGGACGGGGCTGCGCCAACGAAAAAACAGTTGGATTCCGAGAAAATACACCGCCTAAGGGATTACCCTGACTGATTTCTAGGCGTTTCCACGGCGCTCGGTACGAACGACGCGAGAGATTGCCGACGTCCGCGCAATCGGCTCATCCGACCACAGACCGTTATTAGCGCGCACGAGGCCGTGACAATTCGAACACTTTGGAAGGGGGGCCCGAAACCAGGACAAGAGGAAAGGCGATGTCTCGGCCCCGCACGCACCGACGTCTGATAGTGATCTCGGCCGTGGCGGCCTTGCTTCTCAGCCTGGGCGGCTGCCCGGGCTCGTCGGGCGATTTTGACCCGGCCGACCCGAACGCGGTGATCGCGGGTGTGGACGACACGGGCGGCGGGGGCGGTGACGTGATCCTGCCGGGCGGGGCGAGCGGCGGCGGCGGCAGCAGCGGATTTGGCGGCGGATCGAGCGATGATGACGCGTACGATGGCGAGTCGCCGGTTGTCGATGACCTGGGACTGCTCACGCCACCGGATACGCCCGTTGAGATCGAGCTGTCGGGAACGAGTCCGACGGACGAGCCGCTCGAGTTCGAAATTGTCTCGCCGCCGGTCCACGGCACGCTGAGCGGGCTGGAGTCGGTGAACGAGTTTGCCGCGACGGTCACGTATACGCCACCGGCCGGCTTCCGCGGCCGGGCGCAGTTCTCGTATCGGGCGAGCGACGGTGTCAGCGTGTCGAATCTCGGCACCGTGATCGTCGTGGTGTATCCGGCGGTGCACTTCGAGTTGGACGTGTACGAGGGTGCCGCGCCGTTGACTGTTGTGGGCGCCGCCTATACCATGACCGGCGGTCCGCTGCTGGAGGGAGACTACCGCTGGAACTGGGGTGACGGGGAGGAAGGTGGACCGGTGGACACGTTCGGCCAGTGCGCACACACGTATGAGCGGCCGGGGACGTACTCGGTCGGTCTGAGCATTCTGCTGGCGGGGCTGTCGCAGTCCGTCGCGTGCACGCACGTTCGCGACGGAAAGGAGACGCTGCGAGGCGCCGTGCAAGTCGGGCTGGCCATCTCCGGCCAGGTGCGCGATGACGAAGGCAAACCGCTGGCGGGGGTGACGCTCGCGACGGATGACGGGCTGGACGCGAGTACGGACGCTGACGGCCGCTATGTGCTGCATGTGCCGGAGCAATGGTCGGGCGTGGTGACGCCGAGCCGCGCGGGCTATACGTTCGCACCGGCGAGCCGTACGTACGATAAAGTTACGGAGAACCGGCCGGGCCAGGACTACGTCGGATTCGCGAGCGGACAGACCGCGATCCTGGTGGTCGCGCCGGCCGGCGATTTCGAGAGCTCCGGCGATGTGGGCGGGCCTTTCGCGCCGGCGTCGAAGACGTACACGCTGAGCAACGAGGGTAATCGGCCGCTGAGCTGGACGGCTTCGGCCACGCAGGAATGGGTGACGCTGTCGAGCACGGGGGGCACGTTGGCCCCGGGTGGCTCCGTCACTGTCGCGGTTTCGATCGACCAAGACACGGCCGCGGCCCTGGAAGCGGGCAGCTACGACGATACGATCACCTTCACGAACACGACGAGCGGGGAAGGCGACACGACGCGCGCGGTGGAGTTGACGGTGACGGCGCCGAGTCCGCCCACGCTGGTGGTCACGCCGGCCGACGGGCTGACGAGCAACGGTCCGCCCGGCGGGCCGTTTGACCCGGAGTCAAAGGCGTACACGCTGACGAACACGGGCGAAGCCGCGCTCGACTGGACGGCCGCGGCCACGCAGAACTGGACGACCGTTTCGCCCCCGAGCGGGACGTTGGCGGCGGGCGCTTCGATACAGGTCACGGTCACGATTGACGCGGACGCGGAGAGTCTGCCCGAAGGCGCTCACGGCGACACGGTCACGTTTGCGAACGGCACGAACGGTGCCGGGACGACCAACCGCGGCGTGAGCCTAGTGGTGACGGCCATCCCCCATGTATCAAACTCGGTCATCATTGGTGTGTGGTATCAAAGCGGCGATCCTGCGACGATCGCCAAATGGAAATCGCGGGGCGTGAACACGTTCATTGGTCCGCCATCCGTTTCGGGCGTCTGGGATGTGGGAACGTTTTGCGCCAATCTGGCCGCTCAAGAGATGGAGGCCATCACGTTAGGGACTGATGCCGCGGCCAGCAGGATGGGCGGTGACGCTAACTACCATTTGCGGCCGGATTATGACGGATACCCATCACCCGCTGGCGATCCCGCTTATCCCGGCTTCGGCGCCTGGATCATCGAACCGGACGAACCCGATCTGGATGTGCATATTGAGGGGTATCCCTGTTCGCCCTTGCCCGGCTGCCTAGATAGCGCGTTGAGCAAGAGCATGTGGATCGACCGCGCGAATTATCTAGCCGGTCTTGCGCCCACGGCCTTGAAGTTTGGCAACTTCACTGGCTCTTCGCTTCGGTTAGTACATTTTGGCCCAGAGTATCATAACTATGTGGGCTGGTACGAAACCGACATCATTGAGATGATCGAGCCCCTCGACATTGTGGGGGAGGATGCGTATCCTGTTAACCGCGTCCTGCCAATGTCGTACTTGAAGGAAGTGCTGGACGCTATTAGTTATCAGGCTGCCGCAGCAGGCAACAAACGTTTCCTGGTCTTCATCGAGAGCAGTTGCCAGAACTTCAGCATTCCCGGCACGCGGGCGCCGACGCCCGCCGAATTCAGGGGCGAGATTTGGCTCGCGCTCATCTATGGTGCTACGGGCATCTGCTTCTTCCCACAGGTTATCTACCCGCCCTTTCCGCCAGGCTATCAAGGGGATGGTACGCCACCGGATTTGGTGGCGGAAATGACCAGTCAGAACGCTCTGATTCGCACCTATGAGGAAGTACTCCTGAGTCCCGGCGCCCTTACCATTGCGACTCCCTTCTATGAGCGGGTCGTGGTGCACAACGGCACGACCTACTCGTTCATATTGAACTACTCAGATGTAGAGAATGTTTACAACGGCCAGCCGTATGGGCCCTATGAGGTCAAGTTCCTGACCACGCCGTGATGCGGCAGGTCAGAAGGTGGCCTGCACGCGGGCCGCCCCCAGGTCGTCGAGCAGCGCCGGCGTGAGGATGTCCCCGGGGCCGTCATCCTACGTCAGCGTGAGGGCGCGTGTCGCCCGGCCATGGCTGCGCAGTCGGCGGATATGCTCGATTTTCCAGCATTGCGGGGCCAGGTATGCCGTGCCCAGCACGGCGAGCCTCCCCGCCAACAGCACCGATCCGAAGATGATGCAGCCACCGGGTCCAGCAGGCCGTCCGTGAGCTGAACGCCTCTACTGCCGCGAATCATCCCGCCCCCAGCTGTTGGTCTTTTTCCGGAACTGTCGCCGGGCGAAGTAGCGCGTCGCCAGCTCAACCGCTATGTAGATGGTGATATGCGGCCACACGTCCGGACGCCGCAGGAGCCAACGGGCGAGCGGTTCGCCGGCCGCATGGTCCGTAAACGTCATGGCCGGGTAGCGGCTGGCCAGCTCGAGTCGGCCGCGGCGGACGCGCGTTTTGGCCCGCAGCAGGCCGGCAATCGTGCGCGGCGGCGTGGTCCGGCTGCGGGCCGCGGGGATGCAGCCGCGCTCGCCGGCGGCGAACAGGAAACGGATGTAGCCGTCGTCGTTGGTGACTTCCGGGAAGCGACCGAAGCGGGCCCTCCCGGTGCGCGAGAGGGCGTAAACGCCGGTCCCGACCTGCCCGCCGGCCTGGTTGTACGGCAGGTTGAGCCAGACGCGGTAGTAGGCGCGGACGGCCCAGCTCGCGCGGGACAGGTCGACGTCGACGCCCGGGGTCACGCAGTGAAACGGCCCGGCCGCGAGGGCCGCGGCCATGGCGCGCAGCGAAGCGAGATCGACGACGACATCGGCGTCCACGTAGAACCGCGGGAAGCCGGTCGCGATCTCCTCGGCGGCGTTCAGCGCAGCCACCTTCGACGCCTGCTCAATCTCGATCACGCGCACCGGCGGGCCGAAGGTGCGGGCAATCTCGGCCGTGCGGTCGGTGCAGCCGTTGCAGGCGACGATGACCTCCAATTCGTCGGGCTGCGCGCCGGTAACGAT
>CAZMCT010000030.1:7775-32322 GCA_964564785.1 uncultured Planctomycetales bacterium
CCCCCCGCGGGCGATCACGGTCTCTTCGTTATGAGCGGGTACAATGACGGAAAGCACGGAGGCGCAAGACCAACGAAATCAGAGCACCGAATAGCGAGTGCCGCGAGGGTCCAGACGCGCCCGGAAGGCGCGATGCGAAAACCGGATAGAGAACAGCGAATAGATCATCGCGTTGGCTCCCTCATCGTGCCTGTTCCCCAGCGAGAATCCGGTTCATGGTGCCGCTTGTACGGGCGGGGGCGGGACCACGCCGGCGGTGACAAAGCTGCGCAGCGTGGCAAGCAGGTGCGGGCAGGCGGTGCCGGGGCGCGGCGTCGTACAGGCCGCCCCGCCGTGCGGGCAGCCGGCCAGCAGCCGGGCGCAGACGCAGTGGCCATTCAGGCTCGGCCGGGGCCACCGGCCGACCTGATCGAGGCGGTCGGGCAACTCGGTCTCGTCGAAGGCCACCTCCACCAGGCCCAGCTCACGAAAACGCCGCGCCGTGGCAAGCTGATGGTCGTTGCGCGTCTCGGCCAAGTCGCCCCGACGCGGCATCACGAGGATCGGCTTGCCCAACTCCAACGCATTGATGATCGTGCCCATGCCGGCGTGCGCCACGATCGCGGTCGCGGCATTGAAGGCGTTGCGAAAGGCGCGCGGTTCAAGGAACTCCACGTGCCGCAGATGCGCCGGGCGATACCCCCCGCGGCCGATCTGGGCGAAGATGCTGCCGTTGCCGGCGCGCGCGGCCCAGGCATCGACCGCGCGAACGAGCCGGTCAAAAGGCATCTGGGCGCCGACGGTGAGGAATATCATACGAGTGACGAATAGCGAATAGCGAGTAGCAAGTTGAATAGCGAATAGAGAATAAACAACAGCGAGTGGCGAATCGCGGTCAGAGCGTGCCGCCGAAGAAACGGGGGCCGTCCGGGCGCGCCAAGTGCGGCCACTGCGTCAGCCACAGGTCGGCGAAGCGCCCGACCAGCCGGCCGGTCATCGAGAGCTGCTCCACGTTGGCGACGCTGTCGAGCCAAATCGTCCGCGCGCCCAGCAACTTTCCCAGGCGAATGGCAAAGTAGCCCGGCGCGGCACCCGTCGAGACCACGGCATGCGGTCGGACGCGAATGAGAATCCAGGCGATCTGGAGAGCCATCCACAGCAGCTTGAGCCTGTTCCAGCGGGTGGCGTCGACGATGGCGCGGAACGGTTCGCCCGGGACGTCGGCCGCGTAGGCCCGGTCGACGGTAACATACGTCACCTGGCAGTCCGCCAGGGCGGGCCGCAGGCGGAGGAGCTCCACCCAGTGGCCGCCGCCGGAGGAGACGGCGAGGACACGCCGCGGCGGCCGAGCGTTCACGACGTGCCCCCTGGCACGCCGCTCCGCAGCAAACGGCCGAGAGTGCAGGGGGGCAGGGCTTCGACGCGGGCCAGCTCGAGCAACTGCGCAGTCGTATCCAACACATGGGCATGGCGCGCGGCGCGGCTCGCCGGGTCGCGGTCGAAGTCGTGCATCAGGACCACGCCGCCGCCGTCGCGGCGGACGCGCTCGACGACGGACTGCGCCGTCGGCAGGACTGCATGCGTATCGCCGGAATCGACCGTCCACCAGGCCACGGCGGCCCGGCGGCGCCGGACTGCATACCACGTCGCCAACGTGACCTTGCCGTTCGGGGGGCGATAGAGGCCGGATGTGGGGACCCACCGGGCGAGCGTCCGGTATCCGGCGTCGACGTCACGCACATTCCGCCAGGGAACAGTCCGCCAGGCGTGGCGGTTGTTCTGCGAATGACAGCCGATCTCGTGCCCTGCGGCGGCGACCTCATCGACCGGCTCCGGGTGGTCGGCGACGCGCCGCCCGAGCAGAAAAAACGTCGCCCGGACGCCGAACTCGGCCAGCAGCGTCAGCACGCGCGGCTTCAGCTCGGGGCCGGGCCCGTCGTCATACGTGAGCACCAGCGTTCGCCGGCAAGCGCAGACGGCGCGCAACCTGCGGGTCTGCGCCAGTCGCAGGAAGTGCGGCGCGAAATAGGCGCCGGCGGCCAGGGCCGCGGCACCGATGCCGGTGGTCAACGGGAAGAGCATAAGAACGGTCTGTAAGAGGGGGTGCTGGGCGGCTCAGCCGGCCGAGTCCCCGGTAGCCCGCCGCGAAAACTGCCTGGCGTTCGCTTCCTGACAGGTCGGCGGCAGGGGCGGTCGGGTGACGTGCGATGGCCCGGCGCGGGGCTCAGAGGTATTCGTCGTCCTCGATCCGAGGGCTACTGCGGGCTTCGCCTGATTCGGCCCCGGCGATTGACGCCCGCGCCTGTGAGGCGTTGCCCGGCGGGCAGAGCCGGCTCACGCCGACTTCGATGTCAGTGCCGAGGCGCCCGATTCAGCGCTGGCACCGGTATCAATGTCCTCTAAAGGCAGATGCCACGCTGCCCGTTGCATCCACACGGTGCGCCAGGATTCGTAGTTTGGCCGCAGTCGCGGCCGCAGGAGGCTGGCGGCACAGAACGCCAGTGTGCGGCTGCCAGCCCACAGGTCGAGCAGCAGGACGCCCAACCGGGCGGCGGGCCGTGACCAATGGCGGTGGAAGAGTTGCGCCTTGGCCCGCATCAGGCGCACTTGTTTGTGCGCCCGCACGGGCTCGGACGCGCCGCCGTAATGTATGATCGTCGCATCCGGACAAATCAGGCACTTTACACCAAGTCCGCGGGCCCGCAGGCAAAGGTCGGCCTCCTCGCCGTACATGAAGAACACCGGATCGAAGCCGCCGAGCTGCTCCCACAGCGACCGGCGCAGCAGCAAGAAACAGCCGGTGACGATGTCCACTTGCCGGGCCGTGTCGCGCTGCCAATGCGGCATGGCTTCCGGGTTGAGCAGGCGGCGGCCGCGAAACAGGCTCGTCAGCCCGGTCGCCAGGCACGAGGCGCTCCAGAGCGTCGGGCGGGCCCAGGCGGACGTGGGATTCAGTCGGCCGTCGGCGAAGACGGTGCGGCCGCCGAAGATACCGCACGCGGGATCCTCCGCGGCCCTGACGCGTGCGAACCCGACCAGCCGGTCGATCGCCCGGTCTAGCACGACCGTGTCCGGGTTTAGCAGCAGCAACCAATCCCCACTTGCATGTTGCGCCGCCTGGTTGTTGGCGGCAGCGAAGCCGCGGTTGTCGGCGTTGGCGATCAGGTGGACCTGTGGGAACTCGGCGGCGATCGCAGCGGCCGAGCCATCGGTTGAGGCATTATCGACGACAAACACCTCAAACGTGACGTCCCGCGTCTGCTCATACACCGAGCGCAGACAGTCGAGTGTCAGCTCGCGGGTGTTGTAGCTGACGATGATAATACTCACATCCACAGCGGCAGCGGATACGATGCTCCGGCGGTCAGTAAGGCTCATGGCGTCGTCTCGTGCCGAAGGGTCGGCTGCGAGAGCATGGCAGGCGGCAGGCCAAGTGCGGGACGGGCAGTTACGCGGCAGCTCGCGCGCGGCGCAACCGCGCCGCGGGCAGCGGCCGGTGCCAGGCTGCCAAGTACCGCCGGGATCATGTACAGCAGCAGCGTCGTCTGGCCGAAATACGTCACGCCGATGAAGTTCGAGATATGCACGAACACCGAGATGCCCAGCGCCCAGGCGAGGGCGACCTTGGCCGGGTCGTTGGAGAACCCCTTCCACAGCCGTCCGGCCGCCTGGAAACAGAGGGCGAGCAAAGCGACGAAGAGCACCAGATTCAGCAAGCCGCCCACGACCGCCTGCATGACGAACTGGTTGGTGACGTCGTAGAGGCTCCCTCCCCAGTGGGCGGTTGAGTTCGTGCCCAGCAGCGCCCATTCTGGAAATCGACGGATCGTCTGGTCAATCAAGTGGAAGCGATGCCAGCCGGTGGAGCCGCCCACGGCGCTGACCCGACTGACCAGGTGCCAGACCGGCGCCTTCATGATGAGGTGCAGGCTGACCAGCGTCGCCAAGAGGCCCCAGCGCACGAGGCGCATGTGACGGCGCAGGAAGAACGCCAGACCGCCGATCAGGGCGGCGGCGGCCCCGCCGACGGGCGTGCTGGAGGCGCAGCAGACGATGATGACCAGACAGCTCGCGACGCCGAGCACCGCTTCGACGCATCCGCGGGCACTGTGCCACCAGCGGGCGGCGATCAGCGGCAAGAGCACGGCCCAGAAGCAACCCGCGAGAATCGCGTGACTGTACGGCCCCTGGCACCGGAGGCGTTCTTCGCGAACGACGGTGATCTCGGGCACGCCGCCGAACACCGAGAAGATGTTGTATTGCGTGCGATTCTCCGTCAGAAACGCCCAGGCCAGTGGAATGCTGAGCACGGCCGCGGCTGACGCCAGCGCGTGTACATCCTCCCAACCGCGGACCAGGAAACGAAACAGGAAATACGTGCCGAGGGCGTCGTAAAGGTAGCCGCAGCGTGTTTCCAGACCGTCGCTGCCGGCCCGCAGCAAGGGCACCAGAAAGCTGACCACGCACCAAGCGACGAAGACGCGGTCGATGGCGTGCCAGGCGAACGGCCGGTTCTCGCCCCGCAGCACGACGCGCAGCAGGCCGCACGCCGACAGCACGCGCAAATACGTGAAGTCGAGGTTCAGAATGACGATGCGCTGGGCGCTGGGAATCAGCGCTGCCATGGCGAGTACTGGAATCGCGGCATACCGTCGCGGCAGCACCAGAAGCAGCAGGCAACAGATGCTCAGGGCGGTCACGCCGACGGGGTGCAATACATCCTGGTTGGCGTACGCCACCTCGCCGAACCCTTCCTTGATGTACGGCTCATCCACGGAGGCACTCAGCGAGGTTCGCATGAACGCGGGCAGGTTGCGGCGACGGCCTCTCGATCAGGGATGCGGGCGGCTCATATGCCGTTACGATCTGAGGACGATGCAGGCCCCGGCGAAAGATCCGCCGGATCGTGCCCAGGATTGACCGCAGCTTTCCGCTGAGGGTGAGTTCGGTCAACCAGAAACGAAACGTCGGAAAGCCGACCTGTCGCGGCACCGGCAGCCCCAGCAGGCGCAACGCCAACCGGCGTCCCCACAACGCCCCGCGGTCCTTCTTCTGACCGGGCCGGGCGGCCCACAGCACCTTTGGCGGAGACGCCTCGAGGCAGAGGGCACCGGCGGCCCGCGCCGCCGCCAGCACGTCCCGGCCGCGCGGCGTGCGAGCGAGCACCAGCGAGCGCCCGGCCTCGCCCGGCTGCGGAACGCGGTGCCACGGGTCGCCGACCGCGATATCAGCGAACTCGCCGGTGTGGTCGGGGCAAATATGGCAGCGCCATTGCTTGTCGCGGGCCAACAGGCCCCAGGATTCCTCGTAGCTCAGGCTGCGCTCGGCGAACCTGCCATCGGCGTCAACGAACGTGACCACGCAGCGGCCCGGCCAGCCGTGGCCGCGGTAGCGCAGGCTCACGACGCGGCTCGGGTCGTCCACTCCCATGTGCCGCAGCAGCGCCAGCGTGGCCCGCGTGGTGGGCGTGCCGGCGCAGAAGAAGGCGATGGTCAAGCCGATGTTGCGATCGAGCTGCGGCCGCAGGCGGCGGGCCATCTGCACGGCGGCGACATCGCAGGGCTTGCCGATGAAGACGCAGGGGCCCGGGGCATCTTCGATCATTCGCAGACCGTCGCAGGGCGAGGCCGGGGCGTAACGCGAGCCGGTGCGCTCGAGGAGCTCGGAACGCGTGGCACTCAGCACGGTGTGGTTGAGATACGGCGCGTCCGGCCGGGCGGCGATGTGCAGGACGCCATGAAAGCCGAGCTGCTCGATGCAGAAGAGCGCCAAAGCACTGGCCGCCCCGCCGCTGGAGCCGGCGAAGCGGACCTCGGGGTCGGCGGCGTGGCCCTCCCAGACCTCATACACCGGCCCCCAAGCGTCCATCAGCTCGCGGACCAACTCGGGGTCGTTGCGATTGAAAGTGTGCTCCAGGTGAATGCCGGGGCAGACGGCCAGCGCGGCGGGGTCGTGCGAGTCGTCGGTTTGCCCGCCGGGCCCGCTATTGACGAGCGGCCGCCGGCCGGAGCGGGCGTCGTCGACCATATGGATGCGCTCCGGGTCGACATGCGCGCACGCGCCGCAGCCGCAGCAGAGCTGGCGCTCAACGACGTCGCGAATGAAACTCACAGGCAGACGCATGGGGTCTCGACCCGCCCTGGCGTTGCGACCGCGCTACGCAGAAGGGGGTGTTGGGTGGGAATCGAACCCAATGGGCGGCTCATTGCGGCGAGATGCCGGACGCACTCCGTAACGGGCAGCTCCCACCAGCGACTCGCGCGTATCAAATCGCACGTGGACTCGTCGAAGCGGTGGCGAAGCAACCGGGCCGGATTGCCCGCGACGATCGCGAAATCGGGGACGTCCCTGGTGACGACTGCGCTAGCGCCGAGCACGGCACCCAGGCCGACGCGGCGACACCCGGGCGTGATGATCACGCGCTCGCCGACCCAGGCGTCGGCTTCAATTCGTAGGGAGCCGTGGGCGATGTTGTCCGCGGCCACGAAGCCCAGGTGATGATTGTAGAAGAACGGGTGCAATGACAGACGTTCGAGCGGATGATTGCGCGTGAACACACGCACGCCCGCGGCAAACGAAACATAACGGCCAATGGTCACGCCGGGAGGACACACTCCGGGGACCAGTCCCGAACCGTAGCTGTACGCACCGGCGAGGACGCCGTGATGGCGGGCGAGAATCCGCCGCAAGGTGGCGGAGTAGAACTGACCGCCCTCAAGCCGCAGGGCGAGCCGCAGAATAAGCCCGCGAAGACGCCGAACACGGTAAGAGCGGACGAGCATGGCACTCCAGGCGCAGGTCCGGAGATCGCGAAGATCGAGTGGCGGCAAGGAGTGCGGTGCGGGGCACATGGTCAATCGGCGAGCGGAGCGGCAACGGGGCGAACGCGCAGCGCGCGAACCAACTCAATCCGGAGCGGCTGCGAAGCCAGCAGCACGAAGCACGCACAGAGCAGGAGGAGAGCACACGTCCAGAGGGCAGCCGGAAGCAGATTGTCGGGGGCCAAAGCGCCACGCACCCAGGCCGCCAAGACAACTGCGCAAAGGGCCGCGAACGCGGGGCGGAGGCAGAGCGCCGCCGGCACGGAATGGCGGCGAGCGAGCCGAGCGAGCGAGTAGACAAACGCGAGCGACTCGCCGAAGAGGGCGGCCAGCGCCACCCCGGCGAGCGACGCGCCGAGCAGGGCCGCAAGGCCGGCGGCCGCCAGACCCACCAGGCGCCAGGCGTTGCTCCACATGGAGTTCGCGGTGTCGCCGCGCGCCATGGCGGCGATCGTCGTGGTGACGCGCAAGAGACGAATCGACTGGGCGCCGGCCAGGAGCATGAGGCAAAGCCCCGCGTCGGCGTAGGCGGCCCCGAAGACGAGTTGCAGCGCCTGCGGTCCTGCGAGGACGAAACCGACCGCAAGCAAGCCAGCGAAAAGCGCCAGCATCGCGGCACACACCGCGTAGCGACGGGCGAACTCGGCGGGCGTGGACTGCACGCGAGCGAGGAGCGGCAGGTAGATGCCGCTGGCCAGCGAGACCAGCATCTGGACCGGCGCGAGGGAAACGGCGAAGGCGGCGGCGTAGAGGCCGAGATCGCGCATCGAGTAGACGGCGCCGATCAACGCGCGATCGCCCTGGACGGTGCCGAACATCAGCAACCCGTTCACGAGCAGCGGCCAGCCAAAGGCAACCAACGCGTGCAAATGAGCGCGATCGAACGCGAGCCGGTAGGGTCGCCGGGCCAACAGGTGGGAAGTGAGCGCGAAAACGGCCGACTGGGCGACGATGATCCAGAGCATGGCGGAGTAGTCGCGCAACCACCAAGCCAGCGGCCACGCGAGCGCGACCGCCAGGACCTGGGAGGAAAGCTCGCTGACGACCTGGGGACGGAAGACGAGGTCGCGCTGCAAGCGCTTGAGGTCGAGGTGCAGGAAGCCACGCAGGAGCGGGACCAGGGCCAGGCAGCAAAAATCCCAGAACGCCTGCGGGACGCCGAAAAGGACCGAGAGCGGCCAGGCGAACGCGAGAATGAGCACCGCAGCGAGTACCTCGCGGGCGAGCTGCCAGAGGTGGGCGGTGGCCTGGAGGCGCGGGTCGTCGCCGTCACGCGACTGAATGAGAAACTTGTCGGCGCCGAGATCGCTGATCATCTCGAACAGCGAAAGCGTCAGCGCAAAGGTGGCGGCAATGCCGAAATCGGCCGGACCCAGCAGCCGGGCAACGATTATGTTGCGAACGAACGAAAGCAGGTGGCCCAGCGCCTGCCCCGTGCCGATGGTGGCCGCCCCCTTCAATACTTGAAGCCGTAGGCTCATGGACACACCCCGGCCCGCTGCACCGGCGCGGCTGACAGTAACATTTCCTTCAGGTCATGAAACGGTGCCGCCGTTCGGGCGCGGACGGCGCCGAGTTGGCCGCGGAGCGTCGCGGCCGTCGCGACGCGGGCCGACCAGGCCGCCCAGAGGGCCTCTACGGCGGTCGGCGTGTCGAGCACGCGCGGGTCAACCACACCATGTCCCACGCCGCAGGTCTCGAAGACGCCCTGGGTCTTGAGGCTGTACGCGAGCGCGGCGGTCGGGACGCCGGTGGAGAGGCCGGCGATGCAGGCGTGCATGCGCGTGCCGCAGAACCAGTCGCAGCGGGCAATCAACCACTTCGCCTCGGACGGATGGTCGTACAGCGGCGGGACCGCGGCCAGACGCTCCGCCGCCGCGGCTCGCACGCGCGAATCGGAATCGTCGCGCAGGGCCGCGATGACCGCCTCGCTGGCCGCCGGGTCGGATTCGTAATGCCCCCGCGGCGTCAGGACGTGGGAAATCAGCAAAACGTTCACGTCGGTCTCCAGCAGCAGACGGCGCAGGAAACCGAGGACGACCTCCCGGTAGTCAGCCTTGAAACCGTAGCGGCCGCGCATGGCGATCGGATCGTGCCAGATCAGGCCGCTGACGTTGAAGCCCACCAGTGGAGGGATCGAGGGATCAAGGGATCGAGGGATCGAGGGAGCAAGGCCAGAGGGAATAGCGAATCGCGAATCGCAAGTAGCGAATGCGGTGGGCGGCTGCGCCGGCGTGGGAACGTCGGAGGACCCTGACGCTCCGCCAACCCCTCCTTGGAGGGCAGGGGGGTAGCCAGGGAGACCCTGACCAACTGGCCGCTCTCGCTCTGTCTCTGTGTCTATGTGGTAGTGGCCGATCTGACCCTCCTCCAACCCACCTCTGGCCGGGAGGGGGGTCGCAGCGACCGACTGGAAGTCGGTCCCCCGGCAGCTAATCCAGGTGGCAACAGGCTCGGGGAGCGGGGCTCGCGGCTCGCGAGGCTCGAGGGTGAAAGCCACGTCCACGCCGCTGCGGTGGCGCTGCGGGTCGAAAGCGTCGCCGAGCAGGTCCCGCAGCGTCGCGAAACTGCGCTCATCCCGGGCCCAGCACATCGCCGCCCGACGAACGATGTCGGCGGCGATCGCGCGGTGCCGTGGGTCGCGATAGGGACCGTAGGTCTGCGGCAGCAGAATCAGCGGCTTGCCAAGACCGAGCACGAACTGCTTGAAGGCACTGCCGGCGCGGAAACGCCGCGGCCCGTACAAATCGGTGAAGCTGTCGCCGCCGGTGATGTCGAGCACGGCATCCGCCTCGATCAACCGGCGGACCGCCGGGTTGCCCAGACCGCCGAAGCAGCTTGACACGCGCATGTTCCAGTAGCTGCGGCGCTGCCAGACACGGCGCGTGCCCGTGGCGCCGCAACGACGAAAGGGGAAGGCGTGGCCGCCGAACTCGGCCGTCGCCGCCCGCAGGCCGTGGCCCTCGTCAAACACCGTGACGTCGCCGTCGGGGTAGCCGCGGAAGATGCCCGTCAGCGCACCGTAGCACAACGCGGACACGCCCAGGTTGCCCGTGTCGGGCGAGGCGCCGCATAAGACCAGTCGCGGGGGGCGAGCGCTAGTCATCGCACTCGAGCGGTGGTTGCAAAGTCCGAGCACGAAGCGGCGCAGCACAAAGCTGCGGCGGCGTAGAAACGTGAGCAAGTGCGCACGTGGCAACGGTCTGACCCTTCCCTGAACGCACGTTGAAAAAGGGGACCGGCTCCGCGCCAACTTGCCATCAAGCTGGCGCCGACAGCCACTCCCGCGGTGCTTGTTCCCTTTTTCAAGCAGTCCCCTTTTTCAACGGGCTGTTCTCAAGGCTCGGCTCCCGCTGCGGCCGCATCCCGGCCCGCCGTGGCCGGCAGCAGCGGCAGGATCGCCGGGGCCGAGTCGCCGGCGAACCGACGCACAAGTTCCGCCGCCCCGTCAGGGGTGGTGCGCACCGCGGCCGCCACCTGCACCTGCGCCACGTACCGCGTCGCGTCGCGGGCGCGGTTCGGGTCGCGCCAGCCGAGGCTCCAGAAGCTGTTCTCGTCGACCGTCGGCACTCCGTTGAGGATGTAATAGTTCAGCACCACCATGCGCGACTCGGCGGTCGGCCCCAGCTTGAGGAACTCATGCACGAGGGCGGGGAAGGAAGCACGGGCCCCGGAGCGCTGCGTATCGGGCGCACACGCCGACCCGGGGCCGGCGTTTTCGAGCTCTGCTACTGACCGCGGGCTGCCGCCTTGCGGCTCGGTCGACCCGGCAGGCGACAGAGGGAGTTCCACGGTACGCGTCCCCAGGTGCGACCAGCCGGCGCTCGGGTAGCAGACGGTCGGCCGGTGCCGCAGCATCGTGCGCGGGCGGGCCGTGTAGCCGATGTACAAGCTCACGGCCTGCCCCGTCTCGCGGTTGCGGTAGCGGCGGTTCACGAAATCGTCGTTCATGGCGATCTTCTGCGTGCTTTCGCGAATCGGGACGTCCTCGCCCTCCCACACGCCGATCGTCAACGGCAGCGTCGCCAATGGCTGCGGCAGCCGGATGGTGGCCGCAAGCTCCGCCGCGACAGCCGCGGACGTCACACGGTAACCCACACCGCCGAGAAGCAGCGCGAGGCCGGCGACACATGGGCCCAGCCACGGCCGCAGTTGTAGAACGGCGCTCATCGCCGCGCCGGCCCCCCAGGACCGCTTGCAGCCCCCCCGCCACTGCCGCCGGCCGTCCCGAGTCGCGGAGCGGCCGGCAGCGAACCGAACGCGACCGCGCGCGCTTCATGACCGCAGCGCGCAACTGTCACCGATCGCGCCGGCGTCCGAGTCGCCGACAGGCCCCCAGTTGGTGGACCGGCGACGCGGACCGGTTGCAGCAACGCCAGGAACCTCAGCAGCCCGACCGAAAGTCCTACGGCCAGCGGCATCATCGCCAGGCCGGCCAGGTCGTGGAACTGCTCGCCCAGGCCCGGGTCGTCGGCGTAGTAAATGAACATGCTCGTCGCGACGACACGGATCGAGTTCGAAGCGACCGCGATGGGAATGCTGAACAGCACCAGCACGGCCTTCTGCCAGCGCGGACGGTCGATGAGAAACGCGAGCACGGCCGCGACGAAGACGAACGCGGTCAACATCCGCAGCCCGCTACAGGCCTCGGCGACCGCGACGGAGGTCCGATCTTCGAGCCGCAGGACGTGCCCCTCGCGCATGACAAAGAAGCCGAGCAACTCCAGCAGAAATGCGCCGGACGCGACCGCTTTCTGCTGAAGCGGCAGAGCCACAGCCTCGTGCACACGGGCCGGCAGCGGCACCATCAGCAGCAGGAACACCAAGACCCAAGTCAGCCGCCGAAACACTCGCCAGCCGGCAGCCAGCAGCACGACGCCCGCGATGGAAACAACCAGCGCGTAGCGCTCACCCGACCCGACGCCGTAGTAGATCCCCAGTTGGCGCAGAACCTCGGCCAAAGCCAGCAGTCCCATGCCCCACCAGCACGGCTGCGCCGGCCGGGCCAGCAGCGCCGCTCGCTGCCGCCAGACCAGGTACAGAACCGCGGGTGGAACGAGGGCCCCGCTCGAGTAGTCCTGGTTCCGGGCCCAGAACTCGGCCAGCTCGACCAGCGTGGGCCAGTAGCTCCACAGCAGGCAGCCCAGCAATCCGAGCACCGCCGCCACCAGCGGCCAGCGCTGCCTCGTCGTCGCGCACCGCGGGCTCACGGCCTCAGATCCGGTCAATGGGGCGCCCTTTGACGCACGCCGCCGTCCGCCGATCGGCGCGGCCGCCACCATCGCCCGCGCACGCGACTTACTCCCTCTGCGGCTCATGCACCGGCCACCTGGGCGTCGGGCGCCCGCCGCGCGGGCCGCGTCACGAGGTAATCCGCCAACATCGCCCGCCACGGCCGGCAGGGCGACACGCCGGCCCCGGCCAGACGCCGCGAACTCAGAGCCGACATGGCCGGCCGACGGGCCCGCACCGGGTATTCGGCCGAGGAGATCGCCGCAGGCCGCACCGGCAGGCCCGCAAGCTCGAAGATCGCACCCGCGAACTCGCACCAGGTGCAACTGTCGGCTGCGGCCACGTGGTACAGGCCGGTCGCCCCGCAGCGCACCAGCTCCGCGATCTTGGCTGCGCACTCGACCGTCGAGGTCGGCGACAGCCGCTGGTCATTCACCACACGCACCGGGCGACCCTCGCGTCCCAGCCGCAGCATGGTCTCGACGAAGTTGCCGCCCTTGCCTCGTGCACCCGCGTGCCCGTATAGCCCGCACGTCCGCACGACGAGCGTGCGGCCGCCGTATGCCTCCGACAGGTGTTCACCCGCGAGCTTGCTGGCACCGTAGACATTCAGCGGGCCGGGCCGATCATCCTCGGTATACGGCGCGCGGCGCTGCGCATCGGCGCCGAACACGTAGTCCGTGCTGACGTAGACCAGCAGCGCACCGGCCGCCCCGGCGGCCCGCGCCACGTGCAGCGCTCCCAGGGCGTTCACCGCGAACGCCGTCTCCGGTTCGTCCTCGCACTCGTCCACGTTCGTCCGGGCCGCGCAGTTGATCACCACCCCCGGCCGGTGTTCCGCCAGCACGGCGTCGACCTGCGCGGCTCGCGTGACGTCGAACTCGGGCCAGTCCACGCCGACGCAGTTCGGTCCCCACACCGCCCGCAGGTCGGTGCCCAACTGTCCGTTGCCGCCAATGACCAGCACGCGCATGGCGCTACAGCGGGGCGTTGACGCCGCCGGCCCCGTACTGCCGCTCGTAGTACTGCCGGTAGGCCCCGCTCTTGATCTCGCGCCACCACGTTTCGTGCGTCCGATACCACGCCACGGTTTCACGCAACCCGGTTTCGAACGGCACCTGTGGACGCCAACCCAACTCCTGCGTGAGCCGACCATGATCGACCGCGTAGCGGCGATCGTGGGCCGGCCGATCTTTCACCGGACGAATGAACGACTCGTCGCGGCCGCACTCGCGGAGGATCCGCCGCGTCAGCTCGACGTTGGTGAGCTCGTTGTCCCCGCCGATGTTGTACACCGCGCCCGGCCGGCCGCGCTCCAGCACGGCCAGCAGCGCGTCGCAGTGGTCCTGAACGTGGATCCAGTCGCGGACGTTGAGCCCGTCGCCGTAGAGCGGCACCGGCTGACCCTCCATCAGGTTGGTGATGAAGAGCGGGATGACCTTCTCGGGAAACTGGTACGGCCCGTAGTTGTTCGAGCAGCGGGTGACGAGCGCCGGCAGGCCGTATGTCACGTGGTACGCCCGCACCAGCAGGTCGGCCGCGGCCTTCGACGCGCTGTAGGGGCTGTTCGGGGCGAGCGGCGAATCCTCGGTGAAGCGGCCCTCGGGCCCGAGCGAACCGTAGACCTCGTCCGTCGAGACCTGGAGGTAGCGCCCGACGCCCTGCCGGCGACACTGCTCCAGCAGCACCTGCGTGCCGGCGATGTTGGTTTGGACGAACTCGGCTCCGCCGTGAATGCTGCGATCAACGTGGCTCTCGGCCGCGAAATTGACCACGCCCCAGACCGGCGGCTGCAACGCCGCCGCCACCGCGTCCGGGTCGCAGATGTCGCCGCGGATGAACTCGAACCGCCCGGTGTCCGCCAGGCCGGCCAAGTTCGCCAGGTTCCCGGCGTACGTCAGCACATCGTAGGCCACGACCTGCCAATCGTGCCGCAGCGCCAGCACGCGCCGCACGAAGTTGGCGCCGATGAACCCGGCCGCTCCGGTGACCAGGACGCGCTTCATGCCGTACGCCCCGCCGCCAGCGGGACACGCTCGCCACGGTGCCCGCCGACGTGGTTGGCGCCCCCGGCGGCCACCAGGTTGGTGGCTTTGAGCAGCGACTCGAAGGTGCCGGCGTCCGTCCACCAGCCGTCGAGAATCTCGTATTCGAGCGTGCCCTGCGCCAGGTAGAAGTTGTTCACGTCCGTGATCTCGAGCTCGCCGCGCTCCGACGGCTTCAGCCCGCGGATGAAATCGAAGACCTGCTCGTCGTACATGTAGATGCCGATCACGGCGTAGTTGCTGCGCGGTTCGGCGGGCTTCTCCTCGATCTGCACGATCCGGTCGCCGTCGAACACCGCCACGCCGAAACGTTCCGGATCCGGCACCTCCTTGAGATAGATACGGCCGCCGCGCGGCTGACTGAAGAAGTTCGCCACGCCCGCCCGGATGTCGCGCTCGATGATGTTGTCGCCGAGGATGACCACCAGCTTGTCGCCGTCGGCGAAATCCTCCGCCAGACGCAGGGCGTCGGCGATGCCGCCCTCGCCCTCTTGGTAAGTGTAGTGCAGCTCTTTCAGTCCGATCTCTTTCCCGTTGCCCAGCAGACGCAGGAAGTCGCCGGCGTTGTTCCCGCCGGTCACCAGCAGCACGTCGCGGATGCCCGCGTTCACCAGGCACTGGAGGGGATAATACACCATGGGCTTGTCGTACACCGGCAAGAGGTGCTTGTTGGTGATCTTCGTCAGCGGCCACAGCCGCGTACCGAGCCCGCCGGCCAGAACTACACCTTTCATCGCGTTTTTCCCTTTCCCGCGCAAGACAGGCGGAACGCCCCGCGCGTCATGGCGCACCAGACCGCTCCCGTTCGCACGGGCCCCCGGTTTGCCGACGCCTTCGGCACTGCTAGACTGACACAGACAGCAGCCCGTTGAGAAAGGGGGCCGGCGCCGCGCCCATCCATCATCCCGGTAGCGCCGACAGCCACTCCCGCGGTGCCTGTCCCCGTTCTCAACGGCCTGTCAGGAGAGACTCCATGCATAGCTATTGTGACGACCGCGGCGCTTCGCTCATGTCGCTCTTCGACCACCTGCCGGAGATCCCGGGACAAGTGAACGTCTCCCGGATGTACGCGGGCGCGGTCAAAGCCTGGCATCGCCATGCGCTCCAGGATGATCACTGGGTGGTCGTGGGCGGCGACCTGAAGATCGGGCTGTACAACACCGAGCCCAAAGCGATGACTGCGGAACTGCGCCTGGCGGGCCCGACGGCCGGCGCCGAACAGCTCGTGCCGGTCGAAGTGCCGTCGCAGGCGGGCCGCGCGGTCTACTTGGGCGAGCATCGGCCGGGCGTCCTGCGCATCCCCGCAGGACTGTGGCACGGGGGCGTGGCCGTCGGCGGCCGCGACGCGCTGCTGTTGTACTACGTCACGCGGAAGTACAACCCGCAGCAGCCGGACGAGCAACGGGCCGACTGGGACCAGTTCGACTTCTCGTGGACGGTGGAGCACAAGTAGCACAACCAGGGCCGCCGGGCCGCCTTCGGAACCTCGTCCCGCCGTGCCGGTCCGCAGGCCGAAACGGACATTCACCGCCGCACGACGACGCGGCGATCGGGCTCACCTCGATCCGAGGCGGCGACGACCGGCAGCGCGGGCACCACGTGCCCACCGGGGTGTTCGAAACGCACGGCCGGCGGCGCCTGCGCCGCACCGGTCGGCGGCAAAAGCGCCTCGCGGCGGTCGCCCCCGGGGATCATCCACCGCAGCGGCACGCTCCAGCGGCCGCCGAGCGTCAGCAGCGTCGCCAGGAAGATGCGAAAGTCGAGACTCAGCGACCAGTGCCGGACGTACAGCAGGTCCATGTGAATCCACTGGTGGAAGTCGCCGGCCGAGCGGTCCGCCCGACACACCTGCCACAGCCCGGTGATCCCCGGCCGCACCGCCAGCCGGGCCTCGCGCCACGGCACGCAGATCTGGTTCTCGCGGAACGGCGACGGCCGCGGGCCGATCAGGCTCATCTCGCCCCGCAGCACGTTGTAGAGCTGCGGCAGCTCGTCGATGTTGGTGAGGCGCAGCCAGTGCCCCAGCCGGGTGACGCGCGGGTCGCGCGGCAGCTTGAACTGCGGCCCGTCCACCAGATTCTCGCGGTACAGCGCCCGTTGCAGCGCGTGGGCCCCGTGCACCATGGTCCGGAACTTCCAGCACCGAAAGACCCGGCCGCCGCGCCCCTCGCGCTCATGGCTGAACAGCACCGGGCCGCGCGACGTCAGCTTGATCAGCGCCGCCACCACCACCAGGAGCGGCGACAGGAGGAGCAGTCCTGCCAGCGCGAGCACCGCGTCGAAGACCCGCTTGGCCAGCGCCGCCGGGTGGCGGCTGGCCGCCCGGTGGAGCGGCACCGCACGGGCGCTACTGCCCGCCTCGGGCGCAAACAGCTCGTGCGCCCGCGCACTCGGCGCGGGCGGCTCGGCCACGGACGCGCTGTCCATGCCGTCCACCAGCACGCGGTTCACCACACTGGCGCCCGCGCGAATACGCACCTCGGCCGCGATGAGACTCTGTGAGACCAGTGCTTGTCGGCCGACGCGCACGCCGGTCCCCAGCACGGCCGGGCCGATCACGACCGCATCGACATCAATGACCACGTCGTCGTGCACAATGACCGGTCCGTACATGCGGCTGCCAGGGTGGATCCGGCAGCGGGCGCCGACCAGAACGCCGGGCGCGTACTCGCTGAAGCCGCTGGGCGCCGGACCGCGCAGCGCCGCAAACGTGACCGACTCGCTCAGCGCGAGCAGGTCCTGCGGTTGCAGGAGATCCAACGCGGGGCCGACCGCCGTCACGTCGCGGCCGGGCACGCCCGACGCAGCCAAACGCGTGCGCATCCGCTCCGGCGAGAACAGATCGCCACGTTGCAGGTGCCGGGCCATGGCGACCGAGATGAGCGTGCAGCTCACCGCGGCCGTGTTGAGATGCGTCCTCCCTTCGTACAGCCGCTGAATCACGCGCACATGGTCCTCGGCATCGCAAACGACGCGCTCGCGCGTGCCGTCTGCGTTCCGCTGGCGGTGTACCAGGTGCAGCGCCTCCGGGCGGGCCGGCTCGCCGTTTCGCGGCAGCAGGCGCCCGAGGTCCCCGCGCGGCAAGCGCCGGGCATCGACGAACAGCAGCCAGTCAGCCGGCTCGTACGTGTCCAAGAACCGACCGAAGCCGGCGGGTTCCAGGATGGACGCCTTGGCCACTGAAGCCTCGACCGCCCGGCGGTCATCCGCATCGGCCGATTCGTTCAGCGCCACAACCCACGAATCGACATTGGCCGCCGCCAGCTCGCGGCGCAGCGCGCCCGCAAGCGTCTCGGCCCCGAGCGGTAGGTCCAGCAGCGACGGCGCCGCCGAGGCCACGCCGCCGAATCGGGCGCGCCAATCAATCACGATGACCGTCGTGGCCACTACCCGGACCTCGCAACATCGTCGGCCGGCGCCGCAGCGCTCGGCGCCGGCGGGGACACCGGCGGAGCAGACGCCCCCGGCTCGCTCCCATAGCCGTAGCCGTACCCATAGCTCTCGCGGCCGGCCGAGCCCACGAACACCGTGCCCAGCAGCCGGCCGCCCGTGGCCCGCAGCAGCGTCAGCGCCTCGAGCACGGCGCTGCGCCGGCAGTGCCGCTCGCGGACGACGAGAATCGTGCCATCCGCGCGCCCCGCCAGGATCGCCGCGTCCGCCAGCCCGAGCAGCGGCGCGCTGTCCAGCAGAATGAAGTCGTACTCCGTACGCCACCTCTCCAGCAGCGAGGAGAATACGCCGTTGGCCATCAGCTCGCGGTCTTCGTAGCGCGCGGCCGTGCCCGCCGGGAGCACGCTCAGCCCCGCGACATCCGCGAGCCGCGTAATGCCGACCGCCTCGCCGTCCGCCAGAACCTCGCGCAGGCCCGGCTGCGCATCGATCGCGAAATGTGCGGCCACGCTCGGCCGACGCATGTCGGTGTCGACCAGCAGCACCCGATGACCGCTCTGCGCGAGGCTGCGGGCCAGCAGCGCCGCCAGTGTGCTCTTGCCCGAACCCAACGTCGCGCTCGTGATCTGCACGATCGCGCCGCGGCCGCCACCCATACGCGTCAACAGCGCCGTTCGGATCACCCGCACGGATTCGAGGCACGCGGCCGACGGCTCCGGTCCGACCGCCCGCGCATCGCGCTCCAGCGGCAGATAACCGAGGAATGCCCCCTGGAGCGGCTGCGCAATCTCGACGGCCCGGTCGACCGTGGGGCTCAGCCGGATCCGCAGGAATGCCAGCCCGACACTCAGTCCCAGGGCTCCGATCACCGCCGCAATGGTGAACTTCTCGCGCTTGTCGTCCTGCGGCTCGCTGGGCTCCGTGGCCGGGAACGTCCGCACCAGGCCCGCCACTTCGCGGTTCATCCGCATTTCCTCGAGCCGCCGCTCGAGCTGCTGCCGCATCTCTTCGGTCTTCATCCGCGCGGCCGTCTTCTGGGCCAGCTTCTCCGCCTCGCTGAAGAACACCTGGGCCTTGCTTCGCTCCTCCTCGAGCTGACGCGTCAGCAGCTCGAGCCGCACGGTCATTTGCTCCACGGTCTCGCCCATCGCCCGCGCGCCGCTGTCCAGCGGGCGGCTGGGCCCGAGCTGGTCCAGCTGGGCCTCCCACGCCCGCAGCTGCGCTTCGGCGTCGTCCCGCAGGCGGCGCAGGTCCACCAGCCGCGGGTCGGACTCGCCAAAGCGGGCTTCCCGCCGCTCCGCCTCCGAGCGGGCCGCGGTCAGCCGGTCGTTCAGCTGCTGCCAGCGCGGGTCCAGCGCGTAGCGCAGCCCCTGCCCGGGCTGGGTCGTCGCCTGGGTCGCCGCCGGCAACTCCTCGCCCACCACGGCGGCAGCTTCCCCGGCCGCGTCGGGGCCGGGCGGCGCCGCGTCCTCCGCGTTCCGGGCGGGCACGGCCGCGAGCGTGCGTTGTGCCACCTGGAGGTCGGTCTTGAGGCCCTCGATCGTCGCCTCGAGTCGCAGGATCATCAGGGCCCGCTCGCGCACCAGGTCCTCAGGCGCTCCCGTGCCGAGGTTGTGGCGGAGCTGCGCCGTCGTCTCCTCCAACCCCCGCAGCTCGATCTCACGATCGCCGATCTCCTTGCGGAGCTTGCCCATCAGCTCGTTTTCACTGCTGGACGCCCGCTCGTTGGTGAACCGCACGTAGTGCTCCAGCACCTTGTCGACGATCAGCTTGGCCTCGCCCGGTGTCGGCGTCTTCATCGATACGACGATGAGCTGCTTGCCCTTGGGCGCGTGCGCTTCGAGGGTCTGCGTCAGCCGATCCAGCGGGGGCAAGTTCGGCCGCAGCCGGGCCCGCTCGAGCAGCGATTCGAGCGGCGAGGCCGGCTCGTTCCGATACCAGCGCGTTTCACGCACCGCGGCGTCGTCGAGCACGCCGTTGAGCACAACCGGATTCCGGATGAAATCGGCCTGGCTGCCGCGGTAGCTCTCGTACAGCGGCACCATGTCGCTCTTGCCGGCCAGCAACTGCGGAATGACTGGCGAAACCTCGATGAACGCGCTGGCCTGGTACTGCGGCACGCGCAGCAGCCAGATCCCCGACACGGCCAGCGCGGACACGAGCAGGAACACGCCCAGGATGCTCCAGCGGTAACCCCAGAGCATCCAAGGCGAGAACGGCCGCACCGCGCGGGCTGTCCCCGGCCCCGCGAGGGGCGCATCGACCTCCAGCGACGCCGAAAAGTCTGCGTACGCGGCGCCGGCCGGTGCGGACGCTCCCGCGCCGACCCGCGACAGCGGCTGTGGTGTACTCGGATCAGTGCTCAACGCGCGGCTCCTCACGATGCGTCTCGCATGCTCGCACTCTGCTACTATTCGAACAGGTCTCGCCATGCCGCATTGCGCCCGCGGCCAGCGATACACCCGTCGTCACCAGGCAGCCCCCCAGACCCGCTCGCTCATGAATCACGCTGCGGTCCCAAAGCACCGAGTTCGTCACTACCGATCCGGCTTTCAGCACGCATTGGCTCCCGACCACGGTCGGACCGATCACGATCGCGCCATCTTCCACCACGCTCTCCGGGCCGATCATCACCGGACCGATGACGCGGGCGCCGGGCGACACACGCGCGGTCGGCACCAGGTACGTGCCGTTCCGCCAGTGGTAACCTTCCACGTGCAGTTCGCCCGCGCCGATGCGACCGAGCACCGCCGCCTGTAAAGCGAGGTACGAAGCCAGACCGCGCACCCGTGGCGACGGCCGCTCGGACGCGTACGTCAAAACACGGGCGCTGCCCCGGTGCAGGCCGGGCAGCAACGTCTCTTTCAAGTCCTGAAATCCGGTCGCCGACACCGCCTCGAGCGCCCGACTCGTAAAGACGTAGATCCCGACCGGGTCCAGCCAAGGCTCCGAATCGCCCGACGCGGCCGCCTTGCGATGCACGACCACCGTGGCCGCGGCCTGCTGCCGCGCGTGCCATTCCAGCAGCGCCCGCAATTCGACCCCGGGAATGATCGACCCATCCACGACGACGACCTGCTCGGCCCCCGCCAGATGCGCCGCATCGCGAATACAGCCGGCCGGCCCGCGTGGGACCCGGTCTTCGTAGTAATCCAGGTCGAGTCCCGCAGCTTGGCCGTCGCGCAGGAAAGCCTGCAAGCTGTGCCCGTCCTCGTTCGCACAAATCACCACCCGCGTGATGTTCGCCTCCCGCAGCCAAGCCAGCGTGTATGTGATGAGCGGGGCGTTTGCCACCGGCAGCAGCGCCCGCGGGCACAATGCCGCCAGGGCGTTCTCGCGCCACACGTGCGAACCCGCGAGAATGATGCCGGCCGTCATCCGGTCGTGATCGCCGCAGCGCCGGAGGCCGAGAGCTCATCATCGACCGCCGCGGCTGCACCTGCCGCGCCCCGGCCCTGCCGCTCGGCCGCCGGGCCGCGGGCGAGCCGCGTGCGTCGAACGTAGAAGGCGAGGCGGACCAGGCCCCCAAACAGCAGGCAAAGTACGCCCGCGCCCGCCATGTACTGCTGCTTCCAGCCGATCCCCGGCCCGCGGGTCAGACCGAACCAGTCGCTGCACAGCGCAGCCCCGAGCAGAAACGCACCCGCGAGGGCGATCACGTCCGCCCGCAGGAGCAGCCCGACCAGGATCAGCAGGACGCCCGTGACCGCGCCCATCTGTTGGTGCCAGCCGAACCCCGCATGTCCCCCGGGAACCAGCCAGTCGCCCGCCAGCCCCACGACGCACAGGACGAAACCCGCGAGCGACACCAGTGCGTGCCATGTGACACGCGCCCGCTCGCCGCCGCAGGCCGCCCGCTTCGGTGCCGCGCGCGCCGCACAATCGAGACAGAGACGCCGCAGGACCGGCTGCCCCCGCGCGTACCCGTCCAGAATCAGCACGCGCGACACCGCGTTGCAGTTTTCGCATCGTTTCCGTTTCAACGTCGCCCCGCGCTCCTCACCATCGCCGCCCGCGTTGGGCTCCCACTCGGCTGCGCCCCGACACGCCGACCGCACCTCGTGAGCCTGGTCAGGCCGGACGCGGGACGAGGCTGATAATGACTTGACATCGATGTTCATACCGACCCCCAATCACGCACGCTTCGTGTCACCCCGGAGAGCGCCGGCCCGCGCACGAGCGGCGCCGCCCACGCCGGCCCGAGGACTCACGCGACCACTTCGAGCAAAGCGGCGTCCACCTCGACCACCGCGGACTGCCCGAGCGTCGACACGCTCAGGTACATCCGGCAGCGCCCGCCTTGCCGGATCACCACGCCTTCCACGTCCTTCAGGGCCCCGTGTGTGATCCGGCAGCGCTGGCCGGCCTGTAGCGCCGGAAACAGCTCCACGTTCGCCCCACGCTCGACCACGCAGCAAATGTGTTGTAGCTCGCGGCGCAATCCGGCCTGGTCCTCGACCGGCAGGATCTTCGCGATTCGGTTCGTCCGTCGGGCGTGCTCGCACTCCCCGTGATCGCCGCATAGGAACACGTAGCCCGGAAACAACGGCACCTGGAACGTCGCCTTGCGCTTCGCGTACGTGTGGTGCACGCTCACCAGCGGCAGATAATGTGCGATGCCACGCTCGGCCAGTGCGCTCGCGACGCGCTTCTCGTTCCGCGCCCGGGTGTGCAGCACCCACCAGCGGCCCGGACACCGCGCGATCCACGTGCCGCGGTCGGCCGCCGCCGACGCCAGAAGCGCCCCCTCCTCAGGGGCCCGCACGTCCGCCGGCATCTCAGCGAACGCCGCCTCTTCCTCCGACCGCAAATCCACTTGCACGCCCCGATCGTTCATGCCATCCATCCTCTCGGTCACTGGCGGCCTGTCAGCCGGTGCTCTGCATCATCATCCGCGTCAACTCGACCGCGTTCCGCACACGCATCTTCTGATTGATGTGCGAGCGGTGAATCTCCACCGTCTTCTCGCTGATCCCCAGCTCGCGGGCGATCGCGTGCGTGGACGAGCCGGCCACCACCAGCCGCGCCACCTGGCGTTCACGCGGCGTCAACTGCGCGTAGCGCGCCTGCACCGCGTCACGTTCCAGCCGCTGCGAGCGCCGCCCGAGGTCCGCCGCAATCGCACGCAGAATGGCGGGCATCATCTGCTGGCCGAGCAGCCGAGCCTCGATCACGTCCATCACGCCGGCTTTCAGCGCCCTGACCGCCGCGGACAGATCGCCCCCGTCGGCCGTCAGGATCATCGGCAGGCCCGCGCCGCGGGTGCTCAGTTCGCCCTGTAGCTCGCTGGCGCTCATCGAGCACATCTGCGGCCCGACCACTACGCAGCCCGCCTGGTCCACCGGCAGCTCGCTCAGGAATGACGCGGCGTCCGCGTACGCCCGAACCTTCAGTCCCGACGACTCGACCAGCTCCCGAATGCATTGCCGCAGCCCCGAATCACTGTGCACCACGAACACGACCGGGGCCTCCCCGTTCACGCCGTCTTCGGCTACGGGCCGGCGGACGCGGCGCGGCTCACGCTCGTCACGCCGCATCGGCCGGCGCCCCTGCTGCACAGTCTCGCTCGTCGCGCCCGGGATCAGGTGCGGCGCGTGAGCCGGCGGCTTCGATTCCGGCCAGGCGGCTTCTGGTGACACTTGCGACATCCTCGTCAGATCCGACTGCGTGCCGCGCCCGTGAACGGCGCGCTCGATAACTGGCTCGCCTCATGCACACACACCCTCACCCGCATCAGCTCTGCCGAACGGTGCGTCCGAATCGTGTCGGTAACGTGCGACCGACAGACTCGATCTGCGGGCGCAGACTCCGTCCCCGTCGATTAGGCGACTGCCTTCCCGGCCGACAGGGTCCCCGCGTGACCAGCCGCCGCTTTGAGGTCGCGCAAACGTCGGCGCGCCCGTTTCCTTATCTGATAAGGCGTGGGCGTCCCTACCCCCTACACCTTATGCACACCTGGGGGGTTCCACTTACTGGAGCGGCAAGCGAAACAGAGGCTACCCTCCCAAGACGCTTGCAAAAACCTTTCTTAGAGACCGCCCCGCACGGTGCGCCCCCACATTTCAGATTCCTCGCATCCCTATAGTCTACCTCCTGGCTCAACCATAGTGTACCTTCCATGCCGCCGGATGCAAGCCTTTTCTCGAACTCCGGCCTACCTACTTTCCCGCATATTGCCGAGGTGCCGAACGGGTGGCCTCGAGTCGGCGCGAGTTCGAGTGTCCGTCCTGCCGCTCGAAGCGGCGAACAAACCGCGCCAGATTTCAGCGTCGAGGTCTGTTCCCGGCCTATAACAACAGCACGCAACGCCTACATGCTCGGCACCCTTGTCAACTGCCGCGCATTCAAGTGTCGATGCGTACGGTGCCTCCCCGCGCGGACCCCGCAGCGACCTCCACTCAACGCCCGCGTACCGCTGCGCCACCACCAAAGCGCCGTCGTGCCAATTGGGACGTAGCGCAATCGGACCTCGTCGCATACGTGGTTTCTCTGTGTTGAAAATACATTTACGCTGGATTTCCCCATGATCCGTCGGCCCTGCCACACGTTCCGTAAGCGGCTCGCTCGCGCGGTCGACCCCACGTCGCAAGCCCCCGAGCATCGCCGTCCGCCTCGCCACTGGATGAAAACGACACCACGGCCGCGCTCGAGCAGCTCGTTGAGAGCGGGGGTTGGCTCCGCGCCAACACACCATCCCGGTCGCGACAACCGCCACCCCTGCGGTGCCGGCCCCTTTTGCCGCCAAGCGTCCTCGATGAAGTTCAACGGCTCAAGGGAGCAGGAACCATCCGGCGGATGAGCATTCGCCCGAAAATATCGCACGGGTCGGAATCGGGAATACGTCCCCCGCGGGCCGGCGCAAACGCCCCCACGGGGATTCGAACCCCGGTCGCCGGCTTGAAAAGCCGGTGTCCTAGGCCTCTAGACGATGGGGGCGACGCACCGGAATCTTTCATGCTAGGCTGCCAGCCGGGAGTCGTCAAACCGCGGTCTGTCGCGGCTACCGCGCTAGCAGGCTGCCACGCGCGATCGCCCGCGATGAGGGTCGCCCGGGGTGGCACGGTCCAAGCGGCGCAGCCG